>CAITEO010000038.1 GCA_903891505.1 uncultured Candidatus Woesearchaeota archaeon
ATTTCTTTATCTATTTTTGTTTATCATATATATTTTATTTACTTTTTCTTCTTTTTTTCAAAGTTTTAACTGAATTATTATTTGTTGAATTTAATATTTCACTTTTTATCAACCTATTATCTAGTTTAAGTACTTGCGCCATCTGTTTTTTTGTCAACAATATGTTTTTAGCACCTTTATACTGAATTACTGACTCTGATTGCAACATAGCCATTTTTATTGCTGTTTTAATATCCTTTTTTTGAATTAGAGCTGCCGTGAATGCTGAGGCAAAAGCGTCACCTGCACCTGTTGTTTCAACTACATGCAAATTCTTTTTTGGTACTGCAGAATAAACCATTTTTCCATCATAGCACGAGCATCCTGCTCGTCCATCAGTAACAATTACGTAGTCTTTTGCATATCTTTTTAGATACACTAATATGTCATTCGTAGATGTCTTTCCTGATAGTGTCTGCGCCTCTTCTTTGTTTAGTATGAGCACGTTTGTATTAAGAAGTATATCGTGGATTTGTTTCTTTCCTTTTTCAATCAAGTATTTTGATGGATTGAATGCAACTTTGATTTTTTTCTTATTTGCAAAATGCGCAAGCTTATCTAATGAATCTAAGCTAGAATTCATCATAGAACTAAAATAAAACCACTTTGTATTTAGTAGTTTCTTGTTTATTTCTTTGAGATCAAATTCATCATTGCATCCTTTGAATGTTAGTATTGTCCTATCCTCTGCTTGTGAGTCAAGCACTACTGAGAATCCTGTCCTTTGTCCGAATGAACCTAGGAATTCTATGTTTTCCTTGTGCAACAAATTATAGACTTGAATTCCACTGTTATCATGACCTATCTTACCAAGGTAAGCAGTTTTAAGTCCGAGTCTTGAGAATGAAACCGCAGTATTCGTACCGCCTCCGCCTATTTCAAAGTCGAGTTCTTTTATAAGAATTTTGGCTCCTAGTGGATATGCCATGCATCGCTCTTTTTTTGTCCTTTTACCTTTAACGTGAATTGTTACATCGACGAATTCCGCTTTTGTCTCGACAAAAACATCTAGAGTATTGCTTCCGACAGTAATTATATCGAACAGACCACTCACCTCTTTAATCAAATACAGTTAATAATATAAAAAGCTTATGCTTTGTATCAATTTATATTGTTTTCTGCTTATTAGTTAAGGACAATAGTGTCTTAATAGTGCGCTCGCCGGAAGATGTTTGTAATCATTGTGTTCCGAGTCTAGTGCAATAAATGTGTTCATTAAGTAGCGAGCAAGGCACTATAACTTATTTATGTCCTTAGCTATATGTTACTGTATACTATTCATAAACATTAATAAAGCAAAAAAGTTTTTATATAGTAAAATAAATTTCATTGATAAATGCGAAAAAGGTAGGAAAATAACCGATAACTGCCGAATAAACACAACGCATAAAAAAGAGGTATCATGCCAGACCTACATTTTTATCCAGATGATCCAGCAGATAAGGACTATACGTTTTCTGTTGCTGAGTTCGAAATAGAAAAAGAGGATGTATTTCACTTAAAGAATCTCTATAAGATGATTCATGACTGGATGATGTTGCACGAATTCTATCCCGCCACTACAAACGAGCTAACAAAGGATGAGAGGGTTGAAACACTTTATCTTCAAAGAATTCTCCAAAGTGGAAATATGGAACATAGCATCTGGTGGCGATGCGAACACACTCCTAGAAACAGCAACTTCTACAAGTTCTTTCTAAAGCTTGATTTCATAACACTGAACATGGGAACAAAAGAAGTCACAATAAAGGGCCAAAAAATGAAAACAAATTCAGGAGACATAATAATACGAAGCAAAGGATATTTAATGCTAGACTACAAAATGGCCTGGCGTAAAGACCCACTATTAAAACATCCGTTCATACACAGATGGTTCTTTAGGCACGTATACGCAAAACAAATTGATTTTCTGAAAACTGATTTGTGGGTAACAACATATAAACTGCATGATGTTATAAAACAGTATTTAGAGATGAAAACACCCTACGAACTGCCAAAACCATTCCATCCGCCAGGTGGATTGTAAATACATTATTTTTGAAAACTCATTTTTTCTTTATTCCATTATTTTTTCTTTTTCGAATTACTTACGGATAATCTTGCGCAGTAAATAAGAACCTAAAGATTGCTGTAATATCATGCCGGGAAACGAACTGCAACTGCAGCAATATCTTACTAGAAATAGAGGGGAAAATCTCAGAAAAATAGATTCAGAACTCGAATTTTTAGAAGCAGAGTATAAATTCGAGAGCGGAAGAATAGATATAGTTGCAAAAAAAGAAAGCACACCAATAGGAATAGAACTCAAAGCAACAAATTACCAGACGAGAGCAATATGCGCGCAGCTGATGAATTATCTTAACTACATCTCAAAATTTGACGGTAACATCTATTTCATCGCACCAAAAATAAAATATGGAATTTACAGCACACTAAAAACTTATTATGATACTGGCTTGCTAAAATTCTTCGAGGTAACAAAAAAGAATGATCTGTATTCATTCAAAGAGATAAAACTCCAAGACATAGATGACAAAAAAAGAGTAGAAACAATCCACTGTGCAGAATCTAGAACTCTTGAAAATAAATTATTTGAGGAAAAAATGAAAAAAAGTGTTGATATTCTTATTCATAATAAAAAAAAAGCAGGATTTGTCAAGAACATAATAGATAATAATAAAGACAAAACAAAATACTATGAAGACATAGTTGAAAGCGTAATAGATATAGTAGAACACAGTACAAAGACTCGTGGTCTCGGCGCACTATACCGACTACTAAAACTATTCTGAAGACGTGAACAAAAACACATTTATATTAAAGAAAATAACTAGACTGATACTTTAGGAGAATAAAGAAATCTTAAAAAAACAAAATGAAATTCGCACACATGGCAGATGTTCACGTCGGATCGTGGCGTGATCCAAAACTAAAAGAGCTTAGTTTAGATGCATTTCTCGAGGCTATTGACGAATCAATTCATTCAAAAGTTGATTTCATACTAATATCTGGCGATCTTTTTAATACCGCACTTCCATCGATAGATCACGTGCGACTTGTGGTTCGAAAATTAAAAGAAGCAAAAGAACACGGAATAACAACATACTTTATCGCGGGCAGCCACGACTTCTCACCGTCAGGAAAAACAATGCTCGACATAATCGAAGAAGCAGCGCTCGGCGTGAATGTAATGAAAGGCAATGTTGACGAGAAAGGAAAATTGCATCTAAATTTCTCCGTAGATAAAAAAACAGGCGCAAAGATTGTCGGCGTCATGGGAAAGAAAGGAATGCTTGATCGGAAAGATTATGAATCGCTCGACAAAACAAATCTTGAACACGAGAAAGGATTCAAAATATTCATGTTCCACACATCCATCGACGAACTAAAACCAGATTACATGAAAGAAATGGAATCTTATTCACTTGATTTCTTACCAAGAGGATTTGATTATTATGCCGGAGGACACGTGCATATCGTCGAGAACAAGAACTTTGATGGATACAAAAACGTAATTTATCCAGGACCAACATTCCCTGCGAGCTTCTCGGAACTTGAGAAACTTGGCTGCGGCGGATTCTTCATTTACGACGATGGTAAATTAATTCGAAAAGAAATTGTTCTAAAAGAATCTTTGGCTGTTGTTATTAGTGTCGATGGAAAAGACATTACTCAAGCAAAGAAAATAATCTCTGAGAAACTAGATGGAATAAAACCAACAGATAAAATCATCCTTCTAAGAATTTATGGAAAATTAACATCTGGAAAAACATCAGACATTGACATGAATAGAGTCGTTAGCTCGCTTTATGAAAATGGCGCATACTTCGTCATGAAAAACACATCAAAATTATTTTCACAGGAATTTTCTGAAGTACTACCTGAGCAATCAACACCTGATGAAATAGAGGACAAAGTAATAACTGCTCATTTAAACCAAATAAAAAATGATTTCTTAGACGAGAGAACTATTGTGAAAACACTCATCAAAGTATTCTCAGAGGAGAAACATGAAGCCGAGAAGAACGCAGACTATGAAACGAGACTTCGACGTGATGTTGATGAAGTCTTGAAATAGATGATATGCAACAAGGTGAAACTATGAAAATAAAAACAGAAAGGCTAGTGCTAAGAGAAAAAAACAAAAAAACACTCAAGAAAGAGGACATCGACGACATAACAGAGGGAATCGGAGATATAGAAGTGTCGAAGTGGCTGCTCGTAGTTCCTCACCCCTATGCAAAAAAAGATGCTAAACAATGGCTAAGTGCTAAGAAGAAAAAAGACACAATAGACCTCCTCATAGAACTTGCTGAAGAGAAAAAAGTTATTGGTGCAATAAGTATAATGAGAATAAAAGAATCCTCGGGTGTAGCCGAGGTAGGATACTGGCTAAATACCCACTATCATAAAAAAGGCTACGGTTCTGAAGCACTTGCAGCAGTCCTAGATTATGCATTCAACACACTCAAATTAAGACGAATAGAAGCAGGAGTTCTTGGAGGAAATCCCTCTTCTGGCAAACTACTAGAAAAATTTGGAGCAGTACAAGAAGGAATAAAAAGACAAGCAGTAATATCCAAAGCAAGTAGAAAAATACATGATGAATTAATATATGGCATTCTAGAGAAGGATTATTTTGATGCACTAAAGAACTACAGAAAATGAAATACTATTCCTAAAAAAAAAAAAATAACCCCAACAATCATTGATTTTAGTAAAATAGTTAGTCGAGTTACTCGAAACCTGCTTCTTTTAGAAGTTGCATTTGATGATTGTAAATTTTTTCGTAAGTCTTTCTTGTGATAACAGGATTAATAATTCTAAGAGTTGTGCATGCAAGGAAATATTTCTCCAAGAATTCATCCTCATGCATACTCGCCATTTTAATCATAAATTTTTTCAGCATCTCTTCAAAAACATTTGAATCCTGCAGCGCATGAACATATTTTTTGCCAGTGCTTCGACCCTCAATGTATTTCCCTACTTCATTATACTCTATAGAAACGCCCCCAACTTCTTCTATGTATTTTCCTATCCTTTCTATATCTCCCATGTTACTAGCGTCTCTCTCATTTAACACAACTTTTCTAAGCTCGGATGCATCATGTTCAAAATAAAATAAATCATCCTGCATTTGATCTATAAATACTATAAGCATCATGTATTCCCCAAAGTTATGACAAACTCCTGTTCTGTAAAGCGAATCCGATAACTCTGATGGAGTAAAATCTGGAGAATCTCCTTCAAGGTCATTTATTGCTTCTTCGAATGCATCTCTTGCTTTTTCATATCCGGTTAAAAAACTCTTTATGCTTATTGGAACAAGTGTATTTTTTCCTTTTGTTAAAGATAATATTCCGCCTGAAAGTCTTGCAAAACCTTCACTTCTCATCTTCGAAATTATTTTTGTGAGTTCAAAACATTCTGAAATTGGTTCTTTCCCATTAAGTAGTCTTTTTGTGGCAGCAAGCAATAACTCATCGCTTGTAGAGATAGTATCAAATGCATGAGTAAGTTCATGAACTATTGCATTATATGTTTCGCCACCTGGATCGAGAGTTGATTTGCCTAAAATATAATTTTTCACAACACCAAAAGAAAGAGCAAGCACGATAAATATATGCGAGAAATTAGACTTTAAATTAAAAAATTCTCCCCTGAAACTCATATTCGGAGGAACTAATCTAACATATACATTAACTCTTTGAGTTCTAAGCAAATCTGAATGCTTCATTATAACATCCCCTACTGTATTCATCAAAAGAGTAGATAATCCTCCCTCTAATTGAGCATAGTCTTGACTTCGAACACTTAAAATATACTCTTCCATAGCCTCGGAGAACTCTCCTTCTTTTAGCAAGTTATTGCATTCGTTAAACACAAATTCTTTTATCGGCGCATTAACAACACTGATATTAGACGTGCTAAACCTAGTAGAAAATGAAACATGAACCGCTTTACCATTAGGCTCATACAATCTAGTTTTATTCTTAGATCTCATATTTTTAAAAATATCTTTAATAGATCCGCCTGCTTCTGCAGATTTCAAAACAGCAACCACATTTCGAAGAGCATTTTGTCCTTTTTTAGACTCTTCCTCTAAAAACGCCCACCTATCTAAGATTTTGTTAACAAACACAGTGCAATCCTCATAACTCGAGGACTTTTCGATAAAAGTCAATCTTAACATACTCATTTTTTTTTGAAGCACATAAACATTTTGTCGCCTAATTAAGCCAATCAACCCTCTAAGAGCAATAACATCTTTGCAAACCAAAGCCTTGCACTTCTCAAATAAATCATTAAATCCTTGAATTGCTAACGCCAGCGCCCCAATCTCCTTCTCGAACGCAGATATAGTCTTTAATGCCATTTGTGTATTCACGAAGTCATCAGACCCATCTTTTAATAAATTTACAATCTCGCCTAAGTCATTTAGATACGCCTTATACACCCCATCCATTCTCTTTTTGACATCCTCGAGCTGCTTAATTATACCCATAATTAAGCCTATGAAATGAGAGTATAAAAAACTTTCTCCACGTAATGAGCTCACCACAGGAATACTTATAAAATCAGAAAACAAAACAAGAAACAAAACGTTAGCTAAAACTAGAATAGGTTAAACATTTGAGAAGAAACAAGAAAACGAACAAAACAAGAATAATCATCATCTCACTTGGAATAATTGTATTTCTCGCGCTCTTTTCGCTCTACGCAATTTGGATGCCCTCATCCGAAGTATTCTGGAAAACAACATACAAGAACTCTGATGAGCACATATCTTTGACATTTGACGACGGACCAGGACCTGAAACTCCTTTGATATTTTCAACCCTAAAAGAAAATAATGTAACTGCAACATTCTTTATCATCTGCGATCACATGGATCAATCTGAGTATTCTCTTGTGAAGAACATGTCAGACGCTGGAATGGAAATAGGCCTTCATGGAATGTCGCACGTACGCTTTGAAAATTATTCCTCACTTAAAGAATGCAAAAACATACTCGAGAACATAACAAAAAAACCTGTTAAATACTATAGACCCCCATATGGATTCAAAGGACCAAACACTATGCGCGCTGCACGAGAACTTAACCTGACAATTGTTTTGTGGAGCGTTTTCCCAAGAGATTATAGCGCAAAGAATTCTTCCGTGATTATAACACGCGTTGAACATCACTTAAAATCTAATTCTATTATCTGCATGCACGATGGTCCTGAAAATCGATTGCGAACAGCGAATGCGTTGCAATCAATAATCACATATGCTAAATCTCAAGGATATACATTCGGAAAAATAGAATAGGAGGATTTACGAAAAATTATTCTTTCTTGCTATTTTCAAGATGTTCTTTTGTAATCAATACGTGATTTGGACAGGCAACAAGCATATGATTAGACATAGAGAACTCTGATTTTCTCACAAAATCATTATAGTAAAATAAAATTATATTCAAACCTTCCTTCTGAGCCTGTTCAAGCACTGGGACAAAATCAGTATCGCAGGAAACAAGAATAATAGTATTGACTTTCTTTGAATTTAGCACACTCATCAAATCCATAGTAATAAGAGTATCAACTCCTTTCTGATGAAAACAACCATTTACCTTCCGACATCTGCCCTCACGAATATAAAAATTCTGAATCTTCTTTAATTTAGAAATCCATTTATCATACTTCGCTTTCCTATCCATTTCATCAGGAGTAGGCTCTGAACTTTGAAACGGAGGTGCAGTATAAAGAAAACGCGAATTAAACCCCAACCTGAAGGTCGGGGTATTTTGACATTCGCGTTTTCGAATTAAATCGTCGCACTAAAGTGCGGGGTACAAAATAATTCTGAAAGAATTATTTGTACAATTAAGCTATGCTTAATTTGTATTGACCCAACGACGATTTAATAATAATAAACCCCACTTACCCAAAGACTCTGTGTTTTCGCAAGAGTTATTGCAAACAAATTAAGATCTATATCTAAACGAATTCCATCCTTTCCCAAGCGCTTTGTAATCTTGCTCAAATAACCTCCATCAATCAACACATAAGTTTCCTTAAGATTCATAAAATATGAAAGCAAAGAACTTTATTAACACTTACCAAAGAAAAACCGAAATACTTACAAAAAAAATAGACTATTTTTGAAAAATCAACACTACAAGAAAAAAATACATCTAGCGTCCCCGTAGGAACACTAGGGCTCATGTTAAACATATAGATAGCACCCACAATATATAAATATTATGGTGAATAAAACCGGAAACGATGCGAGAAAAAGAAAAGAACTCTCACATCTAAATGCACTGGACATTTTCCGGATTTTCTAAGACAAAATAAATAAACTACCTCTGTTCTCCTACATAAGATTTAAATATGTGAGTAGACTAAGGAGTTTGAAGGATACAATGGTAGAGCAAATATCTATATCGATGCTGGCAATTAAGGACAAGATTTTGTTGCTTAAAGAACTAGGCTACAAATCAGACGGCATTTTTGTCCTAGACCAAAATGGAGAAAGAGTCATCGATAAATACATAGATGAGCCTGTAAAGATAAACAACATGCTCATCCTGCCAGGCAGCACTATAATTCTAGACAACAACCCTTTAAGCATAGCCTCCTACTTACAGGAGCATCCAGATGTCCTCTGAAGAAATTATTTCTGGAACCGTAAAGGCGGCATTTTCTTGGACTGAAGAAAAAATAAAAGAATTAGTTAAAAGTTTCAAAGAGAGAAAACTGGCATTCATACAAGACCCTGAAACAATAGATATTGTCAAAGAACAACTAAAAAGCGGCGAATGGGATTTATGCCAGAAATATCTTCGGGATGATAAATTAAAACTTCTCGTGCAAATGGGGTTGACACTTAGAAGACTAGATACTAACAAAAACAAAACTTCCTTGAATAGCCTACGAGATAGAATATTAAGAAAACACGGACAGAAAGGACTTCACATCGCACAATTTGTCCAGAACAAAATCCTTAGCGACTTCATAGGAAGCTATGTGAGCACTGGTGCGAGCATAGAGGATCTTATTACAGATGTAGAAAACTTGTTGAATAATCTGGAGAAGAATGTTCTTTTCGTTAAGGCAGGAGATAATCCTGAACAACTTTTGAAAGACATAGAGATAAAACTTACAGCAAATGTACCAAGCGTTTTTATAATCTTCGCGAGGCAATCCGCATACGAAAATGGAGCGACACTCAAACATTCTTTACTTGAAAAAAGCTTTTCCAATTACAGAATTGAGATAAAACAGGAAAAAGACAAGTTACTTCTATTTTTGTTCAAAGAGGAGACATGGGAATAGAGTTCGGAAGAATTCCGAATAATTCTTAGAACTATTAATAAAAAATTGTGTTTTGTTCTATTTCTCATGCGAATCCTAGATATTCCCCCTGCAAACAGACCACGAGAGAGAATGAAACAGAACGGAATTAGTTCGTTATCTGATACAGATTAATGTTGAAGACTTTCTTTCCAATCTATAAATTTTCTACAAGTCAGTTCTGAATTGTTTTTCCAATTTATTTTTCTGACGCCCTCATTCTTAGAATCATCTAATGCAACAATAAATATTTGTTCATTAGATAACAACACTTTCCAAAGCCCATCTTTATCTTTATGATACTCATATCCTTTATACATTTTCATCCTCTACAAAAAAATAAATTTATTTATTTAATTGTTTACTTAGTTTCCGAAAAGTTTTCTAATAATTCTGAAGATATAAATTTCCGGAAATAAGCTTCCACTTCTTTGTTGCAGAAGTAAACGTAACACCCTTTCATCCCCCTGCTCATTAAAACCCTATAAATATTTTTTACATATCTCTCAAAATCATCTTTGCCTCTTTTTAGCACAGGGTCTTTAGTTTTCTTGATATCTGCAGACAGACAATTTTTTTCTTTGTTAAATATCAAATCATCTCCGACTATTACGCCAACATACTCGAACTCAAATCCTTGAGCTGTATAGATACAACCAACTTGCTTAATTCCCTCTGGTTTAAACGCCCACTCATACCATTTAACATATCCTTTGGGAGGTTTTATATCGCCGTGCGTTTCCCAAGGCATTGCAAAATCTCCAATTTTCACATCTTTTACAAGATTTCCCTCAGAATCTAAAGTTTTGCTCCATTCCCAACAAAATCCCGCAGTTAAACGTGCGGAGTTCGCTTTAATTTCTTCTTTTTTCTTCAAGAAGTCATATAGTTCTGATGGAGAAGAGAATATTCTGAAATCAAAATTGTCCTGTTTTTTTAGGACTTTTGGAGTGCTCGAGAACCCTAAAATAGATTCTATCCAATCTAAATAATTATCTGAACCATTACATCTAAATTGAGACATTAATTCTACTTCATCTACTTTCACACCGTATTTTTCAGCAGATTCTTTGATAAGTTTTGTACTTCCTACTTCAAGAGATCTTATAACTTGCTTATCGTCAATAAAAAACACAGTAGTTTTAGAACATCTTATTAATTGTTCAATTTGAGGCATTTCAGTTCTGTGCTCTGCTGAAGTAAACTGATGATTGCTCGTTTTACCTATTCTGTGAGCTTCATCAATAAGTAGAACATCCAATTCATTTTCTTTCATTTTGGTCGGCAAAAATGCATTAAGATTAGTAAATAACATACCACCGTTTCGCCCAACTTTTTCTTTAATCGCCTCTACGAACGGTTTGGATTTGCAACCAAAAAATATTTTTTTATTTTTACTTGCTAATTGAGCTAAAACATTAAGTGCGATTACAGACTTTCCAGTTCCTGGCCCACCTTTAACAATAATAACGCTTTTCTCATTATTTTTTTCTGCTCGTCTAACTTTTGACATTATAAGATTCTTCGCGACTATTTGCTCATTTAATAACGAGAAAACTTCTTCATTGCTAATTATTTTAGCTGTGTTCTCAAGAAGTTTCTTCGATGGACGAACCGGGCTTTGCATAAATCTATTAAATATCTCGAGCCCATTACCCTTATGCAAAAGTTCTTTCAATCGTTTCGCCAATAGTGAAACATCAGTCTTTGTATAAATAGGATATTTCATCATTAAATCTTTATAATTTTCAGCAAATAATCCTTTTCCATCTTCTTTATTATAATTATGACAATAACTGCAACTGACTAAATTAAAATTTTTATCGTACTCAAATATCTCTACAAAATTCACTAAATGATTCGTATAACCTTCGACTTGTTGAGATGGATGCGACACCGTTCGAACAGCACCGCCTGTAAAAGTTTCTACGAAATTGCCTTCAACATCCAAAGCTTTGACATCACTCCATTGCTTCAGTTCAATTAGAACCATGTACTCTTTATCCTCTTCTGATTTTCCGAAAATCAGGCAATCAATTCTCTCACTCGTATAAGGCACAGGGTACTCTAGACAAATATAATTTTCATGAAGCTGCCCAAGTTCTATTAAATTTTTCAGATACTGCAAAGAATTACTCCACGAAGTAAATTCTGCCTTTGGTGCTTCTCGCCCCATCGAATTACTAAAATTTGTTCTCATAACATCAGTAATTCTGTTATTCATAACATCGTCAACAAAATTTTCAGTAGTTCCCTGATAAATTATCACTCTTTACAACTCCGTATACTTACTATTTTTTCCCTTAATTTTTTCAACAGGATACTTGAGATTGTTTTTTTCCATTTTTTTCAAAGAAACATTTTCTAAATCAATATTTGCTTTGTAACAAAACATCGTCAAAAAAAGAAAAATATCTGCAACTTCCTCTTCAATTTTATCTCTTTTAGCCTCAAGCAATACATTTAATTCATCTTCTTTTTTCCATAAAAATAACTCTTGCAATTCAGAAGCCTCAATACCAATCGCTGTGGCCAAATCTTTAATGTTATGATATTGATCCCAATCCCTATTATTATTAAACGCTCTTAACTTTTGCACAATTTTATCATGATCCAATTTAATCCCCCTACTAGCTCCTTTTCTTGTTTGTTTTTATATATTTTGTGCGAAAAACAAAATTTGTTCATTTAAACAATCTATCAAAAGCTTTCTTCTCTGTCTTTATTTGCTTTATTTTTTCTTTTTCCCAATACCAGAGCTCATTATTTGATTGAGCTAATTTCCAAATAATCCACCAGAAACCCGCAACAAGCAATAATGCAATAATCCACACAATAAGAATACTTATTTTAGTTTTACTAAATAAAAAATATATTACTTCCACAACTGAAATAAGACCAAGAAGAAATTGAAAAACAAAAGGACGTATGTCTTTCTTTTCCTCAAATCTGTCAAAAGTTCTAATCTGACCATTGACCAAACGCTTTTTGAAAGGAAATTTCCAATTAATCCCAGATACTGTACAAGAATCTTCCAATAAATGCAAAAATTGACCTATAAGTATCCCAAAAAATACAAATAAAATTATTATTAGTGCGCCTGGAAATTTAATCCAAAACAACAAACCAGAAATAATAATTGTAAGAAAAATAGTGCTTATCACAATACCAATAGGTGAGTGCATTATCCCTCTATGCTCTTCTTTCACATCATATTGCAAATCTAATTTAGCCTTAAAATTAAAAGTGTTAAAAATCCAAACAACCACTTTGAATAAAGGATATAATACTTTGTAAACTATTTTTAGATCATAATATAATTTTGGTTTTCCATTAGAATCAATATCTGGAACTAAAGACCCTACAAATACACAAAATAAAAACAATGCGCCAAGAGGAACTCCATTAGGAATATTTACAAAAATCAGAGGAACCAAAAAAGGCAAGACCGTAGCCAAACTGATTGAAACATGATGTCTTCCAAGCATATTGCTTGCTTAGATTCTGAGAATAAAAAGTTATCTGTTTGTACAATAACGAACTTAACTTACTAATCATCATATTCCTGCAAATATTTTATCCCTTACCTCTTTAGAAGGTTTGAACGGATATTTTTTTGCCTGTTTTATCAGACCCTCAAATGCAGATACTGCATTTATCGCATCAATTTTTTGAGGTTTGTAACCTTGATGCTTAACTTTATTATCTACTTCCAAAACATGTTTAATGATTTCTTGTAAATACTCTTTAGGTCCCACATCGTTCGCAATACATATATCTAAAATCTTTCGCGTGTTAATTTTACTTATTGTTTTAGGTATATCCAACTCGTCTTTCAAAGCCAACTCTACTCCAGTATTTAAGTTATTAATTACTGATGAAAAATCCTGATTTTCAAAAGATATGCCTGCTTCTTTAAGCTTATCCTGTGCATCTTCTAATAATTTTTTCTCAGCAACTACATCAGGAATCATTACATTCAACAAACTCATTATGTATTCAAAACTTTTTATTACAGATAATGAGTAAAAACCGGACGAATAACGGTTAGACGCTTCAAGATGATATGAATTAATTAAATTCTGCAAATACACATCATTATCCTTTAACAATTTCTTCGCATTTACTAATATATCTACATATCTGGACCCCAGCTCTGTACCATAA
>CAITEO010000039.1 GCA_903891505.1 uncultured Candidatus Woesearchaeota archaeon
ATAAAAGATACAATTTCAAGATGGGTTGCACGTGCAAATGATGAACTTGATAAATGGAGATAATAAATTTATTCAGATTTCTAATCAGACTTAACTTGATAATCTCTCGTATCATGTTCCAATTCCCAGCTCCATTTCTTTATTTTTTCGCTCAATCTATAATTTACATTCAGAAGTGTCTGTTTCACTTCATCATAAGATATTCGTGTTGGTTTAATAAAAGTATACAAACCTTCTTTAGATAAATAATCATTTTCATGTGCAGACCCAAAATAATGCATATATATTGCTCGTTGAACAAATAGTTCAGATTCCAATAAACTATACAACATTTTAGGATTTTCAACAAGATTTTCTATTTTATGTCTATTTGATAAAGCACATCTGAATCCTACAAGCGCCTTGCCAGCTTTGAGTGCATTATTTTGTATTAATTTTTTTTTTGAAATATATGGTACCTTAAGTGAATCCCCATATATCACTCTTGATTCAAAAGCTATCTTTAAACTATAGGGATCGCCTTCTAAATATTGATTGAATGTTTTAGAAGGGAAAAAAATAACGCCAAATTTTCTCTCACCATAATCTTCATTTCGAAGTTTGACTTTTTCTTTTTTTCCAAAAGCAACATCATAAACCCCGTTAATATCACTAAGTAGCAAGATTAAACTAGCACCTTTCTTTGCATCCTGAACACCAGGGCCATACTGAATTATCCTCTCAAGTTTGTTTCCAAAAATATTAACAAATGCATCTAATCCTTCAATCATATTGGATGAATTAACAAGTTTATCTCCTTCAAAAGAAGAAGTAAACAGTTCTTCTGCAACAGATAATGAATATTTTTTCATAATCATCGCTAGCTGCAAAACATTACTTTTAGATATTGTAGATTTACTTATTGGATTCTTCTTTCCTTGTGCTTCTAACATTCTATCAAAATCACCAAAGTATGAATTAATTGTTTCAGCATTCACTGTTCCGTTAAAGATTTGATTGTCTAGATTTGAATTAAAAAAAGAAACAAGATATCTTGCCTGCGCATCGAGATCCTCATCTGCGACAAAGTAATCAAGACCTATTTCTACAGAATTATTTATTTTTCTTGCAAGTAAAGGATTTATTTTTTGCAGCAATTTCATCTCTGAATGAGACCAAACAAATAAATTATTATCTCCAGTAGATGTAGAATAAATATCCTCAAATTTTTTCCTATCAAATTCATCAATAACATAGTTTTCTGTAAACATACAAAGATAGGCATAAACAAATCATTATAAATATTACTATTAAATAAGAGTTATTATAAATATTAACAAAAAAAAGGTTTAAAAAAAGTTAGCTAAAAATACTGTAGAACCAAAAACCTATTCTACCAAACAAAAGTTTTGTCTTCTTTCCAAACCCAACGGCTTTAACTTTTATGTTTCCATCTTGGTACTCTTTCATTACATCTCCACCCTGGTCAATTCTTTGAAGTGTACAACTATCTGTAGTTACAGTAAATCCTACATTATCAATAGATTCATTGCCCTTGTATGCAACAACATAATCAGTTATCTGAAAATAATAATCTTTTTGCTCATCTGTTACTGAAAGTTTTATTCCTGCACTCTTCCCAAATAAAGTCTTAGCAGGTCCACTCTCAGATACATTTGCGCCATTCATATTCTGCAATAAATTCTCACTATATGCGCATTGTTCTGCATAAGCAAAAGGCAGCATCAAAAACACAATCCCAAAAATAAAAATTAAGTTAGTTTTTTTCATAACTACACCCCCACACACTTAAATAACAATAAACAATTTAGCCAGGAGTATATAAATATTTTTGATTACAGCTAAACAATCCACAAAAAAACTCGAGAACTAAAAACTTACCAAGGATTATTCGCTTGTCGTCTACTCTTCTTAATCCCCTTAGGACTTGTTGGCAGAGCAATTATTTCATGAGTAGTTACAACATTTAGAAGTTTTTCAACATAATGATATTTTGTAGGCGCTACACTATGCACTTCAAACAAACCTTGCTCCACTGTTGCCTTCAGCTCAACATTGTGTTTCTTCGCAAGAACTTTTAACTGATCAAAGCTTAACCCATTCAATAATTCCTTCACTGTTCGCTCAGAATCTAATTTCCGAACGGGCCTAACTCGAACTTGTTCCTTGAAAAACCTACTCTCTTTTTTCTGCACTTTATAGACTGGCGGCGCCATAAATTAAGGAATGCAGTCATGTTTATACACTTTGCTAAAACTTAAGAAAGTAAGGAGCGGAGGGAGGGATTCGAACCCCCGGATAACCGCTGTCTAGTTTCTCATCGCACTCTCTTTCGCTTGTGCTCGACACAGCAGTTGTCTGCTTCTGCAGGCGGTCGCCTTAGGCCGCTTGGCTACCTCCGCAAACGAAAAAGTTCGTTTACACCTTAATGGTTTCGCGCTTCGCGCTCAAGCCATTAAACCGCCAACCAAAATTTTGCTCTAATAAAACAGAAAAATCATTCATTTATATAAATATCGGTAGAGAATCTTGGTCGAAACAGAAAACTAAAATAAAATAAAAAGAAAAAAATTAATTTAATACTTAGTTATCTTTCCACTCGCTGGCGCTTTTAGAGTTACGTTTGCAACACTCGACAAATCATCAAGTGCATTAACACGCAACAAACGCGGACTCTTTGTGTAAAGATCGTTCTCGATGAACAAACTTCTCTCAACCATTGGTGCATAATTATTATCTGTCCCGTGATCAATTAATCCTCGAAGATTAATTCCTTTCTTTGTGATGTTAAAGACCATCGCACCATTCATGTTTTCAGCACCATTGTTATAATCGTAGCTGTAGAATGGTATCACAAGTAAATTCTTATCTTTTGAGAACAAGAACGCTTTATGCTCCCATTCTGCTGTTGAGCTTGCATATTTTTCATCAGATGTATAATTGGCAATCTCTTTTGGATTTGCAACATCGCTGACATCAAACAAACTTATCTTTAATCCTTCCTGTCGTCCAGTGGCTGTTGCGTCGCGACCAATTCCAATTATCAAGTTCTTGTCGTATGGATGCAAGTATCTTGAAAATCCAGGCAACGTAAGATTGCCCAGTAATTTTGGCGACGATGGTTTTTTTAGATCAATTACAAAGAATGGATCTGTTTGCCTAAATGTAACAAGGTACGCTCTATCATCCATGAATCTAACACTGTATATTTGCTCTCCTTTTCCTAAATCTTCGAGCGTTCCTACAATATCCATGTTTGAGTCTAAGACATACATATTGTTAGTTGTTGAATCTGTTTGTGGTCTAATAGGCATTACAGCAATCTTTGCACTAGCACTTGCCGCTCCAGAATCAGATCCCGCACTAGCATCAGATGTCGTTACATCAGCAGTTGTTGCAACATCAGTAAATCTTGAATAAACTGGATTTAGGGTCGTTGCTATTCTCAAGTTTCCATTGTATTCGTCGAGCGAAAATTGATTTAGGATGTGTCCTGGAACACGTCCATTCGCATCAACAGATATCTTTCCATTACTGACTGATAACTTGTTAATTATCGTGTATTCTCTGTATTTGTACTGCGATAATTTCTCTTTCATTGCAGAATCTATTTCTTTTTGAAGTGTATCCATTTGATCTTGATCAAGACTCGATGCATATCTTTCAACTACCTGATATATCTTCGTTTGTTTCTCATATTTTGAGAGAAGATCAGGATCTGCTGCTTTCACTTTATCTATAAAATTTTGATCTTCAATCGATAGTTTTGGCACAACAATATCAACTGTGACTTGCTGCTCAAGTTCCCATTCATTAATATATTCAGTGTATGTTAAATACAAATTGTCCTGAGACATGTAAACATTTGGCGATCCTTCAACAGTTATTGCAGCAGAATCAATTGCGTCTGCGGTCGTCATATCTATCGAATTAATTGTTACAAGATATGGCTGACTATATGGTATGTTGAAGTAATATATTCTATCAACAGGCATCGCACTTCTAACTGTGCCCTCAAACATTATGGGAGTTGGATAATCAGTTCTATATGTTGGATAGAATGTTGATATCAAATACATTTTTCCATTCGCGAGTCTCGCATCATTGTAATCTCCTTCGAACTTATATTCTTTTTCAACTGTTGGTTTTGTCCTATCTGTAATATTATATACTGTTAGAAATGTAAAACTTTGAGCATTTGCAAATCCTGCGTTCTTCAAGAAATCTGAATCAGTTACACGTCCGAAAACTACGAGTTTATCATTCTGTACGAATAATCCAACAGGATAATCTTTAAATGTAATTGCTGAAACTACTTTCGATTCATTTCCAGGATGTGCTTTTACAATATATAACGTCTGGTCAGTCAGAGTGTATATGTATTCTCCGTCTGTTTTTAGCATGTCTGCTTCATCAACACCTGCAACCTGATTGTTTGTTCCTGAGAAATCTGTGACAGCTCCTTGAGCGCCACTATCTCCACTAACAGCCGTTGCAGTCTCTGCTGAATTTACACCTGATGCTGACGCCATTGGCGCCGCTGCATCAAATGCTACGCCCTTCATCATAACGCCACCACGCATCGCTCCAGAATAATAGCCACCATAACTATCACTCGTGTGATCCCTTATAAAATTCTGATATTCTTCTGTCGTCTTAAACGACGTGTCTAATACAGCATTTGTACCCATAAGACCTTCTTGCGTAAACACAGTCTCTGTTGACTTTTGCTGCGTTGCGCAACCCGTCAAGAATACTGCTGCAACCATCGCTGCAACCAAAAATATTGTTAAACTTGATTTGATTTTCATACTAATCACTCCTCCAAACATTCATTTTAATTTTGTTATATTTTAATCTTTTGCATAGTAAAGCTAACCTACTATAAATACTAAGCGAAGAATACAAACGAAGTTGAAGCTATATTATGTGCTTTTACACCACAATTCAGATTTATCTAATTCACTTATGATACGGCCTATTGCTTTGAATCATGAATGCACGATAAATTTGCTCGACAAGAAGAAGTCTTGACATTTCATGCGTGAACGTCATGTTCGATAAAGAAATATTTTTTGCTTTTGATTTCACACTACTTTCTATACCATCAGGGCCACCTATTATGAAAACTATTTCCTTGCTCTCTTTTGATTCTTTCTTCAGAAGTTCAGAGAACTCCTCTGAAGAAAATTGTTTTCCTTTCGCGTCAAGAATAAATGCACCCGGATTTTCTTTTATAATCAACGCTATTTTCTCTGATTCTTTCTTTATTCCCTCATCTTTCATCTCTTGAATAGAAATAGAACAGAAAGGCGTAAGTCTCTTAAAGAATTCATTTAGCTCAGATTCAATATTCTTGTTCTTTATTTTTCCAACAGCGATTATTTTTATTTTTTGAACCATTTTTTTACTCTAAAAAGAAAACGGACCTGGGGGGATTCGAACCCCCGACCTACAGCTTACTTCAGGATCGAAGTCGTGAAGGATCACGAACTCCGTTCGGGATAGAAGGCTGTCGCGCTATCCAGGCTGCGCTACAAGTCCAATAGTACTTCTGAAATCAGGATTTATTTATAAAATTTTATAAAATGCGACTCTTTCCTATAGAGTATGACATTTAAGAAAGTACTTTTGAGGCTCCCTCGAGTAGTAGAAGATAATGGACGACGAATAGTTATGAACGATCTTGAAACGTTCTATCTCGTCGAACCAAGAGACATACAGTTCAACGGAGGCGGTAGCATCAAAAAAGAACAACTACAAACGAACGGACAATTCACAAGTGGAAAAGATAATTTTGTTTTATTTGATGCTGACTTTGAGGATGAATTTTCAAATCTTAAAAGGCGCGCGCAAGCAATAACTCACAAAGATATTGGACCAATAATTACATACACTGGCATTAACAAAGAGAGCATAATAATTGATGCAGGCACTGGAAGTGGGCACCTTGCAGGGTTCCTCGGAAAAATTGCAAAACAAGTTGATTCGTTCGATGTTGAGGAAGATCATCTTGAAATGGCGAGAAAAAACATAAGAATTCTAGGCCTTGATAATGTCAAAATAGAAACAAAGAGCATTTATGAACTAGAGAATTTTGAGGAAGGAAAATATGATGTATTCACGCTCGACGTACCTGAACCTTGGCGAGCAATTCCGACAGCATCACGAGTTCTTCGTGTCGGCGGACATTTCGTAATATATGCACCTAACATAAATCAAATTCATCAAACAATAACGTCTCTTCCTGAGAATCTTCCCAATAAAAGATAACCAACTTGTGATTGATGGATTAGCTCCATATACCGATTTCAGGATAGTTGCCGTTGACGGTACATTTGTGATAAGAATAACTTCTATCGGCAGGACAACAATTTGGGATGGCAGGGACCAATTCGGTAATTATGTCGAAAGCGGCATCTATTTAATCCTTGCAGATTCACCATCGAATAATACAAAATCAATAGCGAAGTTTGCTGTGATACGTAAGTAGCAACTTTAAGATAAATACTATCAATATTTTAGAATTGTAGTGACAGAATAGTATTCTGTCACTACGATAGACTGTTATATCAGAAATCTTGCGGCATCTTTTTAAACATATATCCCCAATTTTTTGCATTGTTCTGATGATTTAATGCAATTTTTGCATTTCTTTACC
>CAITEO010000040.1 GCA_903891505.1 uncultured Candidatus Woesearchaeota archaeon
CTTAGTTGTTATACACATGCCAAGATGCGCTATCTCTGGACATTTCAGATCTGAAGTTTTCTGGAAGGTGCAGAAGAGCAGAATAGGGCATTGGTAAATATTGTTTTATTGCATGGGTTAATCCATTTATTTCCCTTGTGCATTTAGGATTATCTACTTGGAACGGATCACCTATGACTATTATTTTTGTACCAACACCTGATCTTTCTATTAGTGTTTTCATTTCGTATGGTGTTAAATTTTCTCCTTCATCTATTACCATTAATGTGTTTGAAAATGTTCTTCCTCGTGCAAATCCTGAATAAGTCATCTCTATTGCTTCATTGTTTTGTGGCAATAATGCACCGCCAGGAAGTTTAGGTATGGTCATTCTTTTACCATATTCATTTTCATATCTTGGATGTTTTAAGAGTTCATCAAATGAAAATCCTTTGAGTGCGGATTGAGGGTGGTTATGTGCGTCCATAAATGGTTTTAGGTGCTCTTTGATTTTTTCGTACATTGAGCCTGGAAGAAATCCTATATCTCTTTCTTTTCCACCCATTATGTTGTTTGGTTTGAATAAAACTATCTTTTCAAACTGACTTCTCTGATTATTATAGCTAAGTATTTGTTCCATTGCAGCAACATAGCTTATTATTGTTTTTCCAGAGCCTTGAGCGCCTGATATAAAGAATAGTGTGACGTCTGGATTTAGTAATCCGTATTGTAATGCTATGTATTGTTCCATATTATTAGCAGATATGCCTAAAATGGTGTTTGTTCGTTTATTTCCTGAAGTAAGAACTCTGCTGTATTCATCTTCTCTTAACAATAATATTCTAGGAGTATTATAATCTACTACTCTTTCTTTTTTTCTAATTAAGTTGCAGACAACTCGCGCATATTTGAAGTTGCCATCTTTTCCTTGAGTTTTTATGAATTGATTCATAAATAGTTGTTTATCTTCGTCATCTTGGTCTTCAAAATCAAAGTATTTCGTAGGATCAAAATCGTTAAGAGATAATCCTTTTTCCCCTGCCTGAAATAATTTTGCTTGAAAATCATAATTATCTGTTGTTATTATTCCCTTGTTTACAATTGTTGCATCAGCTAGAAGGAATTTAGATTTTTCTACTTTCAGACCTGAATTTCTTAGTTTTACGCGGTTAAATGAATTGTTGGTTATGAATTCTACTCCTTGATTGGCTGAAAAAAGAGTTTTTATTTTACCTTCTAAATTTATAAGATTAGGTTCGGATGAGTGAGTCATTGCTAGGTCTAATCTGTCTGATATTCTATAAACTGATACTTCTTCATTTCTAAATATTATTTTATTTGAGTCTTGATATTTAAGTATCTCATCTGCAGTATCTTTCGCGCCATCATCAGTAGTTGTTTCATTTAAATTATTTAGTGTTGTAAAAACGTGATCTGGAAGAACTATAAGATTTTTTTTGCCATTTTCTTTTGCTTGAAGTTTTTCAAATACAGTTGGGCCTCCAAGAGTATAGATATCATCTAATGGGACGATTGCTGTGTGATATTTTTGGTCCGTTACGCTCATAACTATCCGCCGTATGTTTCTTTTAATGTTTCAAAGTCTCTAAGTAAGATATTTCTATTTCCATTGAATGGTCCTTTGTCTTTTACTTTTAGATATAAATCAAGACCTATAGTTCTAATATATTCCATACTATTTTTTTTCTTTATTAGAGTTGGAATAATGTTAGTTAGTATTTTACTAGGTGTATTTGTTTCTCTATGAATTTTTTTATCTACATCAAATTTTAATTCAACAAGTAGCGGGGTATAAGTATCAGTGCTTATGATCGTGTCAAGCGTGTTTTTCAAGTTAGTATATACTGATTTTACTTCTTCGAATAGTTTTTCCTCTTCTGAATTGCTTTTACTATGATAATTGAGAAGTGCATCAAGAATACAGTAGCCTATAAGTATATCTCTATCATCGCTATTGTCTACATAGTCAGAATATTTAGTAACTAAATTATATAGTTGAACCCCCTCAAGATTAGTTCGCTTTTTCCCCATTAATTATAAAAATAAATTGCTCATTATTAAACTTTTCTATTTTAGAATGGTAACAATAATTAAGTGCGAAAATATATTCTACAAAATTTGTAACGCTCACTATGATAAATAATAAAATCTATCCAACTATTAATAGAAGCGCCATGAGTGCGATGCCGAGTGAGAAAAATATGAATTGAAGGATTGATTTTAGTGGCGCAGTTTCTTTGTGTAGTTCAGGGATTAGATCTGCGCCTGCGATGTAGATGAATGTTCCCATTGTGAATGGAACAAAAAATGTTGTAAGGCTTGCGCTTGCGCTTCCTATTATTAGTGCTGCAATTGTTCCGAGAATAGCTACGAGTGCAGTTAAGAAATTGTAGAGTAGTGCTTTTGTTTTTGAAAAACCACCGTGGATTAATACTCCGAAGTTCGCCATTTCATGAGGGATTTCGTGGATTACAACAGCAGTTGTTGTGGCGATTCCAACAGGCAAACTCACAAGGTAGCTAACGCCTATTATTATGCCGTCGATGAAATTATGCACTATATCGCCTACCATGTTCATTATTGCAAATGAATGCACGTGAGTTTTTGTTATTGGCATATGGCAGTGTCGCCAGTGGACAAGTTTTTCTAGAATGAATGAGAATGCGATTCCGCATAAAACGAAAAGTCCAACTGAGAGCGTTGCGCCATGTTCACGAACTGCGTCAGGTAATAAGTGTATGAATGTATCGCCTAGCATTGCGCCTGCTGAGAATGCAAGGACGTAGATCATTATGGTCTTTAATTTCTCTGTTTTGAATGGCAAGGATATTGCGCCGACTAGCGAGACTAGGCTTATGATTACTACACTAATTATTGCATATAACCAAACAATATCCATAGTTAGATGAGAACGAGGGCGGTTTTAAAAATATAATTGTTTTTTTTAGTCTAATACAGCCAATTCATTCCGCGCTTGACTAGTTTTTCTAGTTTTTTCTCTGTTTGCTCTGTAATTTTCATTGCGCTGCCATAGTGGAAGCCTTTTGCTTTTATTCCGCAGAAACGAAGAGAGTCATTGACAAATATCTTGCTTCCTCTTCCTCCCATGATTGTTTTGAAGATGAATGTTGGTGCGCCGCTTGTGTGAAACACTGCGGCCTCTTTTCCTTTAAGTAAACCGACAGGCGTTGCGATGCCGTGCCATTTCTTTTCATATCTAAATCCGAAGCGGGCGCTAAAGATGCGATCGATGAATCCTCGCATTATTGCAGGAGGACTGTTCCACCAAATTGGATAAATGAATATTAATTTGTCAGCGTCTTTTATTTTTGTTTGGAGTGTTTCAACTTCAGTATATTTTTTTCTTTTCTCTGATGTGAGTAGTTCATCTTCATGGAGCACTGGGTTGAATTTTATCTTGTACAAGTCAACGACTTCGTATTTTTGTTTTCTTTGTTTTAATTCTTTTTCAACATTTTTTAGAATAAAAGAGCAATGACCTTCTATGTTTGGGTGAGCATAGATTACAAGTGTTTTCATTTTTCAATCTCTTTGGTTTTCATTTTTGTTTCTCTTTATTGTTTTGTAGTTCTTTGTTATCAGGTTTACACATTTTCTTTTTTTATTAAATCGTCGCCGGGTCAATACCCCGCACTTTAGTGCGACGATTTAATTCGAAAACGCGAATGTCAAAATACCCCAACCTTTAGGTTGGGGATTAATTCGCGTTTTCTTTATTTAGC
>CAITEO010000041.1 GCA_903891505.1 uncultured Candidatus Woesearchaeota archaeon
CGCCAAAAACTCGAAGTTTTCTTTCGAGTCATAGCATTCAACATCGACCGATTAATAAGATTAGGATATGAAGTCATACTAACATTCATCAGAATAATAAGGATTGCATATCAGCCCTTAAACAGTGAACTTTTTAAAATAGCAGCGACTACTTTTTATCGTGGAAGAAAAAGAAATAATTGGAGATGTGAACAAAGGAGTTAGAAGCGACGCATTTTTCAAGGAAATCGTAGAATTTATTGTGCGTGAGAATCCTGATAAGCAAAAGCTTGCATCTAAAAAGATTTTGCTCTGCAAGAAATATGGTGTTCGAGAAATACCAACAGATATACAAATATTTCTCAACGCTAATCATAATGATTCAGCACTTCTTGAGCTATTAAAAGAGAGAATTCAGACAAAACCAATGAGGACTGGATCGGGTGTTGCTGTTGTTGCAGTTATGTCAAAACCAGGAAAGTGTCCACATGGTAAATGTATATATTGTCCTGGCGGACTTGATAGTTCCTTTGGAGATGTACCTCAGTCATACACTGGAAATGAGCCTGCAACAATGAGGGGAATTAGAAATAATTATGACTCTTATTTGCAAGTTATGAATAGACTTGAACAGTATGTTGCGATTGGTCAGAGTCCACAGAAAGTCGAGCTTATAATATTAGGTGGAACTTTTCTTGCGTTTGATGAGAATTATCAGGATGAATTTGTTAGGGGAGTATTTCAGGCGATGAATGATTTCTCAAGGGAATTTTATTCAAATGATATTTTTGATATTATCAAATTCAAAGAATTCTTTGAGTTGCCTGGAGATATACAGAATAAATCAAGAACCAACTCAATAAGGAAAAAACTTCTTTTATTAAAGGAGAAGAATAAATATAATCAGGTTGAGAACAAAGAAAAAAAAAGAGAAAAAAACAAAGGAAAAGATGGAGAAAACAGTAGAGTGCGTCTTTTTGATGCTCAAAAAGAAAATGAGTTATCAAATATAAGATGTGTTGGGCTTACAATAGAAACAAAACCTGATTGCGGCAAGCTCACTCAAGGAAATAGGATGCTTGAACTTGGATGTACTCGTGTAGAACTCGGGATTCAAACACTTTATGATGATGTGCTAAAGAAAGTGAATCGAGGGCATACGCTTGATGATACAAAGATGAGTGTACAGATTCTAAAAGATTTAGGATTCAAATTGAATTTTCACATGATGCCTGGGCTTCCAGGTGTAAATAGAGAACAGGACATAGATTGTTTCAAGGAACTGTTTAGTAATCCTGATTATCGTCCGGATATGCTAAAGATTTATCCAACGATGATTATGCCGGGAACTCCTCTTTTTGAAATGTATAAACGAGGAGAATATTCTCCTTTGTCATTTGAATCAACTGTTGATATTATATCTGAAGCGATAAGGTATATTCCTAAGTATTGCAGGATTATGAGGATTCAAAGGGATATTCCTGCAAAGTTTGCAGAGATTGCAATTGCTCAAAATAATCTAAGACAGATTGTTGACGCGGAAGTTGCGCGAAAGGGTTTTATGATGCAAGATATAAAATCAAGAGAAATTGGCAATGAACAAATTACTTTACCTGTAAAATTTGAAATAATAGTTTATGATTCAAGCGGAGGAAAAGAATATTTCATAAGTTTAGTTGATGCAAAAGATAAGCTCATAGGATTTACGAGGCTAAGATTTCCATCATCAACATTGAGATCTGAGATAACAAAGAGTACAGCAATAATTCGGGAGCTTCATGTTTATGGGAAATCAATTCCTATAAAACGTAAAGTACAGAGTTCAGTAGACGATGCTCGAATGATAGATGAAGATGCAAATATTCAGCACAAGGGTTATGGAAAGATGCTTCTGGCAAAAGCTGAAGAA
>CAITEO010000042.1 GCA_903891505.1 uncultured Candidatus Woesearchaeota archaeon
AAAGATTTTGTTTACAATCAAAAAGAGAGCATAAGCTTTGAAGGCGAAACTGGACCATACGTGCAGTATGTTCATGCAAGAATATGTTCTATTTTAAGGCAAGTAGAAGATTTCAAGCCTAAATCACATTTGAACGAGCTAATATTCACACACGAAAAAGAATTCAGATTAATAACTCTGCTTTCCAACTTTCAAAAATTAGTTGCTGATGCTGCAGAGCAGTACAAACCAAGCCTTGTTGCAAGGTACTTGCTTGAACTTGCGCAGGCATTCAATGAATTCTACCAAGAATGCTCTGTACTAAAAGCGGATGATGCAATTGTACGTGAATCAAGACTTCATCTTATTTATTCAACAAAGATAGTCATAAAAACTGCGCTTGGTTTGCTCGGAATAGATGCTCCAGATGAGATGTGATTAATTTTTGTAGAGCATAAAAAATAAAAAAAACCGTATTTGTTTTGCGCGTCCGCTCCATCAAGTAAAAAACTACATAATCCCGAATCTAGTATAATTGACATGATTATAGATTGGCGGACTGGCGCAAACAAACAAATACTAAATAACAAAATAAAAGTAATAAAGGTTCCCAAATGAAAACTTCTGAACTCAAAAGTAAAATCCCTGAAAAAATCTATGATGTACTTGAGAAGCGAGGATTCTTAGAACTAAGACCTAGTCAAGTAAAGAGCATCGAGGCAGGTTTATTCGATGATCAAAATTTACTTGTTTGCACGCCAACTGCATCAGGAAAAACCCTTGTTGCAGAACTTGCATTCCTAAATGCTGTGCTTCACGACAAAGGAAAAGCAGTTTACATAGTTCCACTGCGCGCACTTGCGTCTGAAAAATTCAGACAATTCAAACGAGACTATCCAAACCTAAAAATAAGCGTTAGCTCAGGTGATCTAGACAGTCAAGATTCTCATCTCGCAGGCGCGGATGTAATTATAACAACAAGCGAGAAATTTGATTCACTTCTTCGGCATAAAGCTGAATGGATACGAAAATTGAAAACAGTTGTTATTGATGAGATTCATTTGCTCAATGATTCCTTACGTGGACCAACGCTTGAAATTATAATTACTATAATAAAAAAAGAAATGCCAAAAGCGCAAATCATTGGACTTTCTGCAACAATAGGAAACCCAGAAGAACTTGCGAACTGGCTTGATGCTAAACTCGTCAAGGATTCCTGGCGACCAGTAAAACTCAAAAAAGGAGTTTACCTGAACGGCGAAGTTACGTTCAAAGAATAGAAATTATCTAAACAATTAGTGGCTCGAGCGGAGCGAGACCACTAGGGCATCAACGAGCGTACTGGTTGAAAGGCGTGCATCTGAACGGCGAAGTTACATTCAAAGAATAGAAATTGAGCCTATAGATTTTAGATTTATAATGCATTTTCTCTTGTGTAATGAACATCTATTAATTTACCCGCGCAAATGAGCGCAGAGCGCAAATGATCTAGATGAACAAGCGGTTCTTTGATTGAATCTGTTCCTAAATCAACTGCAGCATATTTTGCATAATTCATAAATTGAACTAATTTATTCTCAAAGAATCTATAGTCCCGACCTTCAAGCTTTCCTCGTCGAACATTCTCTTCACCATATGCTTCCAAAAGCCCTAATTTCTGAATGGATTTGACTCTTCCATCTAAATCTTGTGAATCTCTGCCAACACAATTATCAAACAAATCGTATCCTTTACCTTCTAAAAGCGAAAAGTTATTGTCAGCATAGGCCCTCATTGCTAGATTACGAATGAACTTTTTGTCATAAAATTCCCATTTTATATCCTTGTAAAAAGAATTCCTTCCAGAATTTATTTTACTATTTGCAAGAATTGTTAACATCTCTTCAACATCTGGCTTTATGAAATAGTATTCACCCTCTTTGTAAATAAACGTCAATCCCTTTTCCAGACCTTCTCTTGTTTTTAGAGAATAATCTTTAGCATCAAGTGCGTTGAGAATAAGATCGCTCTTGTTTGTAACTTGCAGAACCGCTGCGATCATTATTTCAGGAATATAATCTCTATTATATTCAGGCAACCGTCTAAGTCCATAAACTTCCCCGTTTGAATCTTTAACTGAAAAAGGTAATTCTTCATCACTATCATGAAGCGCCCATAGTGTTCCAAAGAAATTTGCAGGCATATTTGAATTCAAATCAAATCCTACTGCTTTCACCATAAAAGCCACTCTTAACAAATGTTTTGTGTAGGGAAGAAAACATTTTCTTTCCCTATCTAAATCATTGAATGCTTTGAAATTCTTCGCCACATATTGTGCATTAGTGCCAAACACCTCTTCAAGTAGCACCATTCTAGGTAAACGCCATTTACTTAGTGCATCATCCATTTCAATAAAATGGGGTTGATTAGCAATCTCGTTTTTTATTTTATATATCTCGTTATTCTCAATGCCAACAAAATTTCGGGGTTTTTTCCCCTCAGAAAGCAAAGGCACAATTTTATCAAGAATAAACTCATCAATAATCTTTTGCGCTATTTTTCGCTCATTGGGTTCATATAATTCACTTATAATAGAATAATGAGGCATTTTTCCATCTAAAATACTTAGCAACAATTCTTCTGCTGGCTTTCTTCGTCTAGCCTCTATTCCATCACTTAATCTGTATCCGTTTGGAATTTTTATCCCCCATTAATATTACCTACTTTATAGCGATTACGGCTAAATTTATATATTTTACACTATATTTCCACTATATAAGCCCATTTGAAGGCGCGATTCCATGAAAAAAGACTCTGGCAAAGACTCAATCAACCACTCAAATAAAGACTCGAAATCAACAATTGACCCGAACAATAATGCAAACAAAGACTCAAATTCATCCAGATTTGGATCCAGTAATCCTTGCTCGCCCTGCATAAGGTGCTGCCAGGGGCAACTAATCAAAATTACTGAAGAAGATATACTACGATGGAAGCGCGAGCAGAGATACGATATTTTACTTTGCATGGAAACTTGGACGGATGGAATTCCTTTCCTAATTCAAAAAAAAGACAAAACTGAATGCACATTTTTAACAGATAAAGGCTGCAGCATACACGAGACTCGTCCTGAAATCTGCGTTAAATTTCCTGCAAGCTACACTCACGCAAAAGAGATGGATTGTAAACTATCTGATCTCTTCAAAGATAAAACAAAAGAGACTAGCATACAAACAACAAAAAAAAACGAATAACGACAAATTAGAAAAAATCACGATCCAAAACGAATCAAGACAAAAACAATAGGAAAATAATTAAAAGAACAAGAATACTAATCATTCTAAAACAAAATGGCGCTCGGTAAAATAGTAGGAAAGACAACAACGAACGAATTCGAGTTTGTTGTAGAACAAGAAACTAAGAAGTTCGAGTACGTTGAAGTAAATCATAAAAATTATGGACGAGTTCTCTGCCAAATTGATGAAATTGAGCGTGACGAAGATAATGAAATTGCTCATTGCATAGTTCTTGGCTACAAAGATGATGAAAAAGTCAAAACTCCAAGAATACCATTTGAGCCAGGCGCTGAAGTAAGCCTCGCCGAGGATGATTTAATAAAAAGTATCATAAAACTAGATAATCCTCAAAGCGGAGCGCAGATGGGAAAACTAGACGGAAAAGACATCGATGTCTTTCTAGATTTGAACAAAATATTATCCATGCACATGTCTGTTCTTGCAAAATCAGGCTCTGGAAAATCATATGCAGTAGGCGTTCTAATTGAAGAAATGATTACACGAAATATTCCTCTTCTAGTTATTGATCCGCACGGAGAATACTCAACGTTAAAATTCAAGAACAATAGCAAGGACGATATCAAAAAATTAAAAGGGTTCAATCTTAAACCACAGGCATTTAATGTCCAGGAATTTGGAGATCCGAATATTGTTCCAGGAGTTCGGCCAATTCGTCTCGGCGGGAGCGCAGATAAAGATGAACTTATTCATTTGATGCCAAGCAAACTAACGAACGCACAACTCGCAGTATTATTTAGCAGTTTAAAAAGTATAAAGACTCCTGATTTTGGTTCACTAATAGGCGCACTTGAAGCTGAAGAGAGCAACGCTAAATGGGTTCTAATTAGCATGATTGAAAGATTGCACAATCTTGAAATATTCTCGGAAAGCAACGTTTCATACAACGAATTTCTAAAACCTGGAGTTTGTAGCATAATAAACATGAAAGGAGTCGACCCAGAAGTTCAAGAACTTATCGTATATAAATTATGCAAGGACTTGTTTGAACTTCGTAAAAAAGGAAAACTTCCTCCATTCTTCTTGATTATTGAGGAAGCGCACAATTATTGCCCTGAAAGAAGCTTCGGCGAGACAAAAGCGAGCAAGATAATTAGAAATATTGCTTCCGAGGGAAGAAAATTCGGCCTTGGCCTTTGCGTAATTAGCCAAAGACCTGCAAGAGTCGACAAATCAATCCTTAGCCAGTGCTCAACGCAGCTTGTACTAAAAGTTACAAATCCAAACGATCTAAAAGCAATAACTGCATCAATCGAAGGACTCACTTCCTCAACAGAAAAAGAAATTCAAAATTTACAAATAGGAACAGCGCTCGTTACTGGTCTTACCGAAGTTCCGCTCTTCATCAATATCCGCCCAAGAAAGAGTTTGCACGGCGGAAAAGCAAAAGCATTCATAGAAGATAGTACATTCGTTGAGAAAGTTGATGAATTCAAAGAAAAAAAGATCCTTCCAATAATAAAGCCAGCTAATTTCTCAAAAGCACTTCAGGGAAATATGCGCACAATACTTGTTCCTTGCTACAACTTTTTATGCGTCGATGAAGGAGTTGAATTCAACCTTTTAATTGAAATGGCAAACGGCGGAATAGTATTTGATAAAGAGAATTTTAAGACGAAACTTTTGCCAGATATGAAACTTATTGATCAGAAAAAAATAAATATCCTAAGGTATGCATTCAAGAAAAATAAATTCAAAGAAGCAGATTTAATTTCAGCACTTGGCTTGAACCTTGGAATAAACGAAGATCTCGCATACCTTGCAAAGATAGGCTACTTGAATAAAGTTGGCGACGTATATTCTCTTTCAGACAAATACGTATTCTCAAAACTATCGAACCAAAAAAATAGTTTTATAATTGAATCTGAAGAAATTGGATACGATGAAAAACTACCAACAAAAGTAAACCTCGACGACATAATCGAAAGACTAAAAGCATTCACAACAATCAAAGATAGAACTGAATGCTACCTTGTTACGCTTGAAGATTAGAACAAAATTAAAATACGTTTCTCAAGTTGAACTTTATCTACTTATAATCTCGCCAGGTGTGGCCACACTTCTTGCATTTTAAGAATTTAGTTTCAGGTTCGTCGCCCGCACGCGTTTGTACCAACCAGAATACTGCTTTATTGTGTTTGCACTTAGGACATTCAGCATCTGTTTCTGGAAGAAGAGAATCTTCCTCGTTCCCAACAACATCTATTTTGTCAATCTTTGTTTTCAACTCTTCTTTCACTTCAAAAGTACTTTCTTCTTTGAGAACATAGCCACAGCTACAATTCTTTGAGAACATCAAAGATCCGCACTTAGGACAAAACATCATGAAATTGAAAAATGTTTTTTGATTTAAATAACTTACGCATTGAAAAATACAAAATAGAAAAACTGGCAACGCAACACTCAACAGATTACACAGATAATTAGCAAGGCACTGCTGTGTAAATGTTATGTTTGTCTCGAAGAAGCTTAACATTGATGCTGCCTGATTCTTTTTTACAATTATAAACCATTATGCATCTATCTTTCACAACACCAATCATTTCTCCCTTTGCTCGCCCAGGTAATTTTAATTCTACTTTTATTATCTGTCCTTTCTTGAATGGCTTCGGAAGAGTTTCATCGTATTCTATACCAAACAAATTTTCTTTAATTATTAACGTTACATTATGTTCCTTCTCTTTTTGCTTTAAGAGTTCAAAGAAATTATCCCAAGGCATTTCTTTTGCCGCATTTCGCCCTCCTTTATAGCTAAGGAAATTCTGTATTCCAATTGTTGGATATTTTTTGTTTTTTATCTTCTTTGAAAGTTCAATTATATCATCAATATCTTGCTCGTTTTTGCCTGGAACTAAAACAGGCGCGAGTAGCACATCAATTTTTCCTTCACAGTATTTGATCATTTCAAGAACCAAATCAACATTATATGGTGTGCTTGCAAGTTGTGATGCACGTGCTTTGTCAAGTGAATGAATTGAAATATTTATTCTTGTGAGACCTGCTTTTTCTAGGTCATCAATAAGTTTTTTGTTCAACAACGTTCCATTAGTGTTAATTGAGACCACAGCAACATTTGGTGTTTCTTTCAAATCTTTTACTAACTGAACTAATCTCGGATAAATGAGCGGCTCCCCTTGAGGGTTTATGCTCGCTTCAATCGGATGCTTCTTTATAGATGCGAGTTTTCTGAATTCAGAAATTAGATATTCTTCCTCTATAAGAATATCCTTATAGTCATTCTCTCCTTCGTTCACTGAGCAAAATACACAACTTAAATTGCACCCGGTTGATGGCTTTACTTCAATTATGTTCGTTCCGCGATCAACAAGTCCAAACTCATTTGCTCCAATGAGCGGAACATCCGATGCCTCACTAATGTAAACAGTCTTTTTTTCCCTCACTTTGTTGATAAGGTTTTTGAGTCCTTTCTCTACAAGATTACTTAGCTTTTGTCTTGCGCGTTTCTCTACACAATCAAAAATAATAGCACCATCATCAAGTCTAAATGCTGCTATTTCCTCAAGTTCAGATTTCTTTATTGTGAAATAATAATGATCTAGAAATTCGCCTATAACTACATTCGAGCCATACATTTCTTTTACTTTACTAGCTGGCTCTTTGAACTTCAAATCCTCGAAACCAATTCTTGTTTCCACACGTAAAGAACCTTTCTTTGTTTTATATATTTTGATGCTTAAGTGCTTAATTTAACCCTAATTCGCCATTTTAATACACAATTAAGGGCAAACTTTATTAAAACTAGAATTAAACTACATTTAGGGGGTTTTGAATTGTACAATTACCAGAATAAATACCAAAATAATTATCAAGAAAACGCAGAAAAGGATGCACCAGAATCATATGATTATCACCTTCTCCAAGGACACATTCTAGAATCAGACGTAATCAATGACGATTTGCTCGATGAAAAACTCGAGACTGCAGCAAGATTACTTGAGGAATCAAAGACCAAGAAAGGCATTGATAAAACATACTCACAAATTGTTGCATTATTATCATTCTCGTCAGCACTTGCAATAATGAACAAATGTCGAGTCGATGATGACGAAGCACTGCTAAGTCTTCTATGCGTTAGACTACCTGAACTTGAATTCGATTGGACAACACTTCAAAAAATACTAAAATTAAAACAAAAAGTAGATGCAACAAATGCAGATACAGCAAACACAGACGCAACAAACACAAATACAAGCATCAAACCACTTGATAGAATAGAAGAAGATAAAACGTTGAACCTTGCAATCACATTATATACTTCAGCACTTGTTGAAGCACTAAGTAAACGAGTGAAATAAAGAGAAAATTAGTAAAATAAATGAACTTAAAAAAAAAATAAGCAAAATTAAATGACTCTAATGAATTAAAATGACGACTGATCACAACGAAGAAATGGAGAGAAAATACGAAGGTAAAGTATCAGATGCAATCATATTTTCGTTCAACGCCCACGCAGGACAATATAGAAAAGGAGAACCCTACCAATACATAATTCATCCTCTTCGTGTTTCTGAATTTTTACTCAAGAATTTTAGTCATAAGAAAAACATAGAAACGCTTCGAGTTGCAGCAATACTTCACGACGTAATAGAAGACACTTGGGCTGATGAAAATAAAGTTCGCACTGAATTCGGAGATAAAATAGCAACATTAGTTCTAGAACTAACAGTACCTGAACAAAAAGATAGAAAAGACAAACACATAGCACACTTACACTCATTTCAAAATGCGAGCGATGATGCAAAATTAATCAAGCTCGCAGACTTATTCGATAATGTTGCTGTTTCAATGCGTCGAGCAGATCAATGGATAAATTATTTGCAAGAGAGCAAAGAGCTTCTCGAATCCTTAACCCTTAAAGAAAAAGATTCTGTTTTTGAAAAAATAAAAGAAGAACTCGCAATCATAATTGACAATAAAATAAAAAGTGCAAAAGAGAGTGAAAAATGAACACTAAAAAAACACAAAAAAAAGAGAAGAAACCAAAAAATGAAAAGACTAAAATTAAGAAAAAAATTACTCAAAAAAAAGCAACTCAAAAAATTGCGAAATCAAAAACAACAAAAAAATCACGTGTCGCAAAAATAAGTACTTCAAAAAAAATTCAGACCGCGAAGATTCAAAATAAGATTGCTCCGCAGTTAAAAATTCAGAAGGTCAACGTCGCTGCATTAATTGATGAACAAAAACAATTAACAAAACCAGAACCGAGCATTCTAATAAAAATAAATTCTTTCGTCGACAAATTAAACAAAGAACTTAAAAAAAACAAAGTGAATGCAACTGCAACACTCGGTGGCAGCGTTGCAAAGGGCACATTCATAAAAAATAATTTCGATGCAGACATATTCGTAAAATTTGATCAATCATACAAAGGAAAAAACATCTCGGACGCACTTGAACAAGTACTTCTCGGAATGGACAACAAAGTCAGCAAAGTACACGGCTCAAGGGATTATTTTCAAATAAAAGATGAGCAAAACAAATTTACATATGAACTTGTTCCAGTACTAAAAGTTAGCAATTACAAAGAAGCAGAAAATGTTGCAGACATGAGTCCTTTGCATGTTGATTATTTTGTAAAAAAATCAAAGACAATAATGAATCTCCGAGACGAAGTTCGAATAACAAAACTATTCATGAAATCCGCACGAGTTTATGGCGCAGAGAGTTACATCAAAGGATTCTCCGGCCATGTAGTTGACTTGCTAATAATAAAATACGGAACATTTCTAGAGTTAGTAACTGCAGCAGCAAAATGGAAAGACGAAGTAATTATTGATTTGGAAAAATATCATATCAATCCAAAGATGGCATTAAATAGCTCAAAAATATACGGTCCACTAATAATTGTCGATCCAGTGCAAAAAACTAGAAATGCAGCTGCCGCAATCACCACTGAATGCTTTGATAAATTCAAACAAAGATGCAAAGATTTTATCATACATCCAAATAGCACATTTTTTGAACTGCCAAATTTCCAGAAAATAATTGATGACAAAATAAAAACTACAAACAACGCAGAGATATTCATGATAAACATCTCGCCGCTCGAGGGAAAACGAGATGTTATAGGATCAAAAGTTCTGAAAATAAAAGAGCACATCGAAGAGCAGGCAAAAGAATATGAATTCTCTCTCATCTGGTCTGATTGGGAATTTAATGAGAAAATGTGCAAAATATGTCTTGCGTTCAATGATGCCAAACTTCCCGACACTAAAATAATAAAAGGTCCACCACTATCAATGGAAGACGCCACAGACAAATTCAGACGAGCACACAGAAACACATACAACGACAAAGAAACCATTTATGCAAAAGAAACAAGAAGATTCTTGCTCGCGAAAAGTTTCCTAACAGCTACAATCGAAGACGAGTATGTAAAAGACAAGTGCCACGAAATAAGCTTTGTTGAAATAGAAAAAAGTAATTAATTTTTTCATAATTTATCATATTAATTTTCTTACATCAATTTTTCTCCAAATCATCCACTATATTTAAAAAGAACTTTTCATTCTTCTCGGTCGTGGCAGCTGAAATCAACAACGAATCAAAAATAGAATCAAAACGCGAGAACAAGAAGCTCTTGCCTTACTATTCAGATACAATCCATATTGCAAATCCAACATCTGAGAATGGAATCTTGTGTCTTTGGACAAAAAAAGAGAGAGTAATAGAAAAGTTGTCTGAGCATAATTACTGCTTCATAGGCCAATTGTATTCTAAAGACTACGGCTTACAAATCCTGTTTAGAAATCTTCTTGCAAATCCTCAAATAAGAAATCTTGTAATTGTTGGTGTTGATCTTAACGACGCAGGCACAGGCCTAGTTAATTTCTTCACAAAAGGTGTTGATTTCGAAAATAAAATAATCGATACAGACATAACTCTCGATGATAAATTAACAAAAGAAAATCTTGATGCTCTGCGTGCGAGAGTAAAGCTTCATGACTTAAGAAAACTAAAGAACTTTGCAAAACTAGAATCATACTTGGAAAAAATTAAACCTCAAGGACTCCCTCAAGGAACATTTAGTGAGAAAATAGTGATTCCTCTTCCAAATGTTGCACCACCAATACGATTCCCGACGGACTTCTCAGGATTCAAAGCGAGAGGAGATGATTTTTATTCAGCATACAGATCGCTCCTATCAAAATTATCAAGATTTGGAATATTTGATCCTGAAAAGAAAACACTCACAATTACAAATATAATTTTCTTCGTCACAAAATTCTCATATGAAGATAAGAAATTCCTAAAATCTCGAAAGAAAGGAAAAGTTAAGAAAATATCTGAATTTTTACACGACGATAAAACAGTCAAAACAATTATCATATTAGAACTTGACGTATGGGACTCACTTAAGGACATCTGCCGAACACTAATGAATCAAGAAAATGTTTGTTTATTGATTGGCAAAGCATACGTTGATGAAAAAAACCTTGAAGATGTTGTTGAATTGCTTGGAACTGCGCAACGCGTCAAATGGGAACCAGATCCACACGGCAACATCGTGATTCGCGTCGAAGACAACCTCATAAAAGCAACCCATTTCTCACAAGCAGGAAATGTTCTTGACGAATTTAGCGCAACGAATGCTCGAGACTTATCCAAGAAAATAGCATCGAGCAACAAAATATCAATGATCTATCACGCACTAGATATTGGCGGAGAACTGGCAAAAGCAGAACTTGCACTCAAACGAGGAGAAAAATACGTTCAGGATAAGAACTAGAGTGAGAATAAAATGAACGAACACTTAACTGGTAAGAAAGTTATTGAAATTCACGTGAAACCACATTCTTCAAAAAATGAAATAATCTTTGACGATGAAAAACAAGTATTTATTTTTTGCGTGAAATCTCCTGCTGAAGATGGCAAAGCAAACGCTGAAGTTCTAAAGATGCTGAAACGCGAGACGGGAAAGAATGTGAAAATAATCTCGGGCGCGACGTCAAGAAAGAAACTTATAAAATTGGACTAAAGAAAAGAAATTATCCTGCTACTATTCATTAATGAAAAATTTTAAATAGTAGACTTAGTTCAAATTTAAAATGGCGTCAAGAAATGAAATTGGGCAAAGAGTTGCTGCAAATCTCGTAGATAAAATGGATTCTGCAATAAATCCGCTTACAATCCTAATCAATATTGATATATTCTCAGCATATAACAAAAGAATTATTGAACTTACACACAAACATGGATTTTTAACCGCTGATATGATTGATAAGCTTCTTCATAAAAAAATAATTGAATATACAAAACTCGAATATAACTTCATAATTAACTTAGACAATAGAAGACAAAAAGAATACATAGCCGATCTAGACCATAAAGACTCTGATCTTTTCACGTACGGCATAAAATTTAATGCATTAACAACTGAACAATTATCTAAATTATCTGACTTATTTCCTAAACCCCTAACCCTAAATCAATTCATAGAACGCAATTTCTCACAAAATACGATAGACTATCATAGAAATCTGTTGCTAAATCCTCCAAAACCATATACTGGTCATTGTGATTCTGATCATCCATCACACTACGAATACTGAGGATAATAAATGAATATTACGTTTAATTCTGAAGAAGAACTTGGAGATAAAATCAAAAAAACCATATTAAATGGAATTCCTTCTAGATTATTGAATTTTGAACGTTATGCATACGATAAACGAGTACTCATACATTTCGCAATAGATAATGAATACATGACAAGTTATGACCTATATTTAGCAATCAAAGATGAACTGAAAGTAATTGCTAACAAAGATTACGATAACTTAATACATTCATTAAATATGGGCAAAAAATTAGATTCAATTTTAATCGGAAGACCAGATATTTTCGCATATGCTATTAAAAATAATTTATTATCCACTTCACAAAAAAAGGGACTTGTTCGTAAAACAAAAAAAGAATTTTCAGAATTAGCAGAGTTGTGCAGCTATAGTCCTAATATCATAGCAACCCTACAGCGCCAATTTCTAAATCCGCAACCATACAAAAAAGATAATTCTCCTGTGTGCGAGACGAGTTGTTGCGATTGTGACTAGCAAAAATAAAAATCAGCTAGCATTAGCACAGTCTTATTTCACTGATTCTTGTACGTTTCAAGCGCATCTTCTTTGACGCGAAGAATTATTCCTGCTTGCTTGAACAACTCTCTTGTTCTCTGCGCTGCATGATATCGTCTTTGCGCGACAACTTCAGTTATTCCTGAATTTATTATCATATTCGCGCAAACAGAACAAGGCTCCATCTTACAATACATTTTCGCACCTCTAAGCGCAACTCCATTGTTTGCCGCCTGAATTATAGCATTCTGCTCCGCATGAATTGTTCTAACACAGTGCGTACTCTCTTCGCCTGTTGCGTGAATTTTTTTCTCGAATAAATGACCCACCTCGTCGCATTGCGGCAAACCTTTTGGCGAGCCAACATACCCTGTTGCAAGTATTACATTATCACGCACAACAAGCGCACCTGACTTTCCTCTATCGCACGTCGCACGCTTTGCAACAGCTTCCATTATTCCAAAGAAATAATCATCCCATCCTGGTCTTTTATTTATTTGCGCGGCAACGCTTTCTATTTGTTTATGAAATTCCTCGAGTGTCGAATCATTATTAATAGTTATATCTGCTGAATTTTTCAGATTATCAAATTCCCGAAACTGCGCGCCACCCCCTGTGCGTTCTCGCTCTTCATTCTTCTGGAATTCTTCAAACGTTAGTGTTTTATCCTCGAATCTTCCACGATTCAACTGACGCTCATACCTAAGCTTATCAGGCGCATCAACAAAAATAAGTTTAAATTCCTTGAATTTTTTGAAAGCTTGAACTTCATCAACCCTACCTATTGAAGTAATAACATAGTTCTTGTCTTTCTCCATACGACCCATTGCACGCTCTGCAAGAATATGCCCCCCAAGACGAGTTCTAAGTTCATTTCCCAGTTGCTGTAAATTCTCTCTTGATAATTCTTTTCCAACTCGCGTCAGATCTTCTCTTAAAATATCAGATAGAGAAATATGAATGAATCCTTGCTCTTTCATCAAATGTTCAGCAACAGTATCCTTTCCAGACCCCATATATCCAGTAACTCCTATGACAACCATTAGTTAACCCCCAGACGATAATTCTTAAATTCGATTGCTTCTCAAACTCATTAATTATTCATCATATTTTATTCATACTTGGTCTAATATATAAAATTTATCCACAGAAATATATGTGTAGTGTTGCATAAGAAAACCCCTAACTCCAAACTACGTCTAAATAACTCTAACTACAATCTAATCTAAACAACAACCTTAATCAAATACTGCTCATAAACCCCTCTCCAAAAGGTTTATAAATCAATTGCTGTTTCTTTAGGCTATGAAGAAACCAAAAGTCATGAAAAGGCATTGCCCAACATGCAAGAAACATACGGAGCACAAAGTTACTGAAGCTAAAAACAGAGGAAGAAGTAAAGCTCATCCTCTTTCAAAGTTCGGAGAAAGAAGACTGCTTGATCGAGGCTCAAAACGAGGCGCTGGCAATCAGGGCAAATTCTCAAAACCACCTATAAAAAAGTGGAAGAGTACAGGCAAGAAGACGAGCAAGAAAACAGATCTAAGATACACATGTCAGGTATGCAAGAAAACAACCGTGCAGAAAACAGGAACAAGAACTAAGAAGCTTGAACTTGTATAAATAAACACCACATCTTTTAATTATTTAATTTCGTTTATTCGTTTAAGTTTGATTGTTCATTTTATTATTCTTTAATTTCTATTTCTTTTTGTTCTTCATTTCCACCTATTTCTTTTTTCTTCTGACCACAACAAAGCTTATAAATGATTAATCGTTCCTTAAGTTAAAGAGTTTTTAAGAGAGTATCGGAGGAATATTTATGGCAGATTCAAATTCAAAATTCATAAAACTAAGATGCACAAAATGCAAGAACGAGCAAGTCGTATTCGGAAAGAGCGCATCAAAAATAAACTGCCTTGTTTGTGGCAAAGAACTCGCAGCACCAACCGGCGGCAAAACAAGAGTTAAGTCGAGAATACTCGAAGTTCTCGAGTAGGGTTGGAGGCAAAATAAATGCTCTTCAAGAAGCAAGGATACCCTGAAGAAGGAGATCTAGTTTTCTGCACTGTAACAAACGTGCAGTACAATTCTGTATTTGTCAACATAGAAGAATATGCAAAGCAAGGATTAATACACATTTCTGAAGTAAGCCCAGGTAGAATTAGGAACATTCGTGACTTTGTAGAAGAAGGCAAGATGATTGTTTGTAAAGTCATAAAGATAGACCAATCAAGGGGGCACATCGATTTATCACTCAGACGAGTTACTGAGATGCAGAAGCGTCAGAAAACTGACGAAAGAAAGCAAGAACAAAAAGCAGAAAAAATAGTTGAAACTCTTGCAACTCAATTAAGCAAACCGCTTCCTCAAGTTTATGACACTCTTGCAAATGCATTACTTTCAAAACACGAGATGCTTCAGTATGCATTTCAGGATGTAATAGAAACAAATGCATCACTCGAGAAACAAGGCGTTCCAAAAGACATTGCAGATAAACTAGAAATTCTAATACGTGAAAAACTTAAACCAAAGAGCGTAGTTATAGGCGGTACAATCTCAATTAAAAGTTACGAAGAAAAAGGTCTTGAAATAATAAAAGCAACGCTAATTGATGCTGAGAAAGTAAACAAGAACGTATTAATAAGATATCTTGGTGCAGGTTTATTCTCACTAGAAATCACAGCAAAAGAATACAAGGATGCTGAAAAAATACTCAAAGATGTAATAGATACAATCCAGCACCATATAGGAAAGAGCAAGACTACTGAATTTAGTTTCAAGAAAAAAGAAAAGAAAGACTGAAATTAAATTAACTAAATATATTTACTATTAATTATTGTTAACAATCTAAAATTGCTAATTACATATTTATCAAGTGGAGGATGACTGATGCATATATTGAAATGTACTACATGCAAAAGCTACGGTCTTGAAGAAAAATGTACTTGCGGCTCAAAACGTGAACGCGTAACACCCGCAAAATACAGCCCTGAAGATAAATACGCAGAATACAGACGACAAGCAAAAAAAGAATCAAAAGATAATTAGGTGCAATTATAATGGCAAACAAAAAACAAAAAACAAAAGGCCAAAAATCAACCAACCAAACTGCAAAGCATAGTTCTGTGAATGGTTGGCAAATAAATACATACGGCTCAAAGAAAATTAAGAACGCCATCCTAATAGAAGGTCTTCCAGGAATAGGTAATGTAGGTAAAATCGTTGCAGATTATCTTGTAGATGAACTTAAAGCAGAAAAAATAATGGATTTCTTCTCATATTGTTTGCCAAACTCAGTTTTTGTCAATGAAAATAACATGGTAAGCTTGCCAAGCATAGAACTTTACTACAAAAAAATAAACAATCAAGACTTTCTATTCTTAGCAGGAGATGTACAACCAGCAACAGAAGTTGGAAGCTACTCATTTTCAGAATTAATACTCGATGTTGCGCAAAGCTATGAGTGCAAAGAAATTGTAACTCTTGGCGGAATAGGTCTTGGAGATATTCCTCAAACACCTGTTGTTTACTTGGCGCCAAACGATTTAAAGTTCGTTGATAAATTCATCAAAGCAGGCGCAAAAAAAGAAGTTTACGGAGTTGTAGGCCCAATAATGGGTGTATCTGGACTTCTCGTTGGTCTCTCTGAGAAAAGAAAAATAAAAGCAACAGCACTTCTAGCAGAAACACTCGGACACCCAATGTACCTAGGCCTCAAAGGCGCAAAAGAATCACTAACAATTTTATGTAAAGTTTATGGAATAAAAATAAATTTCAAAGAGCTAGATAAAGAAATAACTGCAATGGAGAATGATGATGGTGAGGAACATGATCCAAAACTTGCATCCCTTCAAAAGCTAAAAAAACATAAAGAAATGAACTACATAGGGTAGGAATTCTAAGGAGATTACAGAAATTACAATATAGAGGAACGACACGAGGAAAAACATATGAAAAGAATATTATTCGCATTGCTCGCAATACTATCTGTTTTAGTTATATTTTTGCTTGCGTGCACAAACAATCAGGATGAGGGCATAAATACTTCACAAAATATTACTCCTGTTGTTGATCTTCCAAACAACGACGTTATGATTAGCTACGGCAATGGAAGTTTAAGCTATTCAATTATTGTCGAAAAACCAACTCCTTGCTATAGTCTCGATACTCAAAACCAAATAACGGGTACAGCACCTAATGAACAAGTCAACATAAACATCATAATGATGCTCCCTGACAAAAATAAACTATGCGCGCAAGTAATAACATATGACACAACAAGTGGCGACATTTTGATTAATTCAAAGCCAACACGCGTCACAGTAAGACTGGATAATAAAATAGTATATTCATCAACTAACATAAAATCAAAAGTTGATGATGCCTTCTGCAGATCAGATTTAGATTGCACCTGCGGAAGAAACATAAATACAAATGCATGTGCTTTTGGAAACTTAGAAAATGTTAATCCAAAAGAACAATGCCCTGATTTCTGCACCGGAATTGCAGGCAACCTTGAAATAAAATGCGTTGATAACGAATGCGTGCAAAGAAAGAAAGAATAGATTGTTTCTTTAAAATACTTATATTTCTTCATAGTTCTTCATACTTCTAATTCTTAACGAAATCCCGCAACAGTGGCAACAAAATATAAAAACAACTACTCATAATACATCAACATGAGGCTTCATAAACTTGCAGGAATATGCTACAAACAAATAGGACTCTATGAAGCATTTAATGTAAGAACTCACATTCCTGAGAATGATTACTCTTTTTTCAAAGTAAACGCGACTAAATCAGGAATACTTCTTCAAAGCAACACGCAAAGCAACACCCCTGCTACACTTGACTTGCAAAATAAACCTCAAGAACAAAGTTCCATTGAAACCATAACTCTTATCGGACGAATCGTACCGATTGAAAAAAACATATCTAAACTCACAATGATAGAATTACCAGAGCCAAATCGCAAGACACATATAACAATCAAAGAAAATCCAGAAATAGTATATGAACTCATAGGAATAAAAGGTCATGCAAGCACATATTACTCAGGCACATGGAAAGATTCAGGACTACCTTATCACTTGCAAGATTTTATGAACACAAAAGATGAATGTCTCAATATCATCGCCAAAATAGATCTTGGCATGATAACTCTTGGCGCACAAAAAGGCAAAGCAGATTTCTACTTGTGGCAGTTCAAAAAAACTGAAGATAATAACAAATATTCAAAAAGTTTTTAAAATTGGACATTCTAATTGAAAGTAGGCCTTTTTGAAGAACAAAATAATTAATTTTAGTTGAACAACAATGGATAAAGAACAAATAGATTCGTACTTACTTGCTGGGAAGATTAACTTCGAAGCGTTAGAACTAGGTTCAAAACTCATAAAACCTGGAGCCAGCATGATTTCTGTTCTTGATCAAATAGAAGCATTCATAAAAAGCAAGGGTGCAGAACTCGCATTTCCTGCTCAAATATCGCTCAATAGCACAGCTGCACATTTCTGTCCAGCAGCCGATGATGTAATTCTTAATGAAAATGATGTTGTAAAACTAGATGTCGGCGTTTGCGTGAATGGATATATAGCTGACGCTGCACGAACATTTGATCTTAGCCGAAATGGCGCAAACAAAGAACTCATTGCTGCATCAAGGAGTGCACTTAACAATGCATTAAAACTCATTCGACCTGGAGTTCCAATCGGTGATATTGGTAAAGAAATTCATGAAACAATAAAAGCAGCAGGTTTCACGCCAATAAGAAATCTTTCGGGGCATGGCCTTGGAAAATACATGATACATTCACCACCCTCAATACCAAATGTTGAAACAGGAATTCAATCAATGCTAAGAGAAAATCAAGTCATCGCAATAGAACCATTCGCAACTAATGGCGCAGGCCTTGTATATGAAGGAGGAACTGCAACAGTATTCTCGCTTGTTGAAGAAAAGCCAGTTCGAAGTCCGATTGCAAAGCAAATACTTGGAGATATAAAAAAATTTAATGGATTGCCATTCACAACGAGGTGGTTCATTCCAAAGTACGGCGTTGCATCAACTCAGCTCGCACTTCGAGATCTTAAGGCGCTCGGCATCATATCCTCTCATCCTCCTTTAATCGAGAAACAAAAAGGACTCGTTGCGCAATTTGAACATTCAGTCATTGTAAAAGAAAAGCCAATTGTATATACAAGATTAGATTGATAGATTAGACTGATAGATTTAATAGAAAAACAATAATTATACCATACTAATAGAAGTTAAAAAAACAATAAAAATTAAAAAAAAGAATAGAAGTTAAGAAAAAAACAATAAAAATTAAAAAAAAGAGGCACATCATTGGATTTTCCAGATAGATTTAGAGGACTTAGAAGATTTGAGGAACTACTACAAGTTCTTACAAAGTATGAACTACATTATCTTTTCTACAAGGATTTCAAGGTTCCAAGAAATTCGCCAAAAACTGAGCCTGAAGCAATAAGAGAAGTACTTGAAGAACTAGGCGGTGGATTTGTAAAACTTGGACAGCTATTAAGCCTCAGACCTGACCTTGTTCCCCAAGCATACAGCCAAGAATTCTCAAAACTACAAGATTCTGTAAAACCATTTCCATATGCAGAAGCAAAAAAAATAATTGAAGAGTCCACTGGAAAAAAACTAAAAGATATATTTTCTGTGTTTAATCAAACCCCAATTGCAGCAGCATCTGTTGGACAAGTCCATAAAGCAAAGCTAAAATCAGGTGCATGGGTCGCAGTAAAAGTTAGAAGACCATTTATAGACAAAATATTCAAACAAGATCTCGCACTAATGGATATGACTGCTGAATTAATTAAAAAATTCCATGGAACAGACATAATAGACCCTGAAGAAATAGTTGCAGCATTCAGAGAATACACAGCAAAAGAATTAGATTACAAAGAGGAAGCGCAAGCCCTTCAAAAATTCTACGAAAACTTCAAAGAAACAGAAATTATAATACCAAAACCAAATCTTGAGCTCTCAACTGAAAAGATGCTAATTATGGACTTTATTGAAGGCATAGAACTAAAGAAAATAATAGCCCA
>CAITEO010000043.1 GCA_903891505.1 uncultured Candidatus Woesearchaeota archaeon
AAACCATGGGATTTCCAGTTGTTGGTAGGAGAGAATGGAAAGGTAGGAAATGAGGCAGCAACACCTTATTACTTCTACGTTGAACTACAGTAAATGTGGTGAGTAGAGGAATGAAAGAAGAGAGAATGATTTTTTTTATTTTTTTATTTTTAGATGAAAATGGTAACATATACAATTCAAATATATGGCAAAGAAGAATTAATTCAATTCAATGAGAAACAAAAAAAATCAAGTACATAGTTCAGGCAAGAGAAGGGCTTCAGAAGGTAGCTTCTTCACTTTATGCAATTCATGATCCTCAGAATATATTATTATCTGAGGAAGAAAGAGAAATATAGGTAGGGAGGTATGAAAGAATGAATACAACAAAAAGAAGTGTATTTCTACTTTTAGTGCTAGGGTTGTTTTCGCTTTATGCGATATCAGCTCAGCCATATGGTGGAAATGTTACCGCTGGTGAAAGCTCTAGGTTTAATGCAAGCATTGCTCCAACAATGGCATATGCTCAAGCCGGCAACGTGACGCAGCTTTCAATTGATGGAACTGCATTGACAACATCCTGGCAAGGTTTCTACGGAAATGTTACAGGAACATTGATATTAGGTGATGCGAATGGTAACAAGTTTTATACTTGGGGAAATCTGAGTTCACCTTCAGGAGAGGTTTACGCGAGTAGGAGTAATTCTGTAACTTGGGCGAGCATAGATTGTGCTTCAATAGCAAACATAACTGCTGAACAGACTTATCTAGGACAGACAGCAGCAGATCCTGACAGCGTAACAAATACATATACGTTGACTAGTCACCCATCGTTTCTTGTTGGTGCAACGAATTTGACTGGTTGTTATTCCACAAAAGCATATAATTCAAGTGGAGTGCAGGGCAATGGTTTCTGGCAGGTATTGCTAGATGATAAGACGAACTCTGTTTATACAACTTTGTTGGATAATAATCCTGAAACTGGTTTTAATAATAAACCATGGGATTTCCAGTTGTTGGTAGGAGAGAATGGAAAGGTAGGAAATGAGGCAGCAACACCTTATTACTTCTACGTTGAACTACAGTAAATGTGGTGAGTAGAGGAATGAAAGAATAGAGAATGATTTTTTTATTTTTTTTATTTTTAGATGAAAATGGGAAGAAGAGGAAATGGAGACTAAATACGAAGCAAGAAGTGAATTTAGTGAGGTAAATGGAGAGAAGATAATTCAGGACATAAGTGGCAAACATGAAGAATGATTGAGTAAATGAGATAATCAAACGCAAACAAATAATCAAATAAAATGATGAATGTGGTTCAAAATTTAAGTTCATATAAATTAAAATCAAAAACTAATGGAGAGGGAATGAAATGGAAACAAGTTACAAAAAAACAAAGTACAGGGTTTGGATCCTGTTTTTTATGACCTTATTGGTCATGGCGACTGCAGTAAGCGCAGATCCTACGGGAGCAACTATAACGAGCAATACCACTAATGCAGGAAAGACGTACACTGCAGGTAATAGGTCTGATGCAGGTGGTTCTATAACTACAATGGCGTTAAGTGCAACTCAGCAAGATCAGCAGTGGAAAGCATATGTAGGAAATGTTTCTGGTAGTCTCTCCTTATCAGATTCTGGCGGTTTTACAATTTACGATTGGTCTCTCTCTAGTGGCTCAATCACAGGAAGGGTTTATGCAACCAGATCAAGTTCTGTTAGTTGGAGTAATGTGAATTGTACAAGTGCTGCAAACATAACTGCTGAAGAAACAGCATTGAGCATTAATAGTTCAGTTACTGATAGCATAAAAAATACTTTTAACTTCACTACTCATCCTTCGTTTTCTGTTGCAGGAAGAACGATTACTGCGAACAGTTGCAACGCAACGAGTACTTATGTAAGTAGTGCTAGGCAAACTCAATCATCTGCGGATTTCCCAGAGGTTATTTTGGATGATACAACAAGTATGATTTATGCGACAATAATAAATAATGACAAAACAGGTTATACTGGTGCTACAACATATGATTTCCAGATGATTGTTGCAGATAATCCTTCAGTAACGTCGAATATGTACTACTTCTATGTTGAGTTAGGGTCATAAGTAGGTACTGGTGGAGATGAACAAAATGAATAAAAAAAATCAAGATTGTGTGGGGGAGGAGAGGAGCTCAATGAACTTTTTTAAGGGTTTAGTTCTTGTAGCTCTTCTCTTTCTTTTATTTTTCCTGTTGCCTTTTGGTACAAGTGCTCAGACATTCCTTGGTAAGAATGTAACAACGAAGGTGAATGTTACAAATGCAGCACCAGATGTGTTAGCATTATATATAACGTCACCTATTACTTTGAATGCAGGGTCTACAAGAGCAGTTCAGTGTAACGCAACTATTAGGGATTGGAATGGTCATAATGATATTGTAGGAGCAAATGCAACGTTTTACTATAAGGATAATCAATCAAACGATCCAGATAACAATAACACGCATTATACAAACACTACTTGTGTTGAGGCTAATAATGATGGAAACTTTACATCTAACTATACCTGTACGTTTTCGATGCTTTATTTTGCTAACAACGGGACTTGGTATTGTAATGTTACTGCAAGGGATAGTAAGTATTTTACTAGTCTTAATGCTTCAGCAACAATATCTGCGTTGTATGCGTTGAATGTTACAGATATAATAGATTATGGTAATCTAAGTGTTAATGATTACTCAAATAACACAACTGCAATAGTAACTAATTTTGGGAACTCAATTATTAACGTCTCAGTTCTTGGTTATGGAACAACTCAGGGTGATGGAGTAGGTCTAGTTTGTCAGTATGGAGGAAATATTAGTATTCAGAATGAGAAGTTCTCGTCTGATATTTCTGCTGCATGGGGTTCAAAGACTACTTTGGGTACAACAAATAAGGATATAGGAATAACTCTTGCGAAGCAGACGCTTGATAATACATTAATAACTGCCAATACATATTGGCAGTTATATGTTCCGCCGAATCCATTTGGTTTGTGTACTGGTACGGTTAGGTTTACTGCGGCAACACCATAATTGTGTATTTTTTTAAATTTTCATTTTTCATTTTTTTTTTTGGTTTGTTTGTTATAGTGAACCAAAAAATAGATATACTACTAATTATAAGATGAAGTTTTAATGGATTAAATTTTGATAAGATTTAAATTGGATTTAAGTTTATCTGATTTAAATCTAATATGCTTAACTGCTGTAGCTTATGTTTAATAGAGTTATTGGTTGAATGGGGTTGACATGAATAAAAAACATAGAATGAGAGTGTTGTGTTTAGTTTTATGTTTAGTGCTAATGTTTATCATAGTTCCTTTTGTGCATGCATCTTTGCTCGGGGTAAATAAGGTTTCTATTGATTACATGAATGTGCTTAGAGGGGGCTATGCGGAGGACACTGTTGTTGTGAGTTCTGGTTCATCGAATGACATAGCAGTATATGCTGAGGCTCAGGGTGATATAAAAGATTGGATTTCGTTTAAACCTACGCAGCAGCCTTTAGCTATGAATGCAAATAATCCTTCTACTATTCAAGTTATTGTTCAGCCTCCAATTGATGCAAGAGTTGGGTTTTATGAGGGAACTGTGTTGATTTCTACTGGACCTCTAGCAAATCAATCAGGTAACATGGGTACTAATGTTGTTGTTGCATTCGAAGTAAAGATTAGAGTGAATATAACTGATACGCAATCATTGTCTTGTACTGCTGGAGGTTTTGATATTAAGGATTTAGAGGTAGGAAATCCTTTGGATTTTTCAGCAAGTGTGTCTAATAGTGGGAATGTTCGGGTTCGTCCTGATTTCAGGATTAATATTTATGATCAGGATCAGAAGAATTTGCTTGCTGTTTTGAACTATACATCACCAAGAGATATACTTCCTACGCTTTCAGATCAGATTACGGCTAGGTTGAATAATACGCTTAAAGTAGGACAGTATTGGGTGGATGCTTCTTCTCCTGTTTGTAATTCAAATTCTTTGCTTACTTTTTCGGTTCTTGAAAAAGGAGGGATTAGTGATGTTGGTGATTTTGTTAGATTGCAGAATGATGCTTGGGCTTTAACAGGTGATATTGTTCCAATAAATGCTAGTTTCAGGAATAGAGGTACAAGAATTGTTTCTGCTCAATTTAAAGGTATAGTTACAAAAGATGGGAAGATAGTTAAGACTATAGCATCAGATATACTTGATGTAAATCCTGGTGAATTGATGCAGCTGCAGTCTTTTTTTACTCCGAATATATTCGGGCAGTACAGGATTAGTGGGCGAGTGTATTATAACAATAAAATAACTTATGAGAAGGCGTCAATTCTTAATGTTAATCCTGGAACTAGTGCTGAAAGTAATCTATGGGTTGTGTATAAGTATTATGTGATATTGTTGTTATTTATTGTTATTATAATTGTTTTGTTGTTTTTGATAATTAGGAGAAAGAAAAGAGCTAGAAAAATAGTTGTTAAATAGAAGAGTAGTTCAATTTCGTGTGTTTATGCTTTGATTTTAATTTATGGGGTGCGCGAGTATGTATGAGGATGAAAGACAAACAATGATTGATGTTCAGCTATTAAAGAAAGGTATAAAGAATGAAGATGTTCTTCATGCGATGAATTCTGTGCCGAGGCATGAGTTTATTCCTATTTCTTCAAGGTCGCTTGCCTATGCAGATCTTGCAATCCCGATTGGTCATGCACAGACGATAAGTCAGCCGTTTATTGTTGCGAGGATGCTTGAGCTTGCAGAGCTTCATCTATCTGATAGGGTTCTTGAGATTGGTGCTGGCTCGGGTTATGTCGTTGCGCTTCTTGCAAGTATGTGTAATAAAGTTATTGGTCTTGAAAAAGTTCCTGAACTAGTCGAGTTCGCAAGGGAGAATCTGAAGAAAGTCGAGGCTACCAACGCGAGGATAATTGAGATGGACGGATCTGGTGGTGCTATGTCATATTGTCCGTATGATAAAATAATTATTAGTGCAGCGTGCCCTAAGATTCCTGAAGAGCTATTTGTTCAACTCCGTCCAGGAGGCGTGATTATAGCGCCGGTTGGCGATCGAGTTAGACAGGTTCTAACAAGAGCCAAGATGACGTCTAAGGGAATATTTGAGGAGAAATTCGAATTCTGTTCGTTTGTTCCTCTTATGGGCAAGAACGGGTTTGGAAAGTAGATTAGGTATTTTGTTCAAATATTTATTTGTTTTATTGACTTCTTTCTTCTTCTTTTTTTCTCGTGGGGTGCCCCCGATAAATTTAAATACTATTCATCAGTCAGGGTTCTTAGAGGGTATTCATGACTAGGATTTTAAGATTGGAGATGAAGGGGTTCAAGTCTTTTGCGAAGAAGACGGAGATTCCGTTTACAGATAGTTTTAATTGTATTCTAGGTCCTAATGGTTCGGGAAAATCTAATATTTTAGATGCGCTCTGTTTTGTTCTTGGAAAAGCAGGTTCGAAGGGGCTTAGAGCTGAGAAATCTGCTAATCTAATCTACAATGGTGGCAAGACGAAGACGCCTGCTAAAGAGGGAGAGGTTTCTATTTTCTTTGATAATAGTAAGAAAGTGTTCAACAATGTTGACAAGGAAATAAAAATTACTAGGATAATTAGGCAGAGCGGTCAATCAGTTTACAAAATTAATGATAAAGCTGTTACAAGAAATCAAAGTCTGGACATTCTAAGTAAGGCGAACATTAATCCTGAAGGGTATAATATAATTTTGCAAGGGGATATTGTTCGTTTGGTTGAAATGTCAAGCATAGAGCGCAGGCAAATCATAGAGGAAATTGCAGGTATTAGCATTTATGAGGATAAAAAGCAAAAAGCTCTAAGGGAACTTCAAAGAGTTGAAGAGAAGATTAACGAAGCAGACATAATTTTAGCTGAGAGAAAAGTTTACTTGAAGGAACTTAAGTCTGATAGGGATAAAGCGATGAAGTTCAAGGATCTTGATACTAATATTAAGAGGAATAAAGCAACTCTATTAACTAAGGATATGGACGATAGACGTGATAAAATATCGAAGCTTGACAAAGAGCTTAGTTTAGTTAAGCAAGATATAGTGAAGATTGAGAAGGAAGTCGATGCGAGACGCCATAAAATAGAGACGCTTAAGCGTGAGATTGATGCAATCAATAACGAGATTGAGCAGAAAGGAGATAAAGATCAAGTTGAACTGCACCGCGAACTTGAAAAATTAAAAGTTGACGTTGCACTAAATAAGCAGAGATCACTAAATATTTTACAGGAACTTGAGAAAATTACAAATAGAAGAAAA
>CAITEO010000044.1 GCA_903891505.1 uncultured Candidatus Woesearchaeota archaeon
AAAAAAAAGAAAAGAAAAGACCAGAAACAAACTCGAGCACTCACTCTACTTGTTCATACAAAGACATAGTAGTTCAAAATAATAAAGTGACTTTGACAAACGACGATGTTATTGTCGATCTTGGAAGCATTGCAAAAGGATATATTGCTGATAAACTTGCAGACTTCCTGCAAGAACACGGAGTAAATTCCTGCCTTATTGATGCAAGAGGAGATGTGCTTATCTTCGGAGATAATGAAGAGCTAATAGAAATACAGCATCCTAGAGAAGAAGATGAACATATTTGTGAAATTAAATTGCAAAATGAAGCAGTTGCAACATCTGGCGACTACAAACAATACAGAGGCGATTACAAACATTCACACATCTTAAATCAAAAAGAACTAGTTTCTGTAACTGTTGTTGCAAAGACGCTGATGCAAGCCGATGCACTAACGAGTGCAATCTTTGTGACTGAAGGCGACGTGCGAGAGAAAATAATTAATTTAGCAATAAAAGATAATTGCAAAATTCTTGTTGTGGACGAACAACTTAATATGAAGAATTACAATTGGACTTAAATTAAACACAATTAAATAGCTATAAACTATAATTAAAATATAATTTCAAACATCAAATAACTAACTCTTATGAATTTCAAAACCTTAAGATTAATAAATAGGCAAAAATTCTATCCTCTATGGTTGAAAAAATAGAGGTTAGTCACTCTCGTAGACATCTGCGAATAGACATACTAGCAGTAATACTATTCTGTCTAATTACATTCGGAATTTGGGCAGCAATGATGCCTCTCTCAGCACGGTTCGCAGATTATGGCGCATCAACCCATAGTTTAGGTCAAATAACAGGTCTTATTGGAATGGTTCTATTCGCACTGACTCTTGTGCTTACAACTAAGAATAAAATGATTGAGAACTCTGCAGGAGGTCTTGACAAAGTATACACTCTGCATAGAACAACAGGAGCATTATCATTCATCTTCTTGTTGTTTCATCCGCTACTACTTGTATTCAAATATATTCCAAGTGATTGGGCGCAAGCTGCAATTTATTTGTGGCCTAGCAGATCCTGGGGAGTAAATTTCGGAATGCTCTCTCTTGCAATAATGATTGTACTTCTTGGTATGACATTTTATATATCTATGAAATACAAAGATTGGAAAATATCTCACAAAATTCTTGGTGTTGCTTTCATAATCGGATGTTTACACACGTTCCTTGTAACAACAGACATCAGCAGAAATCCATATTTAAAAATCTGGATGATATTAGTTTGTTTACTTGGTGTTGTTGCACATATTTATGGCTCGTACTTAATAAAATTACTAAAGAAACAACATAAATATAATGTTGTAAACGTTGAACAGAACGGAAAATTCACAACAATAACACTTGTTCCTACTCAAACTCCAATGGAATACAAAGCAGGACAATTTACATTCATTAAATTTCACACTGAAGATAAAACTCTAAACGAAGCTCATCCATTTACAATCGCAAGCAGTCCAGATGCGCTTCCAGATAATCAAATACGCTACGTAATAAAAAGTCTTGGCGATTTTACTTCAAGACTCTCTGAAATAAAGAACGGAACTCTTGTAATAATCGATGGACCATATGGAAAGTTCGATTATACAAAATATAATAACGAGCAGATATGGATAGCAGGCGGCGTTGGTATAACTCCATTCCTTAGTTTCGCACAGAGCATACATACGAGCAATTTCAAGAAAAAAATCACTCTTTATTATTGTACAAGGGATGGTTCTGAGCAAGTACATTATGATGAACTTGCAAAAATTTCAGAGACTACAAAGAATTTCAAAGTAATGCAGTTCTGCGCAAGTGAGAAAGGACAAATAACTGCTGAAATAATAGATGAACTTACAAGTCTTAAAAACAAAGACATATTCCTGTGCGGACCACCCCCAATGATGAATGCAATAAAGGCACAACTCATCGCGAATGGAGTAAAAAAGAACCATATACACATGGAGGAATTTGGATTCAAGTAAATAATATTTACTTGAACGAGCAAAACTAAAATGAAAACTAAAGTATACGTAGGAATTGCACTCATAGTGTTTTTTGTTTGTCTAATAGTAATTTTCGGAGCAGGATTTACACAACTGAATAATTATGCACTAAACACACAAACACAAAATCAAGTTGTTGTTGACAAGAATCAAGTCTGTACAGTAAACTCTACTGATTGTCAAATTGGAAATACAACAAACAACAATGCAGCAGCAGGAAGTTCGACGAACTCAACAACTCCCTCGACTGATACTGGAAACATGGCAACAACACCAACACCTGTTGCGACACCACAACCAACGTCGACCTATATTTCACCTCCACCAGCACCAAGAAGACGTGTTGTGACAAGAGCGTCCTAAAAACGTTTATTTATTTATGTTTAACTAATTCTTCTATTTTAATAAAAATATTAATTTTAATAGTTTTTATAATCAGCCAGACATATTATTCTGCTAGATTGTTCTTTTTTTGTTTATATGTCTCGAATGCCTCAGGCGTACCTAAAATGAAAATGTTTTTCGCTGCCGCTTTTGTTGTTTTTTCAAGCAAAGCAAATGCGAGCACTGAACGCTTATTAGCTTCGCTCAATTCACGATCTGTTTTCCTACGCACACACTTCATAGAGTAAGGAATTGCAAATTCCAGTGAACTTTCAAGCACCTGAGGAATTACATTCTCCACCTGTAAATCATAATTTCTCTCTTCATCAATATGCACTATAGGCACCGTAACCTTTAATTCTTTATCCTGAAAATCTAAAACTGGTAAATCTTTTGAACTAACTTCATAGGCATCATAAATAATTCTCAGAGCATTTAGTCCATATGCTGCCATAGAAATTCCTATTGCTGCATATCCCCCATTATGTAAACCAACCTGTATATAGCCATACTCTATTTGGATATTTAATTGTGGTGCAAAAATCGGAGAGTTGCAAGCTATGAGCACTCCAATAGGGTCATCCCTCTGCATCATAAATATATCATCATCAATTCCTGTGAATTTTTTTATTTTCTCTGCAAATTCAGGTTTTTTTACTAATTCATCAATCGGAAATTTTTCCTTGAATTTTTGTAGATTTTGTGTTGTAACTTTGTGGTATCTCTCGCCCTCTTCTGATGAGTGCTTTCCATCTGGATCAGGAACAAATCCCTCAGTCATATCAACAAAAGAACTCATTAAATGAAAACTATATGCACAATGTTTCAAAGTAGAATAGTATCCAATATTAGGATATAATGTCCAACGTTTGTCTACACTCATAAGTAGAGAGGAACACATAATAGTTTATATATTTTTATTATTTATTTAGATTCACTCCTGCGTTACCTATCGCCTTATGCTCTTATCTATTTTCTTTGTGATTTTCTTGTAGCGTTTTGCGATGCGCTCATGTCGTTCACGTGCACGTATTGCGTACTTCATCATGCCCTTCTTTTTCGCGACAACTTCTGTTTTTGTCTGTCCTATTTTCTCTCCGCGAGAAACTTTGAGTGAGGGGGATGATGCCTTATTTATCGAGAGTACTTGGCTCGGGAACATAGATCTATGCCCAGTCATAAGGAAGCTAATAACGCATGCAACTGCAGCGTATGGTGCAATTGTCGGGCCAAATACCTCGATTGCGAGTATGCTCGCAGCAATTGGTGTGTTTGCAACACCTGCTAGTACTGCAACAAATCCTATTGCTGCGAATGTCGCAGGATCAGCTTTGAATATTACAGCAAATAATACTCCTGATGTCGCACCGACGAAAAAGGTCGGAGTAATTGTTCCTCCGCTTCCTCCAAAATTAACAGTTATTGCAGTTAGCAATATTTTGATAAAGAACGCGCCAAGGAACACCGTTCCCCCATATAGCACCAAATTTATTGTATCTGTTCCAAGTCCAAGATAAATGTTTGAGAACGAATAAACTATCACCGCTATGACTGTTCCTGCAGCAAGTGCTTTTAGAGGCTGCCAAAGAATTATCTTAGTTTCAAGTTTCTTTGTCCAGCTAAATGTTTCTATCATAATGAATGATACAAGTCCAAAGAACACTCCAGCAAGGAGCACTTTTAGGAAGAACAGATGACCGAAATTAAATGAGAAATTTAGACTGTGTGCAAAGCCCGTAACTCCAAGCGATGATGCAGTATGATACGCAACTATTCCTGCAATGAATGATGGAAGAAGAACTTCATATAAAATTCCTCCGACAAATAAAACCTCGACGCCAAATATTGCGCCCGCAATAGGCGTTCCAAAAACAGATGCGAATCCTGCGCTAACTCCGCATATCATTATTTTACGCCTATCCGCATCATCGAACTTAAACCATTTTGAGAAAATACTTCCAACTGATGCACCAACATCTGCGCATGGTGCTTCTTTTCCTGCAGATCCTCCTCCTGCAATTGTTATTATTGGAAGAAAGAACGCTTTTATTGCTGATTTCCACGAAATTGGTTTTGATCCGTGAATACTATCTATTACTTGATTTGTCGTCTCTATATCATCTTTGACAAATAAATACTGACGTATGAGCGCGACAAGAAACATTGCAAGAGGAATTGTAAAAAGATAATACCAATATTTACTTCCTTGAGAGATAGATAATTCTAGGAGCTTAACGAATGCTGTTGTTGTTAAACCGACAACAAGACCTATTATTCCTGCGAGCAACACCCACTTCACTATGCTCATGAAAAGAACAGTCTGCTCTGAAAACTCGTGCTTCATGTGAACAATGGAACAATCTTTTATTTATAAAACTATACTCTTGTTGTTTATTTTTTGTTGTTTTATTTTCTATTTTTTATTATCCTTTCGCTTTGTGACTTAACTTATAATACCTAACTGCCCAGCGTATCAGGAAAAAAACAACAACTGCAAGAAACAAGAGCGTAACTATGTCACCTATTAATGTAGTATAATCTTTCCACGTTTCCTCGAAGAAAAAACCAAGAAGAGAAAATGCGCAGCCATATATTATTTCACCTGGAACTATTGCTGCCAGGAATTTTCTTTTTTTAAGCCTCAAAAACCCGCTGACATATGTGGCCGCTGCACATAAACTTTGAATAAGAAAACGGCTAAAGAACAATATAAAAAATTCAGATTTTTCAAAACCTGATTTTACGCGAGGCTCATTTTTCCTGTAAAATCTGAAACGTTCGAGCCATCTCTGCAATCTAAGTGAGAATTTTCTTGCGAGCATATATGCAGAAAAATCTCCAAGAATAGCTGCAGATGATCCAACAAGCATAACTACTGCAAGTTCAGATGGTGTGTTTGCTGCAGCACCTGTTGCTACAAGCCATATTACTCCTCCTGGAACTCCAAAAGCACAGAAAAATACAACTACAAACAGGACTACTAAATTAGTTGTTGTGGTTCCAAAAAGTACAGATAATATCATTTTCGCCTACTGCTATTGTTCTAACACATCTATCCTGATGCTACTGACTTGATACTGTTTAATCTATTTACAACTACAGTACAGTTCACATGTTTTCTAACACAAAGCATCTTAATTGTTAATCTATCTACTGCTGTTGAATTATCAATACCTAGTTCTCTGTATAAAACACTCGGAGATACGTTCAATTCAGCATAGATTTCTTTCTCGGATAAATTATAATGCCTAACAACTGAACGAACAGTCATCCAGTCTTGAATAGATAAATTTGATTGTTTAAAATAATCTCTATGATTTTTTAGCGCTACATATTGATGATATGTAAGACTCACAAATATTATTACCAAACAAAGCAAAACAACACACACACAAGCAAGAACAACACGCAACAATTTTTCTCGTTTTAGTGCATTATTTCCACTTGTTGATAATATTATTTTTTGAGATTTTTTTGTTTTCTTATCTTTTGATTTCGTTTTCATTTTTTCATTCCTACTTTTTCCTTCCTACTAATACGCTTATTTACTAACATGCTTATTTACTAATACGCTTATTTACTAATGTGCTTATTTGCTAATACATTTATTTCAAACATACATATTAACCTATGAGTTTATTTAGTTTTCTACAAATCATAATTTGATACGCTAAAAGTTTCTTGAATGTATAAAACATTAGTTTTCATCTGAATCAATTTTCATCTGAATCAATTATGACCAACTCTGTTCTAGACCTCAACATTAATGACGAGGTACAAGAGAATTCAATAAATTTTATGTACAAAACCACAAAAAGCTTTGCTTTTTGGGCCCAAAAAACATAAAATGTTTTTGTGAAAATGCACATCATTTTTTTGTATTTTTTTATGAACAATAAATAGCTAAGTATTTTTCTCGCACAAAAACTTATAAATAAACAGTTATGCTCAAAAGTCAAAGGTGATAACTATGGCAGCAAGCCTAAAGATGCCGCAAAAGGCAAAGATGGATTTCAGCGTCGATAAGCAGACATATGATGATTTCATGAAGAACTGCTCGAAGAAAGGCTACGCGCCTAACATCATAGCTGAACGCTTGATGAAGAAATACAACGAGACAGGACAGATATAAGTTCGTATCTTTCTGTTCAATTTATTTTTATTCGATGATTTCCACTTAATAGTAGTGTTATTGCATAAGATTTAAATAATATAAGCACATCACCCCACATATGGCAGGGGAAAGGACTATAAATATGCTCATAGTTGACTATGAAAAAGATAATGTTGATCTTATTAGAAAAAATCTTAAGAGGCTGATTGCCGATCTTGGATATAACTTGTTTATTTCTGAATGCTTTGACGGAAAAGATGCACTGGAAACATACAAAAAACACGTAGACTCAGGCGGAAAATATGATCTGATTTTAATGGACTACAATATGCCTACAAATGGCGTAAATGCGATGAATAGCATGGATACGACTTTAGCGATGAGAAAATATCAGCGCGAAAACAATTTTGATAAGACAAAAGTCATAATGCAGACAGCCTCAGACTATGATGATGCACAGAAATTCAGAGAAAAAAAATATGATGATGGGACACCTAATGGAACTCCTCTTTTCGATGCTGTTATCCGAAAGCCGATAACCAAAGAAAAACTGAAGGTTGTTCTCGACACATATCTGAATTAAATAAAGAAAACTCTAATTATTCCCTCTAACTGACGGGATATTTTACATTCGAGTTTTCGAATTCACGCGAGGGACTTCATCCTCATCCTGAAGGGCAAGATACAAAATAATTCATTCGGAATTATGAAGAAAATGCAAAGCATTTTCTGCACAAAAAAATCAATGATTTTTTGCGCAATTAAGCCCAAGAAAATCCTCTTAGATTTTCTGGGCGCAGAAAACATTTTGTTTTCTTGCGCTTCGCTTAATTTGCATCCAGAAAATTACAAAGTAATTTTCTTGATTTGTACAATTAAGCAGCAGCTTAATTTGTATTCGTCCCCTCGTGAATAAAACTGATTGGAATAAATAAAAATGACTGACCTTGGTGTTGACGTAAACCAACTAATAAATGAACTCAGGGCGAAAAACGAAGCTCTCCATGTACAGCTAGGACTACAAAATGCAGAAATTGCAAATCTAAGACTAAACAATGAACAGCTAAAGCAAACCCCGCACAGTCTCGATGAACTGGAGAGTGTTGCAAATATAGGTCACTACATAACTAACTTCGAGGCGGGCTTATGGACCTCCTCAAGAACACTCGATAATATCTTCGGCATCGATGAAACCTATAATCGAAGCGTCGAAGGCTGGGTAGATCTTGTACACCCTGAAGATAGGGAAATGATGACTAAATACCTAAATGAAGAGGTCATAGCACAGCACAAACCATTTGATAAGGATTACAGAATTAAAAACAAATTAACTGGAGAAACCAGATGGGTGCACGGCCTTGGAGAAGTTAAATTCGATGAGAGCAGTAAAATACTCTCAATGATTGGAACCATTCAGGATATCACCGAACAAAAACTAGCAGAAGATGCACTGAAAGAAAGCGAGAAGAACTTTAGAAATTTTGCAAATAGGCTACCTCAAATTGTTTTCAGAATAGATCTTGATGGAAGAATAATCTACGCAAACGACGGCGCATATATAAAAACAGGATACACTAAAGAAGATGTTAAAAAAGGAGTGAATGCCTTTGAACTAATAATTCCTGAGGATCACGAACGTTTACGCAGCAATCTTGAGGCCACACTGAGCGGAAAAGAGATAGACAACGTTGAATACACATTCGTCAATAAAGACGGAAGTACCTATCCTGGACTTCTTTATAGAACCTTAAACAGACGAGATAATGGTACCCTCATAGACATCGTGGGCATTATCACAGACATCACCGAACGTAAAAAGATGGAGACAAATCTGGCTTTCAAAACCCAACTGCTAGAAGTCCAGTCCGAAGTATCCATCGATGGAATATTGGCAGTAAACAACGAAGGAAAGTCCATACTATTCAATAAACGTTTCGGTGAAATATGGCAGATACCACAAGAGGTCCTGGACACAAAAGACGATAAAACAATGTTGGAATACGTTTCAAAACAACTAAAGGATCCTGCAGAATTTTACAGCAAAGTCGCATATCTTTACGAACACAAAAATGAAACGAGCAGAGAAGAGATAGAGTTCATTGATGGAAGATATTTCGATCGCTATTCGTCTTACATGACAAGCGCAGATGGAAAATACATCGGGCGAATCTGGTTCTTCAGAGATATCACCCATCGTAAGCTAATGGAACAGAAATTAAACGAACAAAAAAATCTGATGAGCGCTGTTTACAATTCCATGAGCAACATCGTATTTGTTTTAGGCTCCGACGGCACCATTCTGAATGATTTATCTTCCACGAGTAAAGGCCTATTTGGCATATCTAAGCAAGTTATTGGAAAACAAATAAACGCAATACTTCCTATGAACCTAGCAGACAAAGTACATGCCACAATAAATGAGACACTATCAAACAACAAGTCATCTTTGCTTGAATTTGAACTTGAACAAAAGGGCACAAAAAAACATTATCATATAGAGTTTTCCCCTCTTGACAAAGATAGGGTCGTAGCGAACGCAATAGACGATACTGAACAATACACTCTTCTCACTGCAATTCAGGAGTCAAATCAGACAAAAAACCTGCTTTTTTCTATCATTGCACACGATCTCAGAAATCCAATCGGCACCATTCAAGGTTATGCAAATTTAATAAATGATCATTTTGATAGAAGAGACATTCTTTCTTCTGAAGATCTCGTTACCTCTGTGAAAGGCCTCAAAATATCTGGAGAAGCCGCATTTGAACTTCTTGAACAATTGATGAACTGGTGTCAATTACAAATGGGCAATGTCACATATAACCCAAAGCCAATACCTGTAACTAAACTAATTGAACAATCATATCATCCACTTATACCAAGCGCAAATTTGAAGTCAATAATCATAGAAAACAATCTGAAAGATAACCTATCTGTGTATGTCGACATTCCGTCAATGGAACTAGTAATCAGAAATCTGACAAACAACGCAATCAAGTACACAAATAAGGGCGGAAGAATTGTTTATGACGCATATTTGGATGAGAAAGATACTAACGTCTGTGAAATCGTTGTACACGACAACGGCATAGGCATGAGCCAAGACATCATTAACAAATTACATAATCGAATAAAAACAACTAAAGACTCCAGACAAGGAACAGCTGGTGAAAAAGGCACTAATCTAGGATTTTATTTGGCAGAGGAATATGTTAAATTGAATCATGGTGAAATATATGTAGAAAGCCCTGGAGAAGGTCTTGGGAGTATAATCAGAGTCAAGCTTCCTGTTTACAAGCACACAGAAAACATCTGAGTTATTGTCTCAGTTTTTATTTCATTCTTCACTTATTTTGTTCTATTCTTACGCGCCTATGAACTTCAATAGTCCATAGACCAAGAACACCGGCCAGACAATAGATTTCAATATGCCAAGAACTACCGTCCAGAAAGATGTCGCGACACTTAGGAAATAAATCAATGCCCCTATGAATCCAAGACCATAGCCTGCGCCGAAGTTGCTGCAATGATGATGCCACTTGTAGGTATTGCAATTGTCCATATTCTTGTGGACTTTCCAGTCATTCATGTTTGACTTCCAATCCTTCATATCGTTCTTCCATTCAGCTTTCTTTCTATCTGCTCTAACTACTTTTTTTACAGCCATAAATATCACCTAAACCTTCCTCAAGAAACACAAATATATAAATTTAATCGAAGTAGCCCCGCCCGGCGGGTCGTCGCTTTGATGACGAGAGGGACTCGATAATTCATATTACAAAATCGGAGAATGAGTTATGCATTTTTAAAAAAACATCCACCAAATTTATAAATTAGTATTTTTTAATATCATTTAAGGGCGAACTTACAGAGGTATTGGCATGAATGAAACTCATAATAAATTAGTTATTTTCCAAAGTAAAAAGATTAGACGAATATGGTATGATAATGATTGGTTTTATTCAATAATAGATGTGGTTGGTGCTTTAACTAATAGTGTTAATTCTAGAGATTATTGGTATAAGATGAAGATAAGGATGAGTAATGATGATAAAGCTGAACTGTCGACAATTTGTCTACAGTTGAAATTACTTGCTGATGATGGAAAATTAAGAGAAACTGATTGTGCCAATACTGAAGGAATCTTTCGTATTATTCAATCAATTCCTTCTCCTAATGCGGAACCATTCAAAAGATGGCTTGCGAAAGTTGGAAAAGAAAGAATAGATGAGATTGAAAATCCTGAACTCGCTCAAGAAAGAATGAAAGAATTATATGAATCAAAAGGATACTCTCAAGATTGGATTGATAAGAGACTTCGAGGTATTGCCATAAGGCAAAATTTAACTGACGAATGGAAAAAACGAGGCATTCAAGAACAAAAAGACTTTGCAATACTCACAGCAGAAATATCCAAAGCGACATTTGGAATGACTCCTGCAGAATATAAAAAACATAAAAACTTACCAATTCAATCAAAATCAAATTTAAGAGACCACATGGATGACTTAGAACTTATTTTTACAATG
>CAITEO010000045.1 GCA_903891505.1 uncultured Candidatus Woesearchaeota archaeon
AAAAATTAAATGAAAACAAAGTCTCGCAATTTTGTTTTGTGTGGCATAAAAAATATAAACAACTTAATTCAAGAATTTGTTCATGGGTTATAGTTGGTTATTATTCGCATTGTTATCTGCAGTTGCAGCGTCGCTTGTTGCAATATTTGGAAAGATTGGTCTTCAAAATATTGATACGAATACGGCGACGGCGATTCGCGCGGTTATCATGGCAATCTTTTTGATTGGAGTAATAGTGATTCAGGGAAAACTTAGTAACGTCGCACCAATTCTTGCAAATCACAAAGCGTTGTTGTTTATTATTTTAAGCGGACTTATGGGAGCAATCTCTTGGCTATTTTACTTTATGGCGCTCAAGGGTGCGAAAGTGTCCCAAATAGTTCCAATAGATAGAATGAGTGTTGTCTTTGCACTTTTACTTGCATTCTTTATTTTAGGTGAGAAAATATCTTGGAAAGCAGGAATCGGTGCAGCGCTTGTTGTCACAGGCGGAATACTTATTGCGCTCGGGTAGAAAATTTTATGACTTTTTTTCATGTCTATTTTTCTTTATTTTTCTGTTTTTTTCCGATAAGAATTTAAAGTCTTTTACCTTCTACGAAGTATGGATTTCACAGAGCTTGCAAATGCGTATGCGGAACTCGAAAAGACGTCAAAGAGACTTAAGAAGACGTACATAGTTTCTAATATTCTAAAAGATACTCCTGAAAAAGAACTTGATAAAGTTATTCTTCTTTTGCAAGGACGTGTGTTTCCTCAAAGCGACGAGCGAGAACTCGGCGTCGCATCAAAACTCGTCGTCAAGGCAATGGCGATAGCAACAGGACACACTACACCTCAGATTGAAGATTTGTGGAGAAAAAAAGGAGACCTTGGGCTTGTTGCAGAGCAGTTATGTGAAAAGAAAAAACAGAACACATTATTTTCAGAGCAATTAACTGTTGCGATGGTGTTTAATGATTTGCAAAAAGTCGCGAGTCAGGAAGGAATAGGTAGCACGGATCAAAAAGTAAAAATGATTTCAAAACTCCTGTCGATGGCAACGCCGCTCGAGGCAAAATATGTAATCAGAGCGGCGCTGCAGGACCTGAGAGTGGGAATTGCTGAAGGAACACTTCGTGATGCAATCGCGTGGGCTTATTTCAAAGAAGCAGACCCAGGGTATGATTTATCGAACGATTCTATTACTCCAATAAATCGGGAAACATACAATGAAATGATTGATATGATCCAGCAGGCACTCAATAAGACAAATGATTTTCTTGTTGTTGCAAAAGCGGCAAGGCACGGCATCAAGGAACTTGAAAAAATAGAACTCGCCGTCGGTAATCCAGTCAAAGTTATGCTTGCTCAGAAAGTAAATAGCGTTGAAGAAGCATTCGATGTCGTCGGAAGACCAGCTGCGCTTGAGTACAAATACGATGGCTTTCGTATGCAGATAAATAAGAACAAAAATGATGTTGTGATATTCACACGCCGTTTAGAGAATGTAACAGATCAATTTCCTGAAGTGAAAGCGAGAGTGCTAAATTGTGTCAAAGCAGATTCATGCATCCTTGATTGTGAGGCTGTTGGCTTCGAACCAAAAAGCGGAAAGTATACGCCATTCCAGCAGATTTCTCAGAGAATAAAAAGAAAATATGACATTGAAAAACTTGCAGAAACACTTCCAGTTGAATTAAATGTCTTTGACATACTTTATCTTGATGGAGAGAATGTCTTATCAAAACCTTTTATCGAACGACGGAAAATCATCGAGAAAATAATAAAAGAAGTCCCGAAAGAAATAGTTCTTGCAAAGCAAATAATAACAGACAACGATAAGGCCGCTTCTAAATTTTTTGATGAATCCGTCGGAAAAGGAAATGAAGGATTGATGTTTAAGAATCTTCAAGGAGTATACAAACCAGGAAGTAGAGTTGGATATATGATAAAATTAAAATCATCAATGGATGATTTGGATGTTGTTATCGTCGGTGCTGAATGGGGAGAAGGAAAACGCAGCGGTTGGTTTACATCATTCACGATTGCGTGCCGCAGCGATGATGGAGAGTTTCTCGAGATAGGAAAAGTAGGAACGGGCTTGAAGGAGAAGCGCGAAGAAGGATTATCGTTCGATGAGATGACTGACTTGCTTAAACCACTAATTAAAACTCAAGTTGGGCGAGATGTAACTGTGAAACCGAAAATTGTGATTAGCGTTAAACACGAAGAAATTCAGAAGAGTCCGAGTTACTCGTCGGGGTTCGCGCTTCGTTTCCCGCGTGTTACTGTACTTCGGGATGATAGATCAACTGATGATATAATTTCGCTTGTTGAACTAGAAGAACAATACTTCAAACAGAGGAAGAAGTAAGATTAGAGTGGTTATTGCGAGCTAGCGGAAGGGGTTTAATACCCCGCCCTTTAGGGCGCTAGTGCGCAATTCGAAAACGCGAATGTCAAAATACCCCATCCTTTAGGATGGGGATTAATTCGCGTTTTCTTTATTTTCTATTGTTGTGATTATTATTATTATTATTATTATCTGCGTTCAATGTAGTTACCCATCTATTGAATGCTATTTCTGCAAAAAAGGTGGAATAGTTAAGTTCTTCTCCTATTGGTCCGTTGTTGAACTTGTCTCCTTGTATGTATTTGTACGTCTCGAATATTTTTATCTTATACACATCGTGAATCAGAGTTCCCATTTTGTTGTTTAACGCGATTTTATAATCTTCATCTCTCATGAAATCTGCTGCCCGCTTAACTGTATAGATGTGTCTGTGAACTTCATCTGCAAAACTTCCAGTTATTCTCTGGGCTATATTAGTTAGAACTTCTGTTTCGTTCGTGCTTAATGGAACAATTAGTGCTATGATGTCTGTGTCTATTCCTTGAAATATATTTTTTGTTCCAGAAAATTTACTGAGTATTTCCGCAATTTCTTCAGGGTCAGATATTAAGAAATTATATTTATCTATTAATTTTTTCTCAAAAAAAGACTGATCAACTTTGACATTTGTATCTGAATGAAAAGTATGTAGTGAGCTCGTTGCGTAAATATTATTTTTCATGATTCACTTCCTTGCTTTTGTAGAGTATAGGCATTCTAGTTTATATAACTTGTTAAGAATAATCATTGTTGAGTTAACACTTCAATAATAATCAGGTTAGTGATTGGTGTGATTTGTAGTCTGATCGGTATATTGATAGTTTATAAATTGTGTAAATCTTATCTTTTTTTTCTGAAATTTCTGCAAATCCTTACCAAAGGTTTATAATTAAAGACACGTTCTATGACGCTATGGTGGGGGAGAAAGAGAAAAAGAGGAAGGAGAAAAAAGTTTCTGATAGTTCTAAAATTAATTTAGAAATTAGTTCTAAAACAAGTGAGCGAAATCAAGAGAAGAGCAATAAGAAGCAAAAAGTAAAGAGTGAAGCGAATAAAAGAATAGAAGAACAAGAAAAAGAACAAGCAGACGCACAAAAATTAAAGGATGATGCCGAAGAAGAAATAAATTTCAAATACAATGTCAAAGTTTATCTTTCGCTTCTCAAAAAGTATAAGGGGCTTATCGCGATATTGATGGTTCTTATCATAATATTTGAAGTATCGATGATTGCAGATAGACTCATACTTAAGAAAATAATAGACCAAGCAACGTTATTCACGTCGCACAGCATAACAGTTCAAGTTTTTGGCGCGTTCATATTGCTTATGGGCATTTCATACTTAATAATAATTTTAATAAGATCAGTTGCGAACTGGTTCAAGCTTCATCTGATAAATAGACTTGAAGGACGAGCAATACTTGATATGAAAAAGAGATTCTTCAATCATATTGTTGATTTATCTCATGGATTCCACACGTCGAACAAAACAGGATCTCTAATAAGTAGATTTGTTCGAGGAGGAAGTGCAGTAGAGAGAATGACTGATACTTTATTTTTTGATATGATTCCGCTCGTTGTTCAAGTGATTGCGGTAGTTATAGCGGTCTTTGTATTTGATTGGGTAACGTCTTTAATAATCGTAATCATAGTTGTCGTATTCTTGACATTTAGTCTAGCGATAAATAAAGTTTTGAGAAAATCAAACATAGAAGCGAATGATCGTGAAGATGATGAGAAAGCATACATAAGTGATGTTTTCATAAATATTGACTCAATAAAATACTTCGGAAAAGAAAACGCGATGAAGAGTAGATATTATGCGAAAGGAAAAATCACAAAAGATGCTCTTCTTAAGAACTGGGATTACTATAGGTGGTTAACTGCGGGTCAAACATTTATAATTGGAATAGGAATTGTCGCGCTTCTTGTATTGCCGTTCATGAGATTTATGAATAATGACATAACTCTCGGAGAGATAGTATTTATCTACACAATCTACGGAAACTTAACAAGTCCGTTATATAGATTTGTCGGCGGAATTAGAAGCTATTATCGAGCGATGGCGGACTTCGATGCGCTCTTCAAATATGAGTTATCGCATAATGAAATAATAGATGCACCAAATGCGAAAGAACTTGTTGTCGGACGAGGGGCAATAGAATTCAGGAATGTATCATTTAGTTACAAAGAGCGAAAAATAATATCTGATTTGAAACTTAAAGTTGCAGCAGGCAAAAGAGTTGCACTTGTCGGTTCATCAGGCGCAGGAAAATCAACAGTTGTAAAATTACTCTACAGATTGTATGATGTTCAGGAAGGCGCGATATTAATTGATGGTAAGAACATAAATAGTTTCAAACAAGAATCGCTCCGCTCAGAACTTAGCATTGTTCCTCAAGACTGCGTGTTATTCGACGACACAATCTACAACAACATTGCATTCTCAAGGCCGGAGGCAACTCGTGATGAAGTTATGAACGCCATAAAACTTGCACAGTTAGATAATATAGTTAGCAGGATGCCGAAGAGTGAAGAAACAATTGTTGGCGAACGCGGAGTAAAACTTTCTGGCGGCGAAAGACAACGTGTTTCAATCGCAAGAGCAATACTTGCGAATAAAAGAATACTTGTACTTGACGAAGCAACATCCTCGCTCGACTCCGAAACGGAACACGAAATACAACTTGCACTTCACGATTTGATGAAAGGAAGAACATCAATAATCATCGCGCATCGCCTAAGTACTGTAATGAGTGCAGATTTGATAGTTGTGCTTGACGAAGGAAAAGTAGCACAAATTGGAACACATAACGAATTAATTAAGCACAAGGGAATTTATCGAAAACTCTGGAACTTGCAGAAAGGAGGATACTTGGAGTAGATTTGCTACGTCGACTTTTTTTTGTTTTAGTTCTGATATTTTTAGTTTTTTGTTTCTTCTCTTTTTGTTTTTCTTTTCTATTTCTTCTTTTCTGTTTCTTCTATTCTATCATTTATTTCAAATAAAACTAATAATATCTTGTTTAATCCAGCCCTTGGCTGGTAGTGCTGCGCGTACGCGCAGAATGATGATAGAATAAAATATATTATTAAGAGTAAAACTAAGTTTGATTGAATTAGTATAAATAGTTAATTGAAGAGAAAAGTTGAGGTCTTATTTTCGTCCCGTGCTTCCAAAGCCGCCGTCCTTGCGAGTGCTATCAGATAATTCGTTTGCTTCTTCGATCTTCGCTGTTGTTACAGGTTGAATTAGCATCTGGGCGATCTTATCACCTTTTTCTACGTGATATTCAACATCTGATGTGTTTAGAAGTATAATCATTAGTTCTCCGCGGTAATTGTGCTCGATGACGCCACCGAGCGTTGTTAAACCGTGCTTTGATGCAAGACCTGACTTATCCCAAATTAGTGAAACAAAACCTGGTTCTAGCTCGTAGGAAATTCCAGTATGCAGTGTTTTTCTCTCTCCTGGTTTTATGGTGCAATCTTCGATTGAAAAAATATCCATTCCTGCATCGCCATCAATCGCATACGCAGGCAATTTTGCATCAGGCTGCAACTTTTTTACTTTCATTCTCATAAAATATTAGAATGATGCTTAGAATAAAAAGTTAATGGAAATGAATTATGTTTGACACGAAAATAAGCTTGACATGAAAATATATTTGACACAAAAATATATAAATTCAAGAAAAAAGGATACTATTAGTGTATTAAATAAGTATATTAAATATTTGAAGGGATTTTTTAATGGCTAAATTGAAAGTTAATGAAAAAATTAGTAATTCAAAAACAGCAGTTTCTACTAAACAGATTCCGAATGGAGTAAAAATGATTTCAATCCTGAAATATGTTGCTGCAGGAATCGGCGTCATATCTGGGCTTTTGACGCTGCTAAGTGTGGGTGCAAGAGGATTTTCTTTGATTCCATTTCTTGACGAGGTATCTTTACTCATAGATAAAATACTATTTTCAGGAGTATATATTTATGCAGGAGCTATTATTGAAGGTATATTAATATTGGGTTTCGCAGCACTAGCATTCTTTGTGGGAAAAGGATTGTGGCGGGCACAAAAATGCGCAAGAACGCTGGAGATAATACTTTGCTCTTTAGGAGTAATTTATTGGTTAATTGTTTTGTTTCAACATATACTTTTGTTCAATGTAACAATTGCGGGCAGCGTTGCTAATATGCATTGGGGAGAGGTTGTGATTGGAATAATCTGCATTGGAGTACAAGGAGCAATCGGCGGATACTTGATGTTTTCGAAGGATGTGAAGAAGGCGTTTACATAAATAATTTTTTTAATTTTATTATTTTTTTATTTCATTTTTTGTCTATTTTTTTACAACAACTTTATTTCTTATGCCGCGATTCTCGATTAAATCGAAAATGTTATCGAGCGTTGCATCAAGAATTCTTGTAACTCCTTCTTTGCTGTAGAATGCAAGGTGAGGAGTAACAATAACGTTCTCCATTCGCATGAGAGCATAATCCTGCAATAAGGTTGCCATCTGCTCGCGTCCAACATCGTTGTTTTGGTGGAGCACAGCTTTCTCTTCTTTTATCATTGCTTCGCCTTCAAGAACATCAAGACCTGCCCCTCCAAGTTTTCCCGAGCCAAGTGCCTCGAGGAGCGAGTTTGTTTCAACAATCGGACCTCTTGATGTGTTGATAATCATCGCGCCAGTTTTCATCTTTTGAATGCTATCTCTATTAATCAAATGATATGTGCTGCTGTTAAGCGGAATATGAATTGTTATAATATCTGACGATGCGAGGAGTTCCTCGAAAGTTATGTACTTAAAATCAAGAGTTTTTTGTAATTCAGGTTTTGGGAATGGATCGTACGCGACGACGTTCATTTCGAAGCCTTTCGCAATTCTAATTACATGTTGACCAATTCTTCCAGTTCCAAGAACGCCAAGAGTTTTGTTCTTTATGTCAAAACCAATAAGTCCATCGTATGAGAATTTTCCTTTCGACGTCCTATTATATGCCTTGTAAATGTTTCTTGACAAATTGAGTATGAGTCCAAACGTGTGTTCAGCGACCGTGTTCTCGCCATACACAGGAACGTTGCAAACAACAATGTTTCGTTTGGCACATTCATCCATGTCGATATGATCGTAGCCGGTGCTCATTGTTGCAATGAGCTTGAGTTTTTTGAATTTGTCAAGCGTTTGTTTGCCCAGAGGAGAAAATATGAACGAACAAATAATATCTGCATTGTAAATAGTATCAGAATGAGTTTCCTGGATTGACGTCTTGTAGTATTCAACATCCTGATTGAAGATTCTCTTCTGGAAATACTCCACTTCCCAGTCTTCCAAGTCAAAAAATACTATCTTCACGAAATCCCTCTTTTCAAATCCCTCTTTTTCTAATATCTAATCAAATCTTTTTATTTATAATACTTACGAAATATATTCAAGAAATTTACTTGTTCAAGAAAATCACAATCTCTTTCACGAGTTTCGCGTCGAGCATGTTCGTCCCATGTCCGCGGTTCTTTAGGTAAATGAATTTCGATTTTGGACTTATCTTTTCAAGTTCACGTACAGAATCACAAGAATATGCATCTTCCTCGCTTACGACGACAAGGGCTGCGTTGTCTTTCATTGTGAGTTTTATTCCGCGATAATTAAGTCCTGGCGATAGCAGGATTGCTTTGTCATGAGGATTTACGCTTACGTAATTTTGAGTGGTGTTCGCGCCGATGCTCGCGCCCATAATTGAGATTTGTTTTGGCTCTATTCCTCGCTTGCCAAGCGAATCAACTGCTGCAGCAACATCTTTTTTCATAGCATTAAAATCATCGTCTGAAAAATCCTGAAAACTGCCAGAACTCTGGCCGTGTCCCCGAAGATCAAGTGCTAGAACGTTGTGCGTCTTCTGAAATTCTGCAATCCAAGGCTTCCACGAGTCTCTATTCTTTCCGAGCTGATGAAGAAGAATAAGGCCTTTCTTAGAATTCAGATTTGAAAATAATGTTCCACGTATAGCTTGCTCATCACTCGTTCTAAGATTTACATCAATCTGATCTAATTCAGTCATTATACATTCGGTGTTGACTTTGTTGTTTTTAAGGTTTTCTTAAAGAAATGTGTTTGAAGCGAAGAAAGTTTATATATTTAATATTACGTGTATTGTGTATGGAGATATTATCATCGATTGTCTTCCAGATGTGCGTTCTGCTTTTTGTAGCACTAGCAGGATATTTAATTGCATCTAGAATACATCAATCAGCAGTTATTTGTGCAATAATACTTGGGATAATAATAGGGCCTAGCGTTCTAGGTCTTGTAACGTACACTGACTTTGTAAAAAGCTTAGCTGAACTTGGCGCGATTATTCTTTTGTTCGTTGTTGGACTCGAGTTTAAAATAGAGGATATTCTCAAGTGGAAGTACGCATTAATTGCGCTCATCGGAATTATTGTTCCATTTATAGGTGGCTTTTTCTTATCAAAACTCTTCGGGTTTGGATTTCAAAGCTCTATTTTTGTAGGAACTGCGCTAACTGCAACAAGTATTGCGATAACAGCGAACGTTCTTCGGGAAATGGGCAAACTTAAGACGGAGGCCGCGAAAGCGATTATTGGCGCAGCAGTAATTGATGATGTTTTGAGTCTTTTAGTTTTAGTATTTTCGAAAGAAATTGTTGTCGGGTTAGTTTCAATTGTATCTATTGGTTGGGTTGTGTTGAAATGCGTGTTGTTCTTAGGACTTGGCATAGTGATTGGCAACAAACTAATATCTAGATGGATAATAAAGTTCGATAGAACAAACACATCCAGAAAATATCCTGAAATGATCTTTATCATCGCGATGATGGTCGCATTTTTCTATGCGCTTGTCGCAGAATTCATAGGTCTATCCGCGATTATTGGTGCGTTCCTTGCAGGAGTTGTACTTGAGGGCATAGTCATAAGGAACGGCAAAAGTTACCTCGAAGGAGCAGAGTATTTACAAATAATATTCGGCGCAATATTTTTTGTTTCGCTAGGTATACTTGTGAATCTAAAAGAAATAAACTTAATGGTTGTTGTATTTCTTTTTGCATTAACTGCTGTTGCGGTGCTCACCAAGTTTATAGGATGCTATATTCCAGCAAGATTACAAGGAATGAGTAAGCAGGATTCAGAAGTTGTTGGGTTTGGCATGTCTCCAAGAGGAGAAATGGCGATGATAATAGCACTCATTGGTTTAAATGCAGGATACTTCAAACAAGATATTTATGTGTCAATCATTTTAATGGCGCTTCTTACAACAATATTAACTCCAATAATGCTTAGAAACTGGTTGTATAAAAAAGAACCATCTCCTAAGGAATTTAAGTTTAAGCACGTCGATGAAACCTGAGATGTTGTGACGGAGTTAACTAGAATACTGTCTAAAAAATAATTGTCTCAGCAGTTACTTATTTTTTCATCACCATTCAGCCGGGAATAACCTCATCATCGACATTTCTAAGAAAAACCAATACATTTAATTAATGTTTCCATTTTCTTTGAATAAAACAATTGTAAAAACTGTAAAAAAGAATATGCAATGGTTAGGAGGAATAAAATGGCGTTCGATAAAGGACTTGACAAGGAATTATTTGGCGAATCAATAGAATTTGAAGTAACAAGACTTAGAGTTAGTGTATTTTCATACAACAACGGAGTTCCAAAACTACAAATTTCACGAGAGAACAGACTCATGGACTCAGGCGAATGGACGTTCGCAAAAATGGGAAGACTTACAAAGGAAGAACTTGAAAAAATACTTCCGATAATCAACAAAGCAATCCCGAAGATGGTCAAAGAAGAGTAAATTCTTTTTTTGTTTTATTT
>CAITEO010000046.1 GCA_903891505.1 uncultured Candidatus Woesearchaeota archaeon
ACCTCGTCAATAAATTTGTTGTAAGAATGCTAATTTTAGACGAGAGCTACTATATAAAAATTTCTATTAATTAAGAGGGGTGCATATCAGCCCTATCAAAAGCAAATTTTATAAACCCTTATTTCTATTCATTTCAAAAAAGGGGTTGTAATGGGATTATTCTCAAAGAAAAAAGAGAAATTAGAAAAATCAACGAATTTTCTGGACGCAGAAAACGGAGTAAAGAATAGACTTCCAGGGTCATTGCCTGACACAATGATGCAACGCATTAATGTATCCCAGATGCAAAAAGATAATTCTACAAGAAAAGAACTTCAAAAAGAACCCCAATATACTAAGGATTTAAAATCACCTTTGCAAGCCAAAGACGAATACAAGCGAATACCTCATGATTATCTTGCAGAACTTTCCAAGGATAAGGGACCTGAACGACATGAGATAGAACAAGTTGTCATGCTCAAGAGCGGACAGCAACCACAACAGATAAGAAAAGAAGAAAAAGAAGAAGAGATATTGTCGCGTAGGTCATTACCTTCATTTTTCGTCGAACTTGAAAGAAGATTACTCGGTCACAAAAAAGGAACAAGAAATCTGTTGAATCAAGATTTAATGGTGAGAATGAAAGAATATCACGACTCAATCCATAAAGGAGATGCTTTCTTTCTTCACGAGGGTGAAATAGAAGAGGAGATTGCAAGAAGCATTGATGTTCTTAAGGATTTAGAATCAGATTGGCTTTTGACAAAGAGACAAGTTGCATCAGCTGAGAAAGTACTCTCAGATAGGGAGCAAGAAATGGAAAAAAGATTGATGGAATTCAAGAACCTTGTTGCTGCATCTGAGAAATTCAAGGCATATCATATGGTAGCGCCTGTTGATCAAGCATTTCTTCTTGTTGATGGAGGTAAATTGCTCTCCATACAGCATCTTGTTGCAGAATTACCTAGGATGAAAGATGAGACATTCATATTCCATGTTGATGGACAAAGAAATGACTTCGCGAATTGGATTAGAGATGTTTTCAAGCTCGAGGAGCTTGCTTTGAAAGTATCCTCTGCAAAATCAAAAGAAGAATTAATGGAAATTCTAAGAACTCATTAGTATTAATTTTTTTAGTTTGAAAGATGTTATACGAAAAAAGCTTTTGGCTTTTCTACTCTATGAATGTTGAGCGAGAGCGCGAACGCGTGCAGAAAACCCGAGAAAATCCATGATTTTTTTGTGCAGAAAACAATTATGTTTTTTTGGTTTTACAAACACTAACATATCTCGTCTTAACTTAGGAGGTATGTTGTTTTTTTACGATTTTGAGATGTTTAGGCCTTTTTTGGAAGTTTGGCTGGATTGATTCTCGTCCTTAATATTTGCGCCAAAGAGTTATTTTTTATCGTCTAGAAATCCTCTCAATAGCCTAAATTGGCTACAAAACGAAATATTTATATATTAGTATACATATTTGTATACTAATTGTGACCTGTCACGGGTCGCTATCGACGATAAATAAAAATTCCCCACAAATGAAGTAAAGAGGTGCAAAGACAATGTTTCGACAAAAAACCCTAGTACTGTTCGTCGCGCTCGCATTTATAGCTGCGTTCGCAGGATCAGTATTTGCAGTAAACGTACCACTAGGTGCGCAAACAATAGACTATATACAGTCACAGACTGGCGATACTGGCCTATATCCTCCTGCAACAGTAAATGCAGAAGCTGGAAATTTAACACAGCTATGGATACATGGTGTATCACAGACAAAATCCTGGCAGGGTTTCTACGGAAATGTCTCAGGTACTATAATATTAGAAAATTCAGTTGGATACAGATTCTATGATTGGGCTGCAGCTAATCCTCAAGGAGAAGTCTATGCATCAGTTAATAATTCAATAACATGGACGACAATTGCCTGTGCACCAACACTTACAGATTCTGCTTTCCTATATCAATGGCAGGATTTCTACGGAATCAATTATACTGACTATGATTCTATAAATACAACATACAATATGACTAATCATCCAGTATTCGACACAGGATATACGCAACTAAGTGGCTGCCCAACAACATACACATATGTTAATAACGCGTCACAGTTCGCTGATTTCCCCGCTGTTCTATTGACGAGCGACACTCAGTCCACCTTGATTTTTACCTCAATCCTTGAGAACAAGACTAGAGGCGCAAGAAGTTACATCACAGGATATGATGGTAATCAATACGACTTCCAGCTTCTTGTGTCTGAGAACGGTCAACTTGGACAGCATGGAGTTACACCCTATTATTTCTGGGTAGAACTACAGTAAGTCAACAAATTATTTTTTTATTTTTTTATTTTTAATAAACCCCCACAAACCCCCACAAACAAATAATCAAACTAATCAAACACATTCACAATCCATCCACAGAAAAGGTGCCCACCCCATGAAAACCCCACAAAAGCATAGAAGCGCAGTGCCCGTCATCGCGTTCACATTGGCTCTATCGATAATATTATTTACATTCCTATCAACACAAGTCAGAGCAGATCCGGCTGGTGCAATAGTAGGAACGTCTTCATCATCAACTGCAGTTACTGTAATCCCTGACAATAGGTCAGATGCAGGCGGAACAATTAATACAATAGATCTTAACGCCCGTCAGCAGGATGTTGATTGGAAAGCATACATTGGTAATGTTTCTGGAGTTCTAACTTTAGATGACGCTTCAGGATTTTCAATATTTCAATGGGCACTTAGTGCATCACAGATTACAGGAAGGCTCTATGTTTCAAGAGCATCCACAATAGGATGGTCAACAGTAAACTGTTCCAATACAACTTTAATATCATCAGAGCAATCATCTTTAGGATTTATATCAACAAGTATAGATGATATAAACAGAACATTTAATTCAACAGTTCATCCTCCTATTTTTGTTGCAGGAAAAACTATTTCAGCAGATAGTTGCAAAAGCATGGCTACTTTTGTTAATAATACAGCACAAAATATTGCCTCTGCTGAGTTCCCTGAAGTTCTTATGTCAAGCGGCACAGACTTAATTTATGTTTCTCCACTAGATCAAGGACATTCATCCTATCAGAATGGGACAAATGTTGACTATCAGATAATGGTTCCAGACGACGTAACAACAGCAATAACAAGATACTACTTTTATCTTGAACTAGGATCATAAGTATCCCTGAGACTAAAATGAAAGACCAAAAAATCGCGGCAAAACTTTTCACCTATCTCGTATTTGGGATAGTAATACTTGTAACATTTGTTTCAATTGTAGGCTTTGTTTCATCATACAATTATGATTTAGTAAATGTTACAACCAGAGTGAATGTTACTCATGCATTTCCAGAGGTAAAATATGTTATCGTAGGCGCACCAGCACCAACAAACGTAACTCTTAATGCAGGGTCTACAAGAACAGTTCAGTGTAATGCAACAATAAGAAATTGGAATGGCTACAACGACTTGATACGAGTCAACGCAACATTTTATTATCAGGCAAATCAATCAAGTGATTCTGATGCTAGAGCATGGCACTACACTAATTCAACTTGTGTAGAACTTAGTAATGATGGCCAGTTCTATGCGAATTACTCGTGCATGTTTGATACGTATTATTTCGCTAATAATGGAACTTGGACTTGCAACGTTACAGCTACAAGCTCATTTAATTTTACAGGATCAGGAACTAATACAACAAAAATAAATCCATTATATGCATTAAATGTTACGGATGTAATAGACTATGGAAACCTTAGCGTATTGGATACTTCAAATAATATAACTGCCACTGTGACTAACTTTGGAAACATGAACATAAATGTTAGTGTCCTAGGATATGGCGCAACTCAAGGCGATGGTATTGGTTTAATCTGTCAGTACGGAAACAACATAAGCATTCAGAATGAGAGATTCTCAAGTAATGTTTCTACTGCATGGGCTGCGAAGACTGTTCTTGCAACAACAAATAAAGATGTGGGGTCTACAATTATCAAACAATATTCAGATGTAACTCCTGTTACACTAGATACTTATTGGCAATTGTATGTTCCACCAAACCCATTCGGTCTATGCACCGGAACAGTAAGATTCACAGCAACAGCACCTTAAGAATACTTTTTTTTTATTTTCATCTTTATTTTTAGTTCAGTTTTTAGTTATTTTCTAATAGGTTGATATTAACACAAGTTTATCTACACAAGTTTATCTACACAAGTTTATCTATATATTACTATAATTTCTTTTAGAATAGGTTTTTTATGGGGTGTATCAAACCATCTTTCTTCAAACCAATTAATTTTATGTCTTTTGATCTCACCAAAATGAGGATCTGCTAGAAATATGTGTGCTTTGTTGATTCCAACAACAACAGAATAATGTCCTGCTTCTTCTGGAGAGAACCAATCAACGATTACAGGAATGCCTTGTTTCACTAATTTTTTGGCCTCTTTGATTTTTGAATTCTGCTTCACATATTCGCTGAAGCCAAGTGCCTTGGCTACATTAATCATATTTCTCTCAGAGCAACCTTTTATTCTACTGCTTTTTGTCAATTTTGCCAAATAACTCTCAGATTTATGTATGTTGTATGCAGAAAGAACCATCTTTAAAGAAGCAGGGCCACAATATCCTTTTGATTGTTTGAATTAGTATTAATTCAATTATTTTATTGTTGTTTGTTATTATATGTTTAAGTCTATTCTATTAGCTTATTCAAGTATTATTATCATTTCTTCTTTAGATGATGCGTTTCTAACTTTGTGAGCTAAGTCATATTCTTGGAATACGTCTCGAAGCCAATTAGCAAAGTCGTTCTTTGCTGCGTTTACGTGTTGTTTGAACGTATTATCATCCATTGTTCTTAGGCGATCACATAGAGATTTAACGCTGTTTATTGTTGTTCCATCAGGCAATATGAATGCTTTTTCATCAGGCACAAGTCTATTGTTATATTTGTCTGATGTTGACGTATTATTATCAGTTATATTTGATGTAGCAATAGACGTTTGTACTTTAGCAATCTCACTAGATACATTAGTTTCCTCTTTGATTTGTGCTACGTTAGGTGGTACACGTTTTGCTATATATAATAGGGATTTTTCAAGATGCGCCTTGGTTTTATTAGTGAACTCTATTATGCTTTGTTCCTCAAGTTCGTCACAAAGTTTTTTTATTTCATAAGTTTTAGCTCTAAGTACATCGAATTCCTCAAGATCCTCGATCTTAGTAGGATTGATTTTCATTGAAGTCAATTTCTGTTGAAGAACATCTAGTTCAGCTAAATCTACTCTATTATATTTAGTTTCTTGTTTGTATCCTTTGTATGGCTCGTATTGTTCTTTCTGCACTAGTTTTTGCTGCATAGTTTCAATTATTTCTTCTTTATTTACATTTAGATCATCTAAACTTTTATTTATTTCAGCATAATCTCGTTTATTTTTTACATCAGTATTTATAGGCACAACTCTTCTGAATTCTATGCTGTCAGCCATGTGATGTATGGAGTCATCTGATTTTTCAAGTGATATTATTCTTTCAGATTGATCAGGAAGTATGCTTTCTTTTTTCTTCTTGAAAAGTGCAGATTTTACATTAAAACTATTTTTTCTATCCGTCATATTTTTATTCAAACTCTGTTCAGAAGGATTGACTTCAGACCAGAAAACATAATATGCAAATAAGCCGCAAATTATTACAACACCTGCAATTATTAATGCAAGCATCAAACCACCTCCTGAAGAAGAACTATTTAAATTTGTGACTTGACCAGTAATGGAGTCTCTTGCTTTAGCTACAAGATCAGTTTCTATGAATACAGAACTTTTAATTTCTTTTAAATCAGTCATGCTAGCATCAGTATTAATAATATAATAGATTTTTTTGCCATTAACACCATCAGTAGGTTTCCAATAAGAGTAATTATTTTCTATAAATGGTTGTTCTGAAAATGTTATGTCGGATATGTTCGCAATTTTATTAGGTATTGATTCCAATATCATAGCATTACCTAGAGAATCATCGAATGAAAAAGTTTTCTTCACAATTGCGACATTATCTGTTTTTTCTGGATATTTTATCGTTCCTTTTATTATTTTTACATCTACAACAAAACTATCTTGCAACTGTTTAGCTTTATCAAGCGCTGCAATTTTATCTTTTGCAGAGAGGTCTTTGTAATATTGGCCTAAATATTCAGATAAAATGCCGCTAGTTTTTTCATCATCAGTAAATTCTTGGTATGATGTAGAATCATATACATGCACTTCAACTGGAGTGAGTTTCCAAACATCATTTATTTTTCCCTGTATTTCGCTGACTTTATTGTTAAATTCTATCTCACTAAGACTTTGTTGTTTTAATGCATCTAGTTGCGATCTTAGATCTGTGATTGTGTTCTTGTTGCTTGTTAGTTTAGCTAGAACGCCTGTAGCGTCAATTGCATCTACATTATCTGAACCAATAGTTCTTGTGAGTGTCTCGTCTATTTTTCCAACATCCATTAATACTTTGTCTGCTTTTTGTAGTTCTTGGTCAAGCAAATATTGTAACCTGCTATCTAGACTTGTGACTTGAGATGTGTTTGTAGTTTGAGTAATTGTTGTTGAACTAGCAGTTACTGGAACATGTGTTGTAAAAACTTCTTTTGAAAGTGCACCTTCATTACCTGCATCATCTACAACTGAAACTCTGTAATAATATGCTTTATTGTAATCAATTGCTGTGTCATAGTAGATTGTGCTCGTTGAAGAATCAATGTAATCTACTTGCTCGACTCCTCCAGAATCTACTTTTCTGTAAATTTTGTATTCATTTACATTGTCATTAGTTGGTTTTTCCCAGATTAATTTTATTCTATTATCTTGGTTTTCTATATTTATGCTCTGTAATGCATCAGGTGCTTTAGTATCTATGAGGAATAATTTTCCTGAGGTTATTTCTGTGCCGTCTTGATTTGTTAAATCAGTTCCTTTGAATGAAAAACTACCAACTCTTTCACTATCTGTTTTTTTTATTATCAGATATCCCCTCCAACTTGTTCCTGACCCGACTAGTGATATTGTTCTTAATGATGCATCGTCATCAAATGAATATGTTAGGTCAGGCGTACCTATGAGATCCTCTGAAGATGTTAATGTGACCTCTACTGTCCCCTCTTTTAGAGGAGGAGAAGGACTAAGACTTATTGTTGCGGTTGGTTTCATATTTATGTTAAGATTGATTTGCTGAGAAAGAGTCATGTAGTCGCCATCATTGTCGTTGCATAGTACATAGATTGTTTGAGGTCCCTGTCCTAGCGAAGGTGTTTTTCCTTGATATTCTGTACTTGCATCATTTGTCGCACTAAATGTATATTCCATTTGAATGTATGATTTATTCGTTGTGCTGTATTTGCAGGTGCAGGCTCTATCTGTGGTTAGAGTTAGTAAAACCTGTGCAACGTTCTGAGGACCTATAGTTGTTCCAGTAATTATAGGTGGGTTGTTTTGCTTGGTAACTATTATGGTGCTTTGCTGTGTTGAATTATCTGTATTGTCTGTGGCGATAAATGTTATTTGATATGTTCCATTCTCTCCTATTGAAGGAGTCCAATCAAAAGTTGCCAGCGAATCATTTATTTCTGTAAGTGTTCCTTTTGCAGGCGTCCTAGTATATGTGACTGATCCATTGTAGCTAGATGCTGAAATATTGAAACTCAAGCTTTGATTATTAGTTATTGTATAATTATGTAGTGTTGATATAGTTAAACCTTTAACTGATGGTATTAATAATAGGGTTAATATTAGAATTAGAACTAAGCATATTCTATTGATTTTTATTTTAATTGTTTTCTTTTTTATTGTCATTCAGTCACTTTTTTATTTTTTTATTTTGCTAGTCATTTTATTTGTTAAATTCTTATCTTGTTCGAGTGCTTTTTGTATGGCTTGTTCTATATAATCATTAAGAGTAATTCCTTTTAGAATAGCGGTGACTTTGGCTTTAGTATGGATTTCTTCGTCGATTCTTATGTTGAGTTGTTTTCTTTCCATGGTCCACCAAAAGTGTGGTTTATGTTAAACTAATGTACTAATTGCTATATTAATATATAAATATTTCGCTATATTAATATTTAGCTAACTTGCTAGCAGATGTGTGTAGTTGAAAAATTTAAATATTTTTGGGATTTTTAGAGAGATAATTCCTCATAAGATTTGTTAAATTAGATAAAAATTCAAAACTTCTACTTTTACATATTTATCTAGGAGATCTCTGCATAAAAGTAGTACGTTGTTGGAGTTTGTTTTGTATCGTCCTCAGCTACTATCATCTGGAAATCGAACTTGCCATTATTGTAGCCTGGGGTATTGTCATTTATTAACGTTGTATATATTACGTTAGTGGCTGTATCTGTAAGCAAGACTTCTTGGAATGCAGCACTCTCGCTGGCGCTTTGTTTTGTGTCATTAACATATGTTGCTATGCTCTTGCAAGTGCTATTTCCTATATAATTTGTACCTACATAGAAGCTTCTATGTGCTGTCGAGCTGAAGGTTCTGTTTATGCTATCTACACTAGTTCCATTCAGATTCAAGAAGTGGTCTTCTGCGTTAATTTTTTGTGAGGTTGTGCAATTTATAGAAGACCAGCTAACTGTAGAATTTCTAGTCACAAATATTTCTCCATTTATTGATGTAAGATTCCAATCATATATAGTATAGTTGTTGCTGTCATCTAGAGTTAAAATACCTGTTATGTTACCTACATAAGCTTTCCATCTAGGGTTCTGATATGTACCATTTATTACTAGTGTGGTGAATGACCCTCCTGCTGTAGTTAAAGCTGATGCTGCTGTGGATGTAGGAAGATCAGTTGTATTAGATGTTATTGTTGCACCTGTAGGGAGTGCTGATGTGCTTTTACTACATATTAATATTGTTGTGAACAGAACTATGATTAGAAGAATTGTTGCCAATAACTTAATGGCTTCAACTTTATTTTGTCCTCTAGGTTTATACATTTATAGTCTCCTTTTTTCTTATTTTTTGTTCAGCGCGACGCTTTACAGTCCAGATTGTCATTTGATTTTTTCCTAGTAATTTAGCAACATCTTTAACAGAATAATTTTGAAGTAAATTATGCGCCGTATTTTCAAGAATTGAAAGTTTTCTATCTTTGAATATGGATGAATTTATTAGAAGGTCTATATCATTTTTTTGTTTTAAGGTTTGTTTTTTGTTTAGGTTTTTTATTTTTTTATTTTTCCTTTCTTTAGTTTTTACGGCGGCGTATGTGCTCCAAATAGTTCTCTGGTCACGACCTAGAAGTTTGGCAATTTCAGAAAAATTTAGATTTTTTTCTTCTTTGAGATATTTAACTATGGATCGAAGGCCACTATTTCCTTCTCTGAATATGTGAATTGGTATGTCTATGTTATCTTTTTGTTGTAATCTTTCAACATCTTTTCTTTCTGAGAATGTTTTGTCAAATGTGTTTAAAATTTCTGGCAAATTCTGGTCGAGAATATCTTTTGTAGAAAGTTCAATTGAGAAAGAGTATTGTCTGCCTTCTTTGAGCTGTGTAAACATATTGCCTTCCATGGATGATAGTTTATTTATCTAATACTTATCTTGTAATAAGTTATTTATAAATATTATCTTTTTTTCGTATTTAATTAGCTATTTATTACTTATTATGTAATATAGTTAAAATATTGTTGTAATAAAATAGAGAATTAATTAGAAATTTATGTTTGTGTAATTATTACTTATTATGTAATAATATATTTAATGTTCATCGTCGGCACCGGATTTATGTTATTCACAAGAAGGTAAATATCCTATCATTTACTGTGACAAAGTTCATTTTTAATTTAGTCTTAGTGTTTTGAGAATAGAGCTGTTGATTGTTCATAAAAACATACGTTGTCATCTTTATGTTAAGGCTGAAAATATAGTTGGTACTAATTAGTTCAGAGGAAAACTAATGTTTTTCTATGTCCAAGAAACTTTCAGTTTCTTTGGATCTTATGAACACTAACATCTCTCACCATTTAGATAGTAATATGTTAATTCTTCTAGATTAAGCCAATTATTTTCTTTGCAAAAGTCATGTTAAAGAAAAGTTTAAATAATAATGATGTTCATTCCAAGTAACAACAGGGGGCGAATTGCTTGGAAGAGAATATTAACACCATTACTAAATCTTTATTGATAGTTTTTTTGCTGATACTTTCAGTTTCAGCTTTTGCAGTTTCTGTTTCTGCAGAAACAAGAATAATAATAAACTCTGCCGATTGGACAGACGTATATTCTGCAGTACTTTATGGCAATCTAAAAGGCGAGCAAAGCAATTTCTTAACTAGTCCAAGACATGCGACTATACTGCCCTATTCAATACCTAAGACTGTAGATGGAATAGAACTAATAAGTTCAAGGTCATCTCCTTTTGTTGTAGGATACAAAGCCATGCTTGAAGCGGATGGTTATAAAAATGTTAAAGAGACTAGAGTTACTAATGGTAATGTTGAGTTGGCTCAGAACCTTACTGATATAACAAAGTTCATAGTAATAGATCCATCCTACGGGTACAATGCAATATCTGTTGCACCTCTCGCCGTGCAGGGTAGATATTACGTGCTTTTTGCAAACAGAAGAACAATTAATCAAATATCAACATTTCTTCAGGGCAAAACTGTTAATGAAATAATAATTTATGGTCAAGTAGATAGAGAAGTTAAGACTGCGCTTGATCAGTATTCTCCCAAAGTAATAAACACAGGAGATAGATTTGACAATAATATAGAGGTTGTCAAACTTTATCAACAGATTTATACTACAAAATATGGTGCACCAAGAAAACAAGCCGTGTTGACTAATGGTGAATTCATAGAACAAAGTGTCGTCTCAGGTGCAGATCCTGTTTTATTTATTGGTTTCTCAAATGTTCCTGATCAAGTCAAAGCATATATTTCAAAAAGCCAACTTGAAGTTGGTACACTTGTAGGTAACGAGCTTATTGGAAGCGCAACATATATACGAAGACAGACTGGCTTAAGTGTGTTTGTCAAGTTTGGTCAGGGATCAAGGACGCCATCTAATACAATTGCTCAAGTTGAAGATCTTGATAGATTTCCAATTCCAACATATCCCTTGAATATAGATATAGCATCTGCGATAATCAATACAGCCACGAACAACCTAGAAATTACATACCAGAATAAAGCTCAAATAGCGACCTATTTCAAGAATATTTTATTAAAGTTGAATCAGGATGGTAATACATCAGTTATACCTGATGATGCAGATCCAACTTTTATAGGTCCGAATGAATTCAAAACTCTTACATATTCTCTTAAGGATGCTGACGGAAAGACAATAGGTATAGTGGGTGAGAATATAACTCTTGATATAAACGCAATCTATGGTGAATCTCCAAAGTCTTTAGAACAGACTTTGCAAAAAAGCCTTTCCGCTGAAAAAGTAAGCATTAGTGATGGTGCAGAAATAGAAATAGTTGATGTTCTTTTCCAGAAAACAGGAAGCAAGTTCCTCGTGAAAGTAAAGAATATAGGAACAGTGGATGCCTATGCAGCTGCTGAGTTACAGGATGTTTATGTTAATGGAGAGTACTTAGTTTTCAGTACAAATAGTGCTACTAGAATAAAACCCGAAAGCACTGCGACTTTAGTAATTGTTTCTACAATGACTGAGGCTGATGCAACTCAGAACCCCAAGATAAATGTTAAAGTTCTTTACGGAGAAAGAGAATCCGTTTTAATAAAGACTAAGCAAGCAATACTCGAGCTCAAGTATGTAACACCACAGATAATGATTTATGTGCTAGTGACAATAATAATATTGTTGCTAGTATTGTTCTTCCTAAGGAAGAAGTGTAGGCACTGTGGGCATAAAAATCCTATCGTAAGGAAGACGTGCAAGAAGTGTCATGAGAAGCTTTGAGTACAAGTTTTTTTGTTTTTGTTTTTTTAATTTATTAGCGATGGGAGAATACAAGAAAATGCTTTGCATTTTCTTCATAATTCCTCAGGAATTATTTTGTACCTTGGCAGTTGTGCAGAGGATGAAGTCGCTCTAGCTAATTCTCGTTTTCTTTATTCTCTTCTATTCTATTAAACAATATAAGTATTTTTTTAAGTATTAATATAAGTAAAATATTTAAAGGGAAACTACGAACATATCACAATGGACATTAAACGAAAGCTCTATTCGAGAGGTAGCTCGTTCGAAACAACTATTCCAAGACCACTCCTATTCTCTGTAAATCTGAAAAAGAAACATAACATAGTATTCAAGTATGATCAAAAGCAAAATCGTTGGTACATTGACTTTGAGGAGATGAAGAAATGAGACTAATTATTTTTGTCAGAATGGCTTTTGCATTGGTTTTTGTCGTCGCAATCACGTTTGTATCATTCATACTACCTTCAGAGATGCATGATTTTATATCAGGAAAAGTTACAGCTCAAGCATACATATATTATACTCCTCCTGAAAACTGCTCAGTAGATTTAATGCAGGGAATAAATATTGTTTCATTTTACTGCGAAACTCTCGAGACGCCTGTGAATGAATCACTTGTTGGACTAAATAAAACTAAACTCAACTATTATGCTATATTTATGTATGATTCTACTAATTTGAATGATTCTTGGTCTAGTTATAAACCAGATCTTCCTACGTGGGCAACACAATCTTTGAACTCTATAAGTAGAAAAAAAGGATATACAATAATTATGAACGAGCAAGGGATGTACTATAAAGAGGGCTATGCATATCATAATACACAAATTCAACTTTATACTGGTTGGAACTTTATAGGTTACCCGACTGATGAGATAAGAAATGTTACAGACGTGCTTGCACAAATTGAGGGTAAGTATACGAGAGTTGAGACATACAGGACTATTGCAGTAAATGGAGAATGGTTGCTGTATATGCCTGGTGCTGAAGGCAATCTTACTGTGATGATACCAATGGAGGGTTATTGGATACTTATGAATGAAAGTGCAAGTTTAGTTGTATATTAATTAGATATTAATCTAAATATATTGTGAATATGATGAAGAATAAAAAGACAAGAAAAGAGTACAAAAACTATAGAGTGCAAGGATGAAAATAAAAAATTTAATCAACAATTCAAAGAGAAAATTTATTAATTTTATAGTTGTGGCTTTATTTATATTAATTATATTTCCTGTTGTTTTAGCAGTACCACCTTTACCTACAGAGATATATGGTGAAGTGAATTCATTTAATATGCCAGCACCATCCGGAACTTTAGTAAGTGTTTATGATTCTTTGGGTAATCTTTGTGGCACTTACACTACAAAATATCTTGGTTATTTTGGAGTTATGTCTTGTAATGGAAAAGATGAGTTTAATGCAGGTCCAAAGCAGAATGAACTATTAAATTTTAAAGTAAATTCTGCTCCTGCATCAGTGGTTGTTTTTCAAGGAATATTGCCTGGTTATGAGAATATACCAAATGCAAGTAAATTATATGGACGGTATAATAGATCAGAAATTACATGGGAAACTGGTAAATTCAAGGAGATAATTTTAGTTTCTCCACCTCTAGTTTGTGGAGATTTATTTTGCGACAAATACGAAAACTGTAATACTTGTCCTGGAGATTGTGGTTCTTGTGCTCAAGCAAATCAGACGAATCAAAATAACACGAATGGATCAAGCAGTAGTGGTTCTAGTGGTGGTTCTTCTGGTGGCAGCAGCTCTAGTGGTAGTTCCTCAAATGGTGGATCTGGAGGAAGTAGCTCGAGCAATGGAGGAGGCAATTCAGGTGGTAGTTCTTCTAGCGGTGGTTCTTCTGGCGCAGCTGCTGGAGCTAACGCAGGTGCAGGAGCTACAGGAAACGCAGGTCAGATAAATCAGGCAAATCAGAATACACAAAGTGGAGGTGCAAATAATAATCAAGAGCAAGTGCAACAAACAGAATGCGAAGAATCTTGGCAATGTAGTGATTGGGGAATTTGTATAGTTGATAATATTGCAGATAATGGTGGTGGAAAAGGAACACAGAACAGAGATTGTGCTGATGTAAATAAATGCGGAACTTCAAAAAGTATGCCTGATTTAGTCAAAGACTGCTATGTATCAAAAGAAGAATTAATGAATCAAAGCATAAATGAAACGAAAGTTCCACCAAGAATTGAACATCCGTCCGTGATTTCTGTTTGTAAAGAGAGACTATCTATTTTTAGTCTCCAATCTATTGTTTTTATTTTACTCATCTTGATTGTGCTTCTAATTGCAGAGATTGATTATAGACAAAAAATAAAAAGGATAGAGGCTGACAAAAAACTAGATGAGCTTAAAAAATTGGAGCTCAAGTATTTGGAGAAAAGAAAAAAATATGTGTTCTTTGTAGTTGTCTTTGTTCTATCGTTTATTGTGTATTTGTATCATTATTTATTCTTCTTGTGCAAGGATAAGTATATTAACTTTCTTTGGCTACTCGCGATTGGTGTTTTTATTACACCCTTTATTGTGCACTTTGTACTAAAATATACGAAGTATGGTGAACGTCAGAAGGATAGTCACTTATTATTGCTTAATGATGCGCATTACAAACATGTTATTGCTCTTTTGAAAATTGCAAATCAGGAGTTAATTTATTCTGAAAATAGAATAACTGCTAGTATATATGTTTTGGAGCAAAAAAAGGAGTTCAATGAGTTGTTGAGCAAGGAAATAGTTATTAGGGAAATTTATACAGATATGACTAAACTCTTTAATCTTTATAAAACTTTGAAAAATCCGATGGCTATAGAGAGAGATTTATTAAATAATATAAAAGGGTTGGAGCAAGATAAGTTATTTGTGGAGGCTGCAAAAACATATCCTGAGTTTGCAGATATTAGATCAAAACTCAGTTTGCTTTATGCGGCTTATGAATCTAAGCAAGGATTGTATGATGAACTTTCAAACATAGAGCTAGTGTATGGTATAAAAGAACGCGTTGTTAGATAATTGGTGATTGTACTACAATTATATTATTCTCTATGAGAAGAATACAAAAAAGTTAGGTATTTTTTGGACTTCATCCTCATGGTATGAATTAGAGCCTAGTAGCTAATTTTATTAACTCGTAGTTTTGTAATATTCAGTTCTTTTAGGTCTTTAAACAGTTAAATTTAAAGTTTACTAAATTACTGAATTATTGAAGTGTTGTATTTAAGTTATGTTTGTAAGTTTGTTTTATTGTTTTAGTGTTATTTTAGTTATTATAGTGTTTTTGTAATGTCATTTATTATTTTATTACTGAATTATTGTGTTTGTGTGTTTATGTAATTGTTCTTCTATGAAATTTACAATAAATGTGTATTTACAATAGGAATCGAAATATTTAAATATAAGTGCTAACTAGAAGGTATTAGCATACAAAAATGTATACTGGTGCACACATTAGCACCGAGGGTAAGGTAGGGAGAGAAGAAAAATGGATCACGAGGCGCTTTTTACATCAGCAAAGTGGGATATACTGAAAGCCCTCGCGAAATCAAAAAAGTCACCTATAGAACTGGCTGAGAGGGCGAATACCTCCGTTTCGAACATCAGCCAGTCCTTAAGGTTCTTAGAAATTGCAGGAATAGTTAAAAGTGAGAGAATAGGAAATAGGGACAAGGGTCAGCCAAGAGTAGTATATTCTCTTGCCACTGAAAGTGCATATATTATTCTTACATCAAAAAATTCAGTTAACAAGAAAACAGTGCAAGTCGATGACCACAAAAAAATGCTTTTGAATATTTGGTTTTATGATGATGAGCTTCTACACGCTTTTCTTGAGAATGCTGTATTCATACTTGAAGAGTTCATGGATGAAATTCTAGGAGTATTTCTAGACACGACATCTATTTCTGAGATAAAATTGTTGGTTGTTCCAAAAGAAAAAGTTCTGAAGAAGGAGCTTAAAGAGTATACGTTGAAACGGAATGGGACAACAAAAAAAATCAAGTACATAGTTCAGGCAAGAGAAGGGCTTCAGAAGGTAGCTTCTTCACTTTATGCAATTCATGATCCTCAGAATATATTATTATCTGAGGAAGAAAG
>CAITEO010000047.1 GCA_903891505.1 uncultured Candidatus Woesearchaeota archaeon
ATCTAAAGGTTCGAAAATTTGATAGCGCTGTTTCGTCCGCAGAAAATTCTGCGGCGAAGCCGCGTCATAAATTTTTCTAGAAACTACTAACTCGACCTAAAGGTCGGGGAATTAAACCCCAAGGCTCGCTACGCTCACCATCAAGGAAATCATTATCATTATTTCCTTGAGGATTTATCAGGCAAGGAAATATTCTCTGGTGATGCAAACACATTTCCATTCTGGACAAAATTATTCGTAAATAAAACGTTGCATCGCGAGATAATAAATAGAATACATGAGAAAAAACTGGACGAACCTTGGCCTATGAGATACACGACAAAAGAAGATGTTTCTAAAAAAATTCATTTCGCAGATTTTTTTGCACCTGGTTATCAAAAAGACACTCTTTGGATTCATTTAGGTCTTTGCTACATGAAAACACTTGATGGTGTTGATGATAAGCTTCTCAAGACATATCTTTGCGAGTACGAATCGTTGATAAAAAAATACGGGACGTTCTATGAAGTGTATGATTCGAATGGAAAAATTTTCAACAGGTTCCTCTACAAATCTGATGAAGCAATGCTTTGGTGTAGTATATTTCTAGAATTGTACTTGAAAGAGAAGAAAACCTAAAAAACAAGAAGAGAAAAAATGAAGACATGAATTATTTCCATAATTCGAGCATTTCTTTTTCGATGTCGTGAAGATTTCCTGGAATGATTATGCTATGAAGTGGTTTTCCAAAGTCGAACTTCATTATTTCTTTCAGAGTTCCTGCTTTAATTATTTGATGTTCGCTTCCAAGTCTTGCAACACCAATAACTAATTTGTCGTCTGAAATTATTTTTTCATCTCGTTTCTGCTCTATTTTTTTCAGGATTTCGAGTCCTTTATTTAGACTCAAGAATCTTGCAGGCTCTGGCTTGTTTATTCCTTTTCGCAAATTTTCTTTGCTTGGCTCTGCTGTTTTTATATCGAGCAAACAGAGCGTGTGCAATCCATTCTTTTTGTTCTCAAGAATTATATCATAAGGTGTTTCTGGCAGCCAATCATCGTCGTCAAATACTATGCTTGCGACTCGTCCGAACCTGTAGAGCTCGAGGCCGGTAACACTAACTGCGTTGATTATTGATGCGTTGTTAACAACGACAACTTCAATTCCTTGTTTTTTTGCTCGAAGGAACAAATCTGTGTGCGTTGTCGCGCCAAATACATCTCCAATTACTAGGAATGCAACATTTTCATTTTTTGCGTGCTCAAGTATTTGCGCATCATCAGATTCGACAATGTTTCTGCCAATTTCAACTATTTCTTTCTCAAAGAATATTTCCATTTCTTCTTTTGATGATCCGTAGATGGATGTATAATTCTCAAGAAACACATAGTCGCATGTTCTTATGGCGTCAAGTCCTTTGAGTGTTATGTCTCGCGCATCTCCAAGGCCAAGACCAATCATGAATAATGTCATGATGTTAGAAAATTCTTTTCACTTATATATTTTTATGGTCTTTATTGTGCAAATGCGGACAGGCCATCATTTCCCGAGCTGAACTAGATTCAAGACCTTAAATATTACTTTGTTGAAGAATTACCATAATACTCAATCGAAGATCTGCCCTCAGAGAATTTCTTGTATACTCCTTCATATTTTTCTCCAATCCTTGCTTCATCGATGATGCTAAATTCCATATCATTCATATTGACTGGTTTTTTTGAGAAGAACGTTCCATCGATTGCTTCTATCTAACCCTATAATCCTTTGAACTCTGGTTGAGGAACTAATTTTATTCGTCTAAAATTACCCTTCAGAATATACATTGCGTAAATGAATTCCTTGTCGCTTTCGCCCTAACAATTAGCAACTCTAGTATTTATTTAAATTTTTC
>CAITEO010000048.1 GCA_903891505.1 uncultured Candidatus Woesearchaeota archaeon
ACAACATACCACAAATAATTAATGGAAACTCAATCTCACAAGATGATCTTGCAAATTTATATGGTCAGAACTATACTGAATTAAAATCAAAACTAGGTATAAAATATGACTTTTGTATAATTGTTGTAACTGATCAGAATGGCATAATAAGTACAACAAATGGAAGTTCACTTGGAAACAAAAAAGATATAGTTATAGGAAATAAAATGTATTGTGGTGACTAAGAAAGTGATAATTAGTTCAATCTTGCGCTTGATTTTGCTTGTTCTATTCTTTGGAGCAGTTTATCTGTGCTCAAGCATAGTTCCAGCACTCGCACCTTCTGAAGTAAAAAGTACAAAGAAAACAATACTACTTTTGCTTGACTTGACAACTGCTGCATCTGTTTTCCTAGTTGCATCTCAAATATCAAACTCAAATTACTTAATTGGCATAATTGCGGCAGCAGTAACTTTATTCATTTTTTATATATTAAAAAACGATTCAAGAATATTTTATTTGTTTCCAATCCTCATGGCTTTGTCAATTGTATCTGATAATTATTATATATTAACATGTATGACTGTAACTCTTTTCTTGAAAGGTATGGCTGACTATACTGACATAAAGAAGATGAAGTGGAATGACAAAAGAATTACTATGTTCATCTATTTCATAATTGTAACAATAGTAGCAATATTCCTAGTCAAAATACTTCAAGCTAATCTGCTTTAAAAAGGAAAAGATTATAAAACAAAAAGAAAAAGGGATATAAAAGACACTTAAAATCAAGAAAATCCTTGAAATATGGATTTTCCGGATGCAGAAAACGTTTTAATGTTTTCTTCACCAAAAAAGATAGATAAACGAAAAAAAGGTTCAAAAAAATGGGTCAACAAGAAGTCTACGACTTTCTCTGCAAAAACAAAAATAAATGGTTCACATCAAAAGAAATAAGTGAAGCATTAAGTGTTAGCATTGGTTCTGTTACAATGTCTCTTAAGAAACTAAGGAAGACAAACATAATAAAATACAAAGTCACAGGTAAACGAAATACATATTCTTACAAAGTTGGACGATAAGATTTCTGTTTCAATGCATTAATTCTAAAATGTTTCTTAGCAAGTATTTTTTGTGTATAACACAAAAAGAGGAAACTTTTATAAAAGCTAATGCAACACATTAATCATCATATACTATTTAGTGATTTAGAGAGTAAGCTGATTAAAATGGATAAAATAAAGTTAACATTTCCTGATGGTGCAATCAAAGACTTTGACACAGGAATAACTGGAGAAGAAATCGCACGAGGAATTAGCGAAGGTCTCCTCAGAAAATCTATTTGCATCAAAGTAGGTGATGAACTCCTGGATTTATCCACACCTATTCACAAATCAGGAGAGATGAAAATCATAACATTCCAAGATGATGAAGGTAAAAAAGTTTACAGACATTCATCTGCACATCTAATGGCACAAGCGATTCAAAGATTATTTCCTGATGCAAAACTCACTATTGGCCCTGTTGTTGATGAAGGATTTTATTATGACATAGATTGTGCGCCATTTGTTCCTGAAGATATTGCAAAAATAGAAGAAGAAATGAAGAAAATAACAAAGGAAGATCTTAAACTACAAAGACGCGAACTATCAACTAAAGAAGCGCTTGAGTTATTCAAGGGTAATCCTTACAAGCAAGAAATTATCAAAAACATCGAAGAATTTGGTGAAGGTGCAACAGAAAAGAGCGACATTGTTTCAATTTATACTCAAGGAGAATTTTCAGATCTTTGTCGTGGCCCACATGTACCTAAGACAGGCATGATAAAAGCATTCAAAATAATGAAAATAGCAGGCGCTTACTGGAGAGGAGATGTTAAGAACAAACAACTCCAAAGAGTTTACGGAATTAGTTTTGCTGATAAAAAAGAACTAGACGAATATCTCTTTATCTTAGAGGAAGCCAAAAAAAGAGACCATAAAAAAATAGGTAAAGATCTTGATTTATACAGCTTCCAAGAAGAAGCGCCAGGCATGCCTTTTTTCCACAACAAAGGAGCATACATTTGGAATAAATTAGTACAATTCATAACAGAAAAACTTGAAAAAAATAGTTATGAACTTGTTAAAACACCTCTAATTATGAATATTTCACTCTGGAAACAATCTGGACATTGGGATCATTATAAAGATAACATGTACAGTACAAAAATAGATAATCAAGACTTTGGAATAAAGCCAATGAATTGCCCAGGTCATCTTTTAATATACAAAAATAAAAGATATTCCTATAGAGATCTTCCGTTAAGAATGGGAGAATTTGGTTTAGTGCACAGACATGAATTATCAGGCGTCTTAAATGGACTTTTTCGAGTCAGAGCGTTCACCCAAGATGATGCTCACATATTCTGCACAAAGGAACAAATGATTGAAGAAATAAAAGCACTCTTAAAACTTGTGGATGACGTTTATAAGACGTTTGGGTTTAGTTTTAAGATAGAATTAAGTACAAAGCCAGAACATGCTATGGGTGAGCTTGCACTTTGGGAACTTGCAGAGAAAACACTTGAAACTACACTAACAGAATTAAACTTGCCATTCATAATTAACAAAGGCGACGGCGCATTTTACGGTCCGAAAATAGACTTTCATCTAAGAGATTCTTTAGGCAGGACATGGCAGTGCGGCACAATCCAACTGGACTTTCAGATGCCTGAAAAATTTGACTTAACTTATGATGCACAAGATGGTACAAGACAAAGAGTAGTAATGCTTCATAGAACCATACTTGGAAGCGTTGAGAGATTCCTAGGAATTCTAGTTGAACACTATGCAGGAAAATTCCCTCTTTGGCTAAGTCCTGAACAAGTCAGAATATTAACTATTGCCGACAGACACAACATATACGCAGATAAAGTCGCAGATATACTTTCTAATGCAAACATAAGAGTAACAAAAGATTATTCACAGGAAACTATGAACAAGAAGATTAGAAATGCTCAACTTGATCAGATTAACTACATTGTTGTTGTTGGCGACAAAGAAGAAGAAACAGAAACTGTGAATGTTCGAACAAGGGATAACATTGTTCATGGCGAGAAGAAAGTATCTGATTTCCTAAAGGATCTTCTAGATGAAATAAAGAACAAGACGTTGCCTAAGAAACAGGAATGAACTGAATAGACTTAAAAAAAATTAGAAAATTACTTTTTCTTTGACTTTTTAGCTGGTGCTTTCGCTGCTGCTTTGACAGGTGCTTTTTCAGGTTTAGGTGCTGGTTTCTTTCCTTTACCGCCTGTTTTATCATTACTTCCAAAAGATTTCTCGTATGCTTCATCACCTACAAAATCTTCTTTGGTCTTCTCTTTTCGTTCTTCGTAGCCAGACATAAAACCTTCTTCTTCGGCAGAGATTTCATCATTCTCTACTAGGTCTTCACGAGCTTCATCATCATATACTTCCTCAAATTCTTTCTCTTCATCCATAAATCCTCTTTTTCTATGGCAAATTTATATATTTTTCGGCACAAAGAACCACAAGTGAAATTACTTACAGCAAATAGTTAAAAAAAATTAAAAACTCTTAAAATCGCGTTTTGCATAGATAAATAATAAAAACACCAAATAACATGTACAAGACCATGAAACAACTTAGCAAGGAATTCTTCAATCGAGACACAGTCGTTGTTGCAAAAGAGCTCATCGGTAAAATACTCCAAGTTGATAACATTCGCGCAAGAATACTTGAAGTCGAGGCGTACAAAGAGGACCTTGCAAGCCACGCAAGAACAAAGACGCCCCGGAGCAAAATCATGTTTGACACCCACGGACACATCTATGTTTACTTTATTTATGGAATGTATCATTGTCTGAACATAACAACGGATTCAAAACCCGGTGCTATCTTGATACGCGCAATTGACTATCCTGGATGTTCGGGTCCTGGCAAACTTTGCAAGACACTTAACATAACAAGAAAAGACAACGGATTGGAACTTGGTGGAAGATTCAAAATCCTCGACGACGGATTCATTGCAAAGATAAAAAAATCAGAGCGAATCGGAATAAAAGAAGACAAACATTTGCTGTGGAGATTTTACATAGAAGATTATTCTGTTGTAAATCAAAAAAGAATTATTTGAATTGAACTCAAATTGAACTCATCTAACCCAAACATTTTAAAAGAAACACTCATTTATAAACATCATGTTACTTTTCAAGACGAAAACGAAGATAATTATAGATACTAATTTCTTAATGATCCCAGGAGAATTCGGAGTAGATATATTCTCAGAAATAGAGAGAATCTTATCTGAGCCATTTGAACTATGCGTAATAGATAAGACCGTCGAGGAACTTGAGAAAATAATTGAAAAAAATGGACAGAAAAAAGAAGGTTTCAATGCAAAACTAGGTCTAATCTTAATAAAACAAAAAAACTTAAAAACACTCAGCAGTTCCTCAGAGGGATACGCGGACATTGCGATTATAAATTTAGCTAAATTGTCGCCTGAGAAAACAATCGTCGCGACACAAGATAAAGAGCTGCGAGAAAAACTCGCAGAGATACCCGTAAGGACTATCCAGCTCAGGCAACAAAAACACTTGATTTTGGGGTGAATAAATGTTTTACAAGGTTAAAGTTAAAGATTACATCAGGGTATCTCCTGACAAATTCAAAGATAATCTGGACGAAGCACTCGTTCAGGAGATAAAGGCAAAGTACGACGGTCACATCTCGACTGAACTAGGCACAGTTATAGATGTATCAGGTGTTGATACAGTCAGAGATGGAGTTATAATACCAGGAGATGGCGCTGTTTTCTATGAAACAGAATTTAGCATACTAACATTCATACCAGAAATGCAAGAAGTCGTCCTAGGACGGGTAAAAGATATCGCTGACTTCGGAGCATTCATGAACCTAGGTCCTGCTGAAGGAATGATCCATATAAGTCAAACAATGAATGACTTCGTAAGCTTCAACAAGGAGAAAACCCTCGCGGGCAAAGACACAAAGAGAGTGCTTAAAGTTGGTGATGGCTGTCGTGCAAGAATCGTGTCAATATCATTTAAAGATTTATCCAATCCAAAGATTGGTCTTACAATGAGACAAGACGGTCTTGGTAAAGATGAATGGGCAAACGAACCAGCTCCAGCAAAGAGTAGCAAAAAAGGAAAGGAGAAGGAAGAGTAAATAAATAACATAATCAAAATATAAGGTGAAAAAGAAAAATGGTAGTAAAACGAGAAGTATGCAAGAAAACAAAGAAATTCATGGACGATCCTAACTTCAAAGGTCATAAGGCAGACTCTGGAACAACAACAAGTTGGCACGGCAGAATATACGTTGTTGATCCTAAAAAATCAGAAATAGCAAAGATAATGGGCCTTGAAGAACAGGGAGAATACGCAATAAAGGTACGATAAGAAAGCGCAGGATTTTTTATTGTGACCTGCTCGCTTGAGTCAAACACACTTCGAAAGAACTGGACTCGGCAATACATTGATTAACAAATCGATAGCGAGCGTCACAAAAAATACAAGCGATGATAAGAGGAATAATATGGACGCAAAAAATTTAGCATCAAACAAAACACTTCTTCCAAGAAAAGAAGTAACAGTTGAAATAACATTTGAAAATGCAACCCCAAACAGAAAACAACTAAGACAAATGGTTGCGGAAAAAGCAAAATCAAAACCAGAACTAACAATCATAAGACATGTTTATACAAGATACGGTGGAAAAGAGGCTAAAATAGTCGCTTATGTTTACGAAAATGAAGAAGCTATGAACTCACTTGAATACAAGAAAATGATAGCAAAGAATTCAGACAAGAAGCCTGAAGCAAAGGTAGAATAAGAGGAATAAAAAAAATGGCAGAAAAGAAACCAGCAAAAGGAGCAGGAAAAGCAAAATCATCGGGACCGACAAAACTAGTATCAGCGATGTACGACGTCAGTGGCGACACACTTAAAAAAAAGAACAGGACATGCCCAAAATG
>CAITEO010000049.1 GCA_903891505.1 uncultured Candidatus Woesearchaeota archaeon
AGTTTATATCCTCTCGCAATCCCCACGTTCTTCTTTATCATAAAGTTGTGTAATTCACCTCTAGAGCCAATTCGTCCTAGGCCATGCTGCATTGAATGTTCATAGTCGTTAAACTTTGCACAATATAACATTACACCATCTACAGGATTTAGAGCTAACGCGCCTATTCCATCTGATTCTTTTAGATTTATTGCGCCCTTCCTATAAATTGTTTGTCCATTCTCTTGATTCACACTATTATGTGTCCAATTATTGTAAAACTTTGCAGAAATTCCTAATAACTTAGTCAATTTTTCAAGATAATCAATTCTCTTTTCCTTCGCCATATTTTCAAAGTCTTTCGCCTCAGAATATGTTCTCGGGACAACATTTTCACTATTAAAATCAGAATGTAAATAAATCATAGATGATGATTCATCATGTCTTCTTAGTTTAGGATGATCTGTAGTGAAATCCAAAAAATGATTCCCTTGACCAATATGAATACCTAAATCATCAACCGCTTTTAATACATCAGTTTCTGCACCATTGTTAAAGTTTAGCTTTTGTGTAATAAATGCAGTAATTCCGCAGCCAACATCACTTTTCAATATTTCTTGAACATAATTTGTAGAATTATATTTGAAAACAGCCCCGTTAGGCATATCATTTTTCTTAAAGTTCTCTGTAAATATTATTACCTTTTCCAAATTTTTCTTCAAACTATTTGAAGGATAATAAAATTCACCAAAATTCATAATCTCCATAATCTTCCTCTTATACTTAGTTATGGAATGAACTCCTATTTATAAATCTTTTTGAATTTATTACTTCATAGTAGCTACTAATTATATTTATTAAGTGTCTATATATCAATAACAATTAATTAATTCTCAAGAACCTTTACAATAATACATTATAATTAATATTATTCTGTTAAAATAAAGAATATTGTCTAAATAAATATTTTTACAATCATTTTCTTCTCGTGAAGTTCGGGACGAGTTTTGAAATTATGAATGCCACGTAAAATACACCCATTATAGCCTCGAACATCGAGAGCGAATACACGAAAGATCCTATTTCGACAATTTCTCCCGAGCCCGCTGTTGTTAGTGTACCAAAACTATAATACATGTAATCTGAATATGCCATTCTATTATTAGATACACCTTTAGATGCATTGGCATTATCTACATTTGATATTTTTGAGAATGATCCTGGCTCAACCATGTTAACCATTAAAAAAAGCGAGGTGAATGAGAGTGCAATTAATATATACACAGATATAGCTCCAAAAATCTCGTCGTGCGTAACCTCTTTCGCATCAAGTATGTGCTTAAATAACACTATTGTTACAAAAGCGAAAAATATTAGCATAATTATCTGGCTTCCATAATAAACCACTATTGATGTAGTAAAATATCTCGCTACTTGAAAACCAACAGCGAGTCCACTTAGCGCGATTGATGCATAAAGTTTCTTTCTTGTATCACTAACTGCGCGAATACCAGTAAAAATAATTAATACAAGCATTATATTAAATGCGTGCCGTCCAATATTTGTTTGTTCCAAAAACGGAAACAGGATTAAGAGAAGCGCGAGACTTGATAAAAGATATGCAAATTTATGATTTTTCTTAACAGGCATAAAATTTATTTTATTAATTTTCTTTTTGCTTAATTTATCCATCAACTCAAGAATTTAATTTAGTTTAAAAATCTGATGAATGATAATTTCACAAGCAACAACACAAGCAACAGCCCCAATTACTACGAAAAATATTTAATCAACAACAAACAGAATACATTTCATGGTGATTTATTATTTCAAACTCATAGTATCTGTAGCGATATGTCTACTTGTGGGTTTTGTTGCTGGATTTTGGACGTCTAAATCCATAAACTCCTGGTATGCCTCCCTAAAAAAACCAACATTTAATCCTCCTAATTATTTATTTGGGCCTATTTGGACATTGCTCTACATCCTGATGGGCATTGCACTCTATCTTGTATGGAGTGCAAACGGCCCAAGTATTGCAATAGTTTTCTTTGTCGTGCAACTTATACTGAACTTTCTGTGGTCATTTTTATTTTTCTCGCTTAAAAATCCTCTTGTTGCATTCATAGACATAATTCTGCTTTTAATGATGATAATATTAACCGCGATAATATTCTATCCAATATCAATTGTTGCAGCAGTACTTTTCATACCTTATATTTTATGGGTTAGTTTTGCTGCAGCTCTAAACTTTGGCATATATTATCTGAATAAATAACAAGTGAAAAAAGATTAAATAAAGAACAACAGATAAATAAAGAACGAATAAGAATTAAATAAATAATAAACAAAATAGTAAATAAGTAATAAACAAAAAACAACTAACAAAAATATCCTAAACCTAAACTCCAACACTCACTCGTTTACCAAAGAGTTCAAAGTATTTTTGCTCGAGCGCATCCAGGCTAGATCGATTTATCCCGAGTCTAAAATCAGATTTTATACGATGAATATCTGTTTTTATGGAGCTATACTTTTTACCTAGGACATAAAGACGTCCATTTATTTTTTCTAGATTATCATCAACATAAACTCTTCCTTTTTGTTTTATTTCAGCGAGCGATATTTCAAGCTCCAAAAGCAAGCTTTTTACATTTTGATTTATATCATCAACTTTTAGCATTTGTTTTGTAACAGTTATCAAATGATGCCCAACAGCAGCATAGGATATAGCATCAGGCATATCTTTTGGATTATGCCAAAATACATTCCAGAGAAATTTCCAATATTCCCGTCTATAACTGCTCTTTATTCCCTGATTAAATATCGATCTCGCAAATGACGCGAAACTCTTTAGCGTTATAGGTAAATGAAACAGCGGTTTTCTTTCTCTGTGCTGCAAATAATCAAGCGTTCTTGCAAAATATGCTTTTGGCGCATACACTCTTTCAAGAACACTTCTAACTCTGTTCGTTACCACATCCGGATTAATTACTTGCCCCTCTTTATTATGAGGCACAAAGTTAAGATGCCTTGTAAACATTCCGCTATCTCCTGTGTAAATAGAATCGACTAGTCTGCCCGCCATCGAATATTTTCTAAAATCAGCCGTGTCTGGAAGAACTCCAAGAGGCCCTACCATCGCAACCCCAATTCTTGAGTTCTCTATTAACTCAACCATCATTTCAGAAATATTATCAGGATCTTTGTCAAAGCCTATTATGAATCCTGCCTGCGCTTTGAAATATTTGCTCTGTATTTCCTTCAACTTTCTCTGTATTTCTAATGTAACAAACGCAGCAGCATCACTCTTTCCTTGCGCGCTAAGCTCCTGCGTGCCTTGTCCCTGCGCGCCTAGCCCTTGCATGTTCTTGAGCGCAGCCATACTTTTCAGACTATCAATTGATGGAGATTCTATCCCGAAGAACACTTGATCAAAACCTGCAAGATACATTTGCTCCATCAGAGTTTTGTTATCATATATTCTAAGACTTGCCTGAGTAAAAAAAGTGAATGGATATTTATGCGCAACTTGCCACGTCTCGACACTCTTAAGTATCGGCATTAATGCCTCTTGATTGCCTGCGACATTATCATCGACAATCATAACACTTCCTTTCCAGCCTAATTTGTAGAGTTCATCAAACTCCGCAAGCAGCATTGATTCATTTTTTAATCTTGTTTCTTTTCCAAACAAGGATCCTATGTTACAGAACGTGCAAGATTCAGGACAACCGCGCGTTAGCTGCACGGCCATCACCTCATATTTTTTCATAGTTCCTTTTAGTAAATCAAATCTTTGCATTGGCGTCTCGGTTATCTGTCTGAAAATTTTTCTCTTATCAACAACGCGCATGCTCTCATCATAGCCATTGCTTGCTAATCGCTCAACTACATCTATAAACCCAGCTTCTGCTTCACCTAAGAAGAAAGTTGCCTCTCCTTTTATTTTATCAAAGTGCTGCGTCGGGAGAGGACCGCCGACCAAAATAGGTGTGCCTATTTTATTTATTCTCGCGATAAGTTTTTCCAAGCTTTGCTTGTGAATCCCCATCGCACTTATCAGAACAACATTCGCGTCGCGAATATCACTATATTTTAACTTCGTGACATTCATATCAACTAATTTTAGATTATAATTCGCTGGAAACATTCCTGCAATCGTTAGAAGCCCAGTTGGCGGAAACATGGATTTCTTTCCATCTATTTCAAGCGCTTTTTCATAGCTCCAAAATGTTTTTGGATTCTCTGGGTACACAAGAAGTACATTTGTCATAAATCGTTTTTGATTCAGCCACGCATCTCCCTCATATTCGATAAATCAGCCGAATAGAGCAACTAAAGCTAATATTGTATATAAGAGTTGTGAACGATAAAACCTATTATCTGCTATTTAAAAAAAGAATAAAACAAGAAAATCTAAACTCAATAAAACGTTTATTAATCTTAACACAGTTTATAATTTCCTGCGCAAACAACATAGCTATTTCCATCACTGCCATTTACAAGTTTATAATAAGTCGTCTTGAAGTAAAGTCCGCCATACGCGGGATTTATGTAAACATATTGCTCGGATCCTTCTCCTTTTTTGATTGCGCCTTCGACAATCAGATTTCTAAATTTCTTGCCTGTAACATCAGTCTTGTCACGATAATTAACTCCAATCATAAGCTTATTATCCGCGTGCGCCATCATCGTTATGTTTGTGTTGTAAACAAACACGTAAAGATCTTTATTCGTTGTGCTCTTATATGGTTCAACGCCCGCATTTATGTCTTTGAATGTTTTATTTGTATCATTTGCAATATTCGCTGCGGTCAAATCAATCAGCGAGAACACATCAATAATTGATGTTGTTTTCAAAGCGCACTTTGGCTCGTCGTATTTGTATACTATTTTTTCATACTCACTAACGCCTGTTGCATCCTTTTCTTTTTTCACTTTGTCAAGCGCTGTTTGAAATTGCGATATCAAATAATCAGGCGTTTCATTATTGAACCCGTAATAAATATCGTGATTGCCTAGTTCATAAACAACTTCATACTGATTTGAGTTTGTAGAAACTTTTTTTATGAAATACTTTGCCGGAAGCTCACCATAACCTAACGCATCTATTTCACCCGCATCAAGCATTTGTATAAGTGATGTTAGATTCTTTTGTCGTATAAGAGATTCGTTTGGAACGTCCATGTTTAGAAGTGCTGTTTCAGAAAAATCATCTTGAACAACGCCTATTCTTAGATTTTTCATATTTTTTAGATCATTCTCAGAGGAAATAGATAGGCCTGAATCTTTTTTTGCAATAATAACGTCATTGAATTGCACAACTGGACCCACCCATTTGAAAAGATTTTCACGAGCCGAACTTCTCGCAATAGAGAAAATAACTGTTTGCTTATTTCTAAGAACATTATTGTATGCATTTGTCCAATCGAAAACCTGCACGTTCTTAGATGAAACAGATGCATTCATTTTCAAAAACATAGCGTCAAGTACATCTACAGAAATCCCTTTCAATTTATAGTCATCCACATAGTTGAACGGAGGATATTCTTCAGTCATATATGTTAAATCATCAGGTGTTAACGCAACTGATAGTAATGTTGATCCTGTATTTGAATTATTTGCTGCATCGTTCAACAAATTGTTGCCCTTAGTCTCCATACCCTTCTTAATAGATGACTTTTGCACAGCATTCATTATTAAAGGAACTCCTAAAACAAGAATTACTATACCAATAATGATTAATGCTTTCCACAACCAAGAATTATTCTTTTTCTTCCCCATAAATAAACAAAAATAAAGCTAATATAAAAAAGTTATCATTCTAAAGTGATATATTTGCATTTTACTTGCATTTTACTTACATTTTACTTGCATTTCATTTCCACAAGTTATAAAAAGTAGATTACAAAAAGAAATAATAAATGTGCGGAATTATTTGTTACGTTGGGAAAGAAGATGTTGTTCCAATTCTTTTGAATGGACTGCAAATGCTCGAGTATCGAGGATATGATAGTGCAGGCATCGCAGTTAGAACAACAAACGAAAACAACTGTAATGAAATCACTCTTCTAAAAAAGAAAGGAAGACTTTCAGAACTCTCCTCTCAAAAAGAAATAACTGAAATAAAAGGAACAATGGGCATCGCGCACACAAGGTGGGCAACACACGGCGAACCAAACGACGTAAACGCGCACCCACACGCAGATTGTACAAATAAAATCGCGATTATTCACAACGGAATTATTGAGAATTATTCCGCGCTAAAAAAAATCCTTGAGGAAGAAGGCCACACGTTTTGTTCGCAGACAGATTCCGAAGTCCTCGCGCACCTCGTTGAAAAATTCTACACTGGAGATCTGAAGGAGGCTGTTAAGAAAACACTTAATTTAGTTGAAGGAACTTTTGGTCTTGCAGCAATTTGCGCAGATAACGATGAAATAATTATTGCGAGACGCGGATCGCCAATAGTTATTGGTCTTGGAAAAGACTTCACTATTGCAGCGTCGGACGCGACTGCGCTTCTAAATCACACAAGACGCGTCATTTATCTTCAAGACGATGAACTCGCAATTCTAAAAGAAGGAAGTTGCACAATCGAAGATTTTGCAGGCGAAAAAAAAGACAATAACATTGAAGAAATAAAGTGGAGCGTTGAACAAGTCGAGAAGAAAGGATACAAACACTTCATGCTAAAAGAAATCATGGAACAACCACTCGCAATAGAAAATTGCCTTCGAGGAAGAATAAAAAACGGAAAAATAAAATTGACTTTGAACCTTGATTTAAAGAGCATAAAGAAAATAACAATCGTTGCCTGCGGAACAAGCTGGCACTCAGGACTCATCGGAAAATACATCATTGAAGCAATGACTAAAATTCCAGTTGAAGTCGATTATGCATCAGAATTCAGATACAGAGATCCACTTGTAAACGAAGACAATCTTATTATTGCAATCTCCCAATCAGGCGAAACTGCAGACACTCTCGCCGCACTTCGCGAAGCGAAGAAAAAAGGAGCAAAAACTCTTGGGATAATAAACGTCGTCGGATCAACGATTGCACGCGAAGTTGATTCTGGAATATACTTGCACGCTGGTCCTGAAATTGGCGTTGCAAGCACGAAAGCATTCACAACGCAGCTAACTGCTCTTTTATTGTTCTCACTATATGTAAAACAAGAACTTGGAGAAGAATTAGATGATGAATTAGTCGAGACATTACTTGAACTTCCAAGCAGCATAAAAACAGTCTTGGATTGCAGAGATGCAGTAAAAGAAATAGCCAAGCACTTTATAGCATCAAAGAATTTCTTGTTCCTCGGCAGAGATGTAAATTTCCCAGTCGCCCTCGAAGGAGCACTCAAATTGAAAGAAATATCATACATCCATGCAGAGGGCTACCCTGCAGCAGAAATGAAACACGGACCAATTGCGTTAATTGATTCCGAGATGCCCGTTCTTTTTATCGCGACAAAATGCTTGCTCTCGGATAAGATACTTAGCAACATTCAAGAGGTCAAAGCAAGAGGAGGAAAAACGATTGCGATTATAAATGAAGAAGATAATGAAATTGAACGATTCATAGATTACAAAATAATCGTTCCGCACACACTTAAAGAATTATCTCCAATAATCAACGTCATCCCTCTTCAATTTCTTGCATACTTCGTAGCAGACTTGAAAGGACTCGACGTCGACAAACCACGCAACTTGGCGAAGAGCGTGACGGTTGAGTAGAGCACAGATTTGTATGTTCTCTTATATTATTTGTTCTCTTTTCCACAATCCTCTTTTTTATTTTTCTCTCATTTCTCATCCCCCACTGGACAAGCGTTCACAAGCTTTTTAAAAACATAAAGACTCTTCTCGTCATGCAAACAGAAGAGGGTTCTTGGTGAAATTCGAGCTTATCGCGCCGTTCAAGATGTCCGTTGGACAAGTCGAAGTAGTTAACAAGCTATTCTCGAAGTACGAAACGAGCAAGATGCAAACTCTTCTCGGAATCACAGGGAGCGGAAAGACGTTCGTCATGGCAAACATGATCCAAAAAGTCCAAAAGCCAACCCTCATCATCGCGCACAACAAAACACTTGCAGCGCAACTATACACTGAACTTAAAGAGTTGTTCCTGAAGAATCGAGTTGAATACTTCATCTCGTACTACGATTATTATCAACCTGAAAGTTACCTTCCAACAACAGACACGTATATTGAGAAGGAAGCGACGGTCAATGAGCAAATTGAAAAAATGAGATTACATGCAGTCTCAAGTTTGATGTCAAGAAACGACGTAATAGTCGTCGCGTCAATTTCATGCATCTACGGTCTTGGCGACCCTGATGATTTCAAGACGATGTCTATTAATATATCAAAGAACATGAAACTTGGACGTCAAGAATTCATCAGGCACCTTGTGACGATGCAGTACGAGCGTAATGATAAATCGCTCGAGTCAGGAAAATTTCGGGTACGTGGAGATACAATCGACGTTGTTCCTGCATATGACGATAATGTTATACGCGTCGAGTTCAAAGGAAACGTAATTGCAAGCATCAGCGAGCATCATCTTGTTACTATGGATAAAATAACTAATGTTGATCACATAACATTATTCCCTGCAAGGCAATATGTTGTTCCTGAAGAAAAACAAGCAAGAGCAATCTCTGAAATAAAAGAAGAACTCGACGCGCAGTTGTTCGATTTAGGCCCGCTTGAAGCAGAGCGACTTAGAAAACGAGTCAAGTACGATCTTGAAATGATTGAAGAAGTTGGTTATTGCAGCGGAATAGAAAATTACTCAAGACACTTCGACGGGAGAAAAATCGGAGAACCGCCGTTCGTATTAATAAATTATTTCCCGGATGATTTCTTTTTAATAATTGATGAATCACATCAAACACTCCCTCAGTCGCATGCAATGTTCAATGGGGACTTTGCTCGAAAGAAAAATCTTGTTGACTTCGGATTTAGACTTCCATGTGCATTCGATAATAGACCTCTAAAGTTCAATGAGTTCGAGAAATACTTCAAGCACACATTATTTGTCTCTGCAACACCAGGCGATTACGAAATGCAAAAATCATCGCAGGTCGCAGAATTAATCATCAGACCGACAGGCTTACTCGATCCAATCGTCGAGGTTCGACCGATAAAGAACCAGATGCGCGACATTATTAGCGAGATAAAAAAAGTCACAGAGAAGGGAGAGCGAACTCTAATAACAACGCTCACGAAAAGAATGGCTGAAGACTTAACTGATTATCTTGCAAAAGAAAATGTTAAAGTTCGATATTTACATTCAGAGATAGAAAACCTTGAGCGCATAGAGCTTGTTAGACAACTTCGCGCAGGAGAATTCGACGTTCTCGTCGGAATAAATCTCCTTAGAGAAGGACTTGATTTGCCCGAAGTTAGTTTAATTTGCATCCTTGATGCAGACAAAGAAGGATTCCTTCGTGATGAGCGAAGCTTAATCCAAACAATCGGACGTGCATCTCGAAACTCGAACGGACACGTGATTCTCTATGCAGACGTTATGACGAAGTCAATAAAATCAGCGATGACGAAGACGAGCGCAAGACGACTTGCACAAATAGAGCACAACAAGAAATATAATATTACTCCTCAAACAATAATTAAGAGCATCGCTGAAAAGAAACGCGAAATAAAAGGCGCAAGACATTTCAGCAAGATTGACATTGAGAAGAAATTAATTGAAATGGATGCAGAAATGCTACGTTGCGCTGAAGAACTCCAATTTGAGAAAGCAATCGAACTTCGAGATGCAATCGACACCTTGAAGGCAGATTATGCATCGATTCAGGATAGAAATGATTACAAGGATAAAGTCAGGGCAGAGAAGAAAACAGAACGAGAGGAGAAACGAGAACAGAAAAAAACGGAAACTACAACTAAACTAAAATCACCTATGCTCCACCCCGTAGGGGGCGACCCCCTGAGCACCGCGTCACTTACAGTTGACGGCGACGGTGATTTTAGCGACGCTATCAAACGAACACAATCAAAACCTAAAACAAATGACAAGAAAAAGAGGATAACGAAATGATGGATAACATTGTCGTAAAGGGCGCACGTGAGCACAACCTGAAAAACATTGATGTAGTCATACCTAGAAATAAATTAACAGTAATAACTGGACTTTCTGGTTCTGGCAAATCAACACTTGCATTCGACACAATCTACGCTGAAGGACAAAGAAGATACGTTGAAAGTTTATCTGCATATGCACGTCAGTTCCTTGGACTCATGAACAAACCAGACGTTGATTCAATCGATGGATTATCTCCTGCTATTTCAATCGAACAAAAAACAACATCTAAAAATCCTAGATCAACAGTTGGAACAGTAACAGAAATATACGATTACTTGCGACTCTTGTTCGCGAGAATCGGCGTACTTTATTGTCCAAAATGTCACAGTGCACTCCGTCCGCAGACAGCCGAGAACATCATTAATTTAATCATGGCAGATAAGGGAAAAACAGTTTTATTCCTCGCACCAATCGTTCGGGGACTCAAAGGAACATATGAACAAGTATTTGACGATTTGAAAAAAGACGGATACACAAAAATACGTGTTGATGAAAAAATATATTCTGCTGATACAATTAAAGATGAATTGAAACTTGTACGATATGAAAAGCACTGGATTGAAGCAGTCATCGACATAATCACAATTGCGGATGATGAAAGACAGAGAATTAGCGAAGCTTGCGAGCAAGCATTAATCGTCGGAAAAGGAAGAATGCTAATTGTTGATTTAGATGCACAAAGAAAGGCAGAAAAACAAGAGACGAAAAAAGAAAAAACAAGAGACGAAAAAAGCAACAGTAAAGGAAAAACAGAGACGAAAGAAAAAGCAGCACCAAAAGAACTAAAGGAACTCTCACGTGGAGAATTCGAAACAACATATTCAACTTATGGCGCGTGCCCAAATCATCCTGAAATAGTATTTGAACCACTTGAGCCTCGAATGTTCTCATTCAACGCTCCATTTGGTGCATGCAGCGAATGCCACGGCATTGGCGAGATAACACAAATCTCAGAGGACTTGCTCGTCCCGGATAAAACAAAGAGCATAATGGACGGGGCCATTTTGATCTACTCAAAAATGGATCTTGGATGGCGAGGACAACAAATAGCTGCCGTCGGAAAAAAATACGGATTTGACTTATTCACGCCACTTAGCAAACTATCCGCAAAGCAATGGAATGTTTTAATGTACGGAACAACTGAAGCCATAAAAGCAAAATGGAACTCGGGCGACGAGATGAAAATGGACTCAGGCTGGGAAGGAGTAATCCCTCAAACAATGCGCCTTTACAGACAAACAGAATCAGAGTGGCGAAAAGAAGACATAGAAACATACATGATTTCAAAACTATGCGACGTGTGCAAAGGTAAAAGATTGAAAGACACAGTCCTTGCAGTAAAAATCGAGAAGCAATCAATTATCGACGTCACAAACATGAGCATCCTAAAAGCGTGCGACTTCTTCGGAGCACTCGATTCAAAATTATCCGAGAAAGATAAGTTCATCGCGAAGCAAGTTCTAAAAGAAATAAATGCAAGACTTGGTTTTCTGAAAAACGTAGGACTCGGCTACTTATCACTTTCACGTGCAGCAAGAACACTCTCCGGTGGCGAAGCGCAAAGAATAAGACTTGCGACCCAGATAGGCTCCAATCTGATGGGCGTCGTATACATCCTTGATGAACCATCGATCGGCCTTCATCAGCGAGATAATGCAAAATTAATTTCTACACTAATAAGACTTAGAGATATTGGAAACACATTAATTGTTGTCGAGCATGATGAAGAAACAATAAGGTCAGCAGATTACATACTTGACATGGGCCCAGGCGCAGGAATACACGGCGGACACGTTTGCGCAGAAGGAACACCAGAACAACTTGCAAAGAATCCAAAGAGCATAACTGGCGCGTACCTTGCACACAAGAAAAGAATTGATGCGCCAAAAACATATAGAAAGCCTACTGATTACATAAAAGTCGTTGGCGCAAAAGAAAACAACCTGAAAAATTTGAACGTAGATTTACCGACGGGTGTACTATGCGGAATAACAGGAGTATCTGGCTCTGGAAAATCATCCCTAATGAATTTAACAGTTATGCCCTACTTGAAAAAACACTTCGGATCGACAACAGAGAGACCAGGCGCGTTCAAAAAAATAACAGTGCCCGATGAAATACGAAATGTAATAGTTATAGATCAAGATCCAATCGGACGAACTCCAAGGTCAAATCCTGTAACATACACAAAGATATTCGACGATGTAAGAAAAATATTCGCCGCAACAAAAGAAGCAAAAGCTCGCGGGTATAGTGAAGGCAGGTTCTCATTTAACGTCAAAGGCGGACGATGCGAAGCATGCACGGGCGATGGTGTAATAAAAATAGAGATGAACTTCCTCCCTGATGTGTACATCGAATGCTCAGAATGCAAAGGGAAGCGATACAACAAAGAAACACTTAGCATCATGTACAAAGGAAAGAACATCGCAGACATACTCGATATGACCGTCGAAGAAGCAAACACCTTCTTTGAAAACCACTCATCAATAATGCGAAAACTTGAGACGCTAAACGATGTAGGTCTTGGATACATAAAACTTGGACAGAGCTCAACAACACTATCTGGCGGCGAATCTCAGAGAATAAAAATCACAAAAGAACTCGCGAAACAAAAACGAGGAAGCACAGCATACATGTTAGATGAACCAACAACTGGACTTCACTTTGAAGATGTAAACAAACTAATCAAAGTTTTGAATCGACTCGTCGACAAAGGAAACAGTGTGTTTGTAATCGAACACAACCTCGACGTCATAAAATGCTGCGATCACATAATCGACCTCGGACCTGAAGGAGGAGATGCTGGCGGCGAAATCATGGCAATTGGAACGCCAGCTGAAATCGTTCAAAACAAGAACTCGCATACGGGTGTGTTTTTGCAAAAGGTTATGAAGTAGAGACGAAACAGTTACGCAGTAAATTTTCCGTATGAAGGAAACGTGTACGTTTCCTGCATCCAGAAAATCCCAAATGATTTTCTTGACGCCGTCGTAAAATACGACGCATCGCTTCGGGGGTCGCCCCCTACGGGGTGAAGCGTAGGAAAATTTACGAACGAAAAATAAAACATCAAACTCAAAATGTTAAACTTAATTGATGGGAAACTGGATTATTTGAAAGTACCTACGCAGCCAGGAGTCTATCAGTACTTCGATGAGAAAGGAACGATTATTTACATCGGGAAAGCAAAGAATCTTCGAAATAGAGTCAAGAGTTATTTTACGAACACTAAAGATCAGAGCGCGAAGACTCAAGTTCTCGTCTCGAAAATATATTCTGTTGAATTCATCATTGTTGCAAACGAAGTCGAAGCACTAATTCTAGAAAACAACCTAATCAAAAAACACTCGCCGAAATACAATATTAGTTTGAAGGATTCGAAGACGTACGCATATATCAAAATCATGAATGAAAAATTCCCTAAAATTCAAAGCGCAAGAAAAGTTCTAAACGATGGCGCAAAATACTTCGGACCATATACAGACGGAATGACAAGACGTGAACTAGTACGTCTTGTTGTACAACTATACAAAATTAGAATTTGCGAAAAACTTCCAAAACGAGCGTGCTTGCAATACCACATCGGACTGTGCACCGCACCATGCATCGGCGAAATAGATGAAGTAAAATACAAAGAAAATGTACTTCGCGCTGAGAACCTTTTGAAAGGAGACACAAAAGAAATTGTTCGTGAACTAGAAGTACAAATGAAAGGTTACTCGTCAAGACTCGAGTATGAAAAAGCACTTAGCACAAAAAAACTAATAGACTCAATTAGCGACTTGTTCACAAAACAAAACATGGAGAGAATAAAGAAATACGACGAAGATGTAATTGTAATGCTACGCAACAACAATCGCGCAATAATCACGACTCTTTCAATAACGAGAGGAACAATTCTTGGCAAACATGAATACACATTCGATTATTCTGAAGATATTTTCTCTGAATTCATAAAAATATATTACTCATCAATTGATCAACATAAAATTCCTGCAGAAATAATTGTAAATAACACATTCTGGACTGATAATTCAGAAAAGATTGCAATTGAACAATACCTTGAACGATTAAAAGGGTCGAGCGTAAAAATTATTATTCCTGAACGTGGAGAAAAACTTAGGCTTGTTGAAATCGCGATTCAAAACGCAGAGCAAAATCTTGAAGATAACGCCGCACTCGTCGAGATAAAAAATAATTTGCAACTTCAAGCGACGCCGAACATAATTGAATTCTTCGACATATCAAACCTCGGATACGAGCATATCGTCGCAGGAATGGTCAGATACACAAACGGAAAACCAGACAAAAAAGAATACAGAAGATTTTTGATCAAGAGCGTTGAAGGCAAAAATGATGACTTCCAATCGATGCGTGAAGTAATATTCAGACGATACAAAAAATTAAAGGATGAGAATTTGCAAATGCCTGATTTGATAATCGTCGATGGCGGCGCAGGACAACTAGACTCTGCAATGTGGTCGCTAAAAAAACTAGGGCTTAATATTCAAATAATTGGACTTGCAAAACAAAACGAAGAAATCTACATCCCAGCGCAAAAAGACCCACTTCTCTTCAAGAAAACAAGCAAGATGATGCTCCTCATCAGACAGATGCGAGATAACACGCACCATTTCACAATTTCATACAACAAGAAACGACGTGAAATGAAAATGAAAGAAGAGTTCAAAGAGTTAAAAAAATAAAGTATCGACCTTATCTAATTTATCACCTAAGTCATTCAAAGAAATAGTTTTTCTTTTGAAAAACACTTCTTCATTTGCAGGTACAAAAACATATAGTGTACCTTGTGAATTATCGACATGAATAACGTTACGTCCATTCCCATATATTCTCTTCTGCCCACCGTGGGGCATTCCCTTCCTATCAGCAATAAAATGATACTCACTTACAATGGATTGATTCTCCCACATTTGTTTGATTTCTAGTCTCTTGAAATAATCTCCTCTATCATTGCATGCAATTAGTTTCAAAAATTTGCGTGCATAGACGCCAAGGAATACATCTGTTTCATCCTCCGGTCCGTGATAAATAGCATTGGTCACTATCTCATCTAGAATTGGTTCAATAATATCTGAGTTTATTTCTCTATACCAATAGAACTTAAACAAAGGATCTCCTATCTCGTTTCTAATACTGCTTCGATGTTCTGGCGTATACATATACTCAAGCGGTTTTGAAAGATCTTTCTTCAGAACAACTTCTTTTCGAAACAAAAAATCGTCAAGAGATTTTACTCCAGCAGCTTCGAGTACAACTTCCGGAACGATGAGTTCAAAAGCCATAATGATTGGGAGCGAGCAACTATTTAAAAAATCTTTTAAAAAAAATTTATCTTCGAACAACATCATGAAAGTGCTTCTGTTTCATTTCAATTGATGCAGCACCCATCAAGGTTCGCAGGTTCTCGCAATCTGCTTTGAGATATTTCTTGAGGAGCACAAGCGAATCATTATCTCCACGTTCGTATTTATGCCACAATCTTACTGCTTCAAAGCCATCGACGTCTTGCAAGTCGTCATCCCTCATAATTCCTCTCTCTCGCTCGACGTTCTTTAGTCCCCCTCGAAATCCGAGGTCTGCCATGATGAATCTTAGATCGGCGTGGAAGTGATCCATTTTTACATTTGGAAATTTGTGCTTGATGAACGGCGCATCAAAGCAACGACCGTTGAATGTTACAATCATTTTGTATTTTTTTAGTTCGCCTTCGAACTTCTCGAGATCTTTGCCCTGCATGAAAATCTTCGTTCCCTTATTGCTATGAATTCCAATCAGAGTAATTTTGTTGTAATGCTTTGAAAGCCCTGTTGTTTCAATATCAAGAAAACAAACCTTGTCTTTTTTTAGTTCGTCGTACATTCTCCAATGCTGGTTCGATGGAAGCGACGAAAAATGATCGTATTGCTTCTTTTTCAGGGCGTCGATTGACTCTTGGAGATTGCTAACAATAGTTGCTTTTTTCTGAAGAGACATTTTAATACTTTCTTGCTTGTCTAGAAAATCCTGCCAAGTATGAATTCCTTTTCTCCAAATATCTACCTCAGCGTTCCGAGTCACCCCTGGTATATGCACGAATGTATTTTGAAGCATGTTAAAACAATAACAAGAGATTAGATTTCAATTTAAAGGTTTGCTTAATCATAAACTACATTTTTTGATTTCATACTCAGCATATTGCCTTGCTCTTCCACAAAAATTATAAACTAGAACATCTCGTAATTTACTATGGCAAGCATTGATAAAAAAGAGCAGTGTCAAATTTGCAAGAAACAATTCAATAGTTCTGAGCTCACTCTTGCAGCAATAGTTAGACCGACCGTTGTTGATGTAATAAAGAAGAAATATCCTAATTGGAACTCTAATGGTAAAATCTGCAAACAAGATCTTGATAGTTTCAGACGACAATACATAAAGGGCGTACTTGAAACTGAAAAAGGAGAACTCTCAAAACTAGACAATGATGTTATAAAAAGCTTAACTCAACACGAAATTATATCAAAACGACCAGATAAAGACAAAACTCATTACTCTTTTGGGGAACGGCTTTCAGATAAAATAGCATCATTCGGCGGAAGCTGGACATTCATAATAATATTCCTAATTGTTCTTGCCACATGGATTGCGATAAATTCGTATGTATTACTCGCAAAACCATTCGATCCGTTCCCATACATACTAATGAATCTCATTTTGTCCTGTATTGCTGCGCTTCAAGCACCAGTCATCATGATGAGCCAGAACAGACAGGAGAAAAAAGATAGGATGCGTGCTGAGCACGACTACAAAGTCAACTTGAAAGCGGAGCTTGAGATTAGACACTTGCATGAAAAAATGGATCACTTACTCCACTCGCAGTGGACAAGACTTCTAGAAATCCAAGAGCTTCAAGTCGAACTCATGGAGAGCGCAAAGCGCGAGCGACGAAACGACAAGAACGAAATAAATAGAAAATAAAACTTCTTTTCTGTGAGTCTCCTGTTTTTTCTTAATATCTAAACTCTGTTCCTTATATCCGCGCGCTGCGCGGCAAATACTCGCCCGAGGCGAGCAATATAGAACA
>CAITEO010000050.1 GCA_903891505.1 uncultured Candidatus Woesearchaeota archaeon
AGGTTTTATTACAGGCGAACTAATCTGCTTATTATTCCTCTCATTATTCTCCATTGAATACAAGAACTCAGAAAGGGGTTAATAAATTTTTTGGATTGAACAAAAAAAAAATTAGAAACAAAAAAAGAATCCTTAGAAAACAATAATAATGATAATAGATAAATATAAAAATAAGAATGAAAAATAATAGATTAGAATCTATTTTAAAATCTGTTAGAGGAAATTGAGAGGGAACAAAAATGAAGAATAAAAAAGGAAACACTCCTGTTATGATAACAGGAATCGTAGCACTATTCGCAATACTCGTACTAATCGTTGCACTAAGCCCAATGAGGACAACAAACGCAACAGGAAACTCAATCTTTGATTGGTTCTCATCGAAAGGAACGACAGACCGTGCAGCAACAAATGACGAAACAGGTGGAACAAATACCGCCACTAAGCCTCCATGTAGTGTAACATATAATTCAGAAACTGGAACTTGTAACTGCATAGTTAAGTATGGCGACGGAACAAAAAACTACGTCTCTAATCAGAATAGCTGCCAAGCATGTAAGTCAGATTGCGAAAATACATACTATTGTGGACCCGCTACTGGATGTTCAACAGGAACTGGAGGAACAAAACCAGGAGTATCTTCAGATGCACCAACAACTAGCGGATCTGACAGAACACCATCTGCATCGACAAGAGATTGCACAACATACTGCGCAGAAAAAGGACAAACATACTACACATCATGCCTTGCAGCAGGTAGCGACCAAGAACCATGCTCAATAGGAGAACAAATATACACAAGCGGATGCCTCGCTTGCTGCACAGATACTACGAGTGGAACAGGAAATCCTTTACCTGATAGTGCGGGTTGCATTCCACCAGGTCAAGATTGTCTGACATTTTTAGGCGGCCCTTGCTGTTCGCCTGACTATTGCAAAGCTACAGAAGTAGGATATCAGGATGGACATTGCACCGATTTAGCACCTCATCCTCCTGATCAAGCTCCAATCGAGTAAACACACAATTATTTTTTTATTTTTATTACTTTTTAGTAACAAAAAACAGAAGATTTAAATAGTTAGAGTGTTATTCTTAGGCTATGAAAGCCAAATACTTAACTCCTTTGTTTGCAACTCTAATTTACTTCGGAGGACTAAAAACAATAGATGCTCAAAGCGCTACACCTCAGACATCTACTCCCCAGAATATTGAAATAAAAAGCGAACTTATACAGGCAGATAATTTCAAACTTTCTTTGGATGATTTAGCCAAAGAACTAAGCGAAAAAAGCTACGCTCCAAACAATGATTCCACTCTTTGGATAGGCACAAATCACAATGGTGATTCCTGCAATTATAATTTTGACAGAAAAAAAAGATTCTTAGGTTCTGATTCTTACGTGAATAACAATCCCTCAACGCCTCGAAGAAAAATGCAAATACATTTCAATCACGATGGAAATATATCTGAGATAATTCTCACAGAAGGTGAAAAATGGAAAACTACAAAGCCTGTTCTCTTCGAAGTATATGGGAAAAAAACAGGTGAAGATAACATATTACTTCATAAGTTCAAGTACAACAAACAAAGTAATTTCACTGAATGGACCTGCACAGATAACCATAAAAATTTAGAATTCGAAGTAAAAATAAATTATGATAAACAAGGAAGACTTATACAAGAAAAAAAAATAGACAAATATAGTACAGTGGAAAAAACCATAAGCTATGATTATTCAAATCAAAACATAATAAAAACAATCAATGAATATGATGAGACAACACGATTCAAGTATGATAAATCAACAGATTCTTGGATTCCGCTTGAAGCCAAATCAAAAACGGAATAGACTTCTAAATTACATCCAAAAACGAAAAGATTAAAATATAGAACCAATCTAAACGCAGTTGGGGGAATTAAAAAGGGGATTTTATGGATAAGCTAACTCAATTTGTTAATGAGCAGATTAAATCCGGCGCTGACCCGACGGAACTAAAAGCTCATCTTGCTAAAAATGGTTGGAATGATAAAGATATTAATACAGCAATAGCAAATGCCACCGGACGATCTACGAGACGAAAAATCGCGTTTGCAATGGTTGGAATAATTATTGTTGCAATTCTCGTTTACAGTCTCATATCTTTAGTAAATACTACAACGCATATACCCAATACACAGACAAATAATACTAACCACAATATTAATACAAATACTCAAGACTTGAAAACAAATACACCTAGCGTACAAGGCTGTTCAGATAAAGAAGATAGCATGGAGAAAGATTCTTGCTATAAACTCCTGTTAAAAAACGGATTTGAATGCAACACCCTTACTGATAGCATAGAATCTACATCCTGCACGAGAGCAAACGAAGAACTTATGCTCAAAGGTGTATATATAATTGAAGAAAATTAGAACTTCTAAAATAAAGAAAACTCGCTGCTTGGAGCTATAGAAAATCAATGGATTTTCTATTCCGGAAATTCAAAGAATTTCCGTTATACTCGCCCTAAAGGCTAGGTATTAAGCCGTCTTTCAAATAAAGAAAAAATAATTTTTATTAAATAAATTAGTTTCTTACCAATCAACAGCACGTTTTTCCCTGAGTGTTCGCCTGTTCTTCTCAAGCCAACGATATACATTAGAATGCGGACTTCCAAGAAGAAGACTCTCTATTGCTTTTTTAGCAACGACAACTCCTTCAAGATCGCCTATGATGCTGATTGTTTTTCCGTAAACCGAAATGAATGTTCCTGTTAATTCCTCGATTGTTTGCCTTGATTTACCTTCAGTTCCAATCACTCGTCCTTTAACACGCTCAAAATGATCTTTGTTTCGAACATAATCAAGCAAAGATATCACTTCAAGACCATAATCCTGCTTTAACAATAGACGTGCAATATCAGGATTAAATCCTCGTCCAATCGCTTTAACGACCTCGCGAAGAGCATACATCTTTATAGAATCACCGCCCGATATTCGAACATCGCCCTCTTTCGAGTCGATGTCCATCTTGCAATTAGTATAACCTTCAAGTTCGCGTTTTACTTCGCCGCCTTTACCTACAAGTACAGCAACACGTTCCTTTGGAATTTTAACTTCAAATGCAAAATCCATCCTGCTGGCAAGCACTGATTCATCCATTACATTCAAAGATTCATGGTCACTAACGTTTCCATGCCCAACGGCATCTTCATCCATTGTGGACTTCTTTTTAGATTTAGTCTCCTTTAAAACAACGCTCGCTTCTTTCTTCTTCGCCATTCTCCTAGAAATGACTATGCGTTTTTAAAGGTTTAGGAGAAACTGAAGTAAAAACCAAATACTGCTTACAACTCCGCAAGTCGTTTCTCAAAGTGTGCAAGGATTTCCTTTGAGATTTTTTCCTGGTCGAATTTCACGTGTTTCTTGAACACTCTAAATATATTTTTCATGTCGCTCTCAAGAAGCTCTTTTGCATTCTGAGTTTTTAGAACAGTTGATTGACTCATGTCAATAAAAACTGGTTTATTCTTGTAATTTAAAATATTAAAATCAGATAAATCACCGTGCACTAAACCCGCATCTAGCATTCCTTTTATTCCTTTGATTACAAGCTTGAAGAACGCATCAGCGTTCTCTGGGAACTCATCTTTGAGCATCGGCGCAGGACTTTCATCCCCGATATACTCCATCATCAAAATATTATCTTTAAAGCCAAGAGGGGTTGGAACTTTTACTTTTTCACGCGCCAAAAGAAGATTCCTATACTCCCGTTGCACCCAGGAATAAACTATTTTTCTCTTCTGATTCTCAATACCTGAAAACCTCGGATCTGCATTAATATAATAGAACATGTTATTAAAATTCTTATTTTCAAGACGATAAATCTTGACAATTATTTTTGTTCCATCATGTCTTGTCGCGATAAAAACGTTCGCTTCCTTGCCTAGCGCGATTTGACTTGTTAATTCCTTGAAATACTTTTGACTCGACAATTCAAAAATAATCCTATTAGAATGCTGGTCAAAGACGTTGTTGTACGTCTTCCACTCTTCACGCGACTTTCTTGACTTGCGAACCATAGCAATATGGAAGAGGATGGAGTTTAAAAAATATACGGCGGAAGCTTTGCGGAAAAATACGTGAAACGCGTATTAATTAATTTGATTGTTTGTACACTTATGACAAATTACTACATCGACACAGTAATCTGGATTGATCTCTATGAATGGCGAAAAGGATTTCACGATGAACCTCTTGGCGAATATGCTATGAAATTATTCTCACATATAATAGACTCAGGTGGTAGAGTCATCTTTTCAGATTTGCATATAACTGAACTAGGAATGAAATATTCTACAGAAGAAACAATAGAAATCATGAGCAGAGTTATTAACAACATCGAGATAGTTGATTCGTCTTTAACTCAAAGAAACGAAGCAAAAAGAATAGCGAAAGAGTTAAACATTCCTGAAGGTGACGTCCTTCACGCCTTGATTGCAAAGTCAAATGAATGCATTTTGATAACAAGAGATAATCATTTCAAAAAACTTAGTAATATATGCGAATAGTTCAAGCCAGAAGAGATAATAAAATAGAATTTAATCGTTCTTTGTCAATTCCTTGAACGCCATCTTCCGTATCATATGAAGCTCGGCATCCGTCGTCTTCTTTCCTTTATGTGCGCCTTTCAGATGGATAATCGACATCATTGCTTCCTTGTATTTTGTTTTGTCAATTTTCTCGCGCAAAGCTTCACGAATGAATTCTGTCCTGTTATGATAGTTTGATTTTTCGACGAGTGCATCAATTTCTTTGAGGAATTTGTCCTCGAGTTTCATCGTGATCATTTCTGTTGTCATAATACACCATATATGCTTTGTATATATAAAGATTTCGGGGAACGAAGCGGAAAAGTATGTTAAATATTTCATAAAACGATATATATATATATACCAAAAATACAAAGAACTCAAAATAATAGTTAAAATTAAATTAGGAACTTTTTTTGGAGGGTCTAAATATGGGAGAAGAAGGAAAAGAAAATATACGCTGGGTCGCCATAATCGCAGTAGTATTAGTCATATCAGTAGCTACTTCGTTCGTGACAACAACAATAACAGGAAACTCAATCTTCGACATATTCTCGTCGAAAGGAACAACGAATGCACCTGTGAGAGGCGGAAGCGGTAATGCAATTATTTGTAATGACACTGATGGTGGTTGGAACGTTTATCTAAAAGGTACTGCAACAGGACAAAGCAGTGATGGCTCTATTGGTTATGGTGTAACTGACCATTGCGCTGGAGATAAATTACTAGTTGAAGCATACTGCAGCAACAATTCTGGTCCAGTCGTCGCCAACTACACTTGCGACTATCATTACATTTGCCAAGACGGAGCATGTGTTTACAACACAAACGGAACCAACATAAATGGAACCACAATCGATTCAAACCCCGCAGGAACAAACGCACCAGTAACTGGCGGAACAGACGGAACTGGACCTGATCGTCCAACCGGTACTTTAGGTTACGATTATTGTTTGAACTATTGCTACAGCGCAATTCATTGTCAAATACCTCCTCAGTCAATTGAGTATTGCACAGAATTGATAGATACTTGTTTTACAAACTGTGAAGGTAGTTGGCAAGCACCAGGAACTAGCGGATCTGACAGAACACCATCTGCATCGACAAGAGATTGCACAACATACTGCGCAGAAAAAGGACAAACATACTACACATCATGCCTCGCAGCAGGTAGCGACCAAGAACCATGCTCAATCGGACAACAAATATACACAAGCGGATGCCTAGCTTGCTGCACAGATACAACGAGCACAACGACGACGAATGCAGCAGTAGGAACTACAGGAACAGGTTCTGAAGGAACAAACGCAGCCGTAGGAGGTGGAACGGGTGAAACGAATAGAGCTACATCTCCTTTAGTGAAATTTGATGCTAATGGAAATCTTGTTTATACAATAGAGGATCAAGGTTCGAGAGTTGTTACAGGAGATGCATATCATATAAACTATGATGGCAATTCTTGGACTATATCTCCAATTGTCACTATCAATGGTATAACAGTTCAGGGATTCTGTGGATGTCTAATAGATACAACAAAATATGGTAGTTGCAGTGGAAGCTGTACTATTACTGATGGAGTATGTACTGGAACGTGTACTGGAACTCAATGTGCAGGGGCAAGTTGTCAAAATATGGCTGTTATAGTTAGAACTGGTCAAAGTATCGGTGGCGGATCTGGCGGATCAGGAAATATCATAGAAAAATATAGTTCTGATGGAAAATTAATTTTTAAAATAACTGATTCTAGGAATGCCGTGCTTGGAGATGGTTATGCTCTAAGAAAAACCGGAGTGAATACTGCAGAGGTTTATTCTAAAGAAACCAATCGAGCTGTTACTGGAAGTGCAATGATGTGCACTTGCTCGAGCAAATATATTCCTCCAAACGGAGGCACATGTTCAGCTTCTTGTACTCTCACCGATCCAGGGAAATGTACAGGAACGTGTACTGGCAACGCTTGCACAAGCTCTTCATGTGAATTGGTAGATATAGAGATTCCAGGAACTAGTTAGAAACATTTTTTCTTTTTTATTCTTCTTTTTTTTCATTTCTTTTTTTCATTTCTCCTCTTTTTTCAAAAAACTTAATAAACTCCTAAGCAAAACCTTGACGTATGACACTTAGCATTGATGAGATGGCTGCATTCTGCAAGAGGAAAGGACTTGTCTACCCGACAGCGGAGATATACGGCGGACTTGGAGGATTCTTCGACTACGGACCATACGGATCAGAAATAAAATTGAACATCAAGAATAACTGGTGGGATTTCTTTGTTAGATCAAGAGAAGATATTGTCGGAATAGATGGCCCAATTATTACTCATCCAATGGTTTGGAAAGCGTCAGGCCACGCTGAGAACTTTGCGGATTTAATGCTCGTTGCAGAAGATAATTCATTCGAAGCAAGAGCAGATGTATTTCTCGAAGAAAAATTAGGTGCAACACTTAAGCGAGCATTCGATGGAATCACTGCTGATGAAGTTAACAAACTCGTTGAGGAACATAAACTCAAAGCTCCAAATGGAAAAGACTTCAAGAAATGCGAGCCGTTCAATATGATGTTCACAACAACTGTTGGTCCGAGAGGAGATGAAAAATCACGAGCATTTCTAAGACCTGAAACAGCACAGATAATATTCGCTGATTTCAAATTAATACAGGAAAATGCAAGATTAAAACTTCCGTTTGGTATTGCTCAAATGGGACGAGCATTTAGAAATGAAATAAGTCCAAGAAATTTCTTATTTCGCTGCCGCGAATTCGAGCAGATGGAAATAGAATATTTTATTCATCCAAATAATAGAACATGTCCATACCTCAAAGAGTACTTGGATTTTGATGTGCTTGTTTACTCGGAAGTTATGCAGAAGACAAACGCTGAACCTGTTATGATGAAAATGCGCGACATCGTAGCTATTGGACTAATGAATGAATGGCACGCATACTTTTCAGCTCTGTATCTTACTTGGTTTAGATCACTTGGCGCGAACACAAGCAATTTTAGAGTAAGACAACATCTAAAAGAAGAACTTGCACACTATAGCTCTGATTGCTGGGACATCGAGTATAATTTCCCATTCGGCTGGAAAGAAATACAAGGATTCGCAGATAGATCAGATTATGACTTAAAACGTCACATGGAATACAGCAAAAAAGATTTATCATTATTCGACGAGGAATTAAAAGAAAAAATTGTTCCACATGTTATTGCAGAACCAAGCCTTGGCGTAGATCGCGCATTCTTAGTTTTCTTGTATGAAGCGTATGACGACGACAAAGAAAGAGGAAATGTTGTACTTCATTTGCATCCAAAACTTGCACCAGTAAATGTTGCTGTGCTTCCGCTCTTGAAAAATAAAACAGAGATAACTGAAAAAGCAAGAGTTGTTTATCTTGAACTAAAAAAGAAATACTCGTGTTTCTACGACGACGCAGGAAGCATCGGACGACGTTATGCGCGGCAAGATGAAATAGGAACTCCTTATTGTATAACAATAGATTTCGACACGCTCCAAGATGATACTGTGACTGTTCGAGACAGAGATACAAAAGAACAAACACGTGTTAAAATAAGTGATTTGAAAGATAAACTAACAGTTTAATCTAATCTGATTCCAATATTTTTGTTATTCTACTATTTTATTATAAAATCTTGTTCTTGTTAATTTCTAATTTATTTTGATTAATTAATTAGTCGTGCAAAAATTTATATATCAATACGTACACTACTTGAAAATGGGGGCTATATTTTAATGAATGGTAAAAATGCGACAAGAGATTTCTTCATAGGACTTGGAATATTAGGATATTCTATTCTTCCACACGAAGCAAAAAACCAGACGGCAGAAACTACACTAGCAAGCAATCAAGGCGTTACTGTTGAAAAAATTCTTGAAATGGCCCAAGTTAAATATGCTGATGTTAAGATAGAAATAAACGGAGTTGAAAAACAAATATCGATATCGAGTGTATTAAAAAACGCCATATATGCTTCAATTTCAGCAACTACTGAAGCCGCGCAGCCTTCTAAAAAAACATGCACTCCTGAATTCAAAAGCTTTAACGGCGATCCTGTTAGCGTCTGCTATCCTTATGGAACAAACGAAGGAAGCACACAAAAAAAGATTCTTGAGAACTACGGAACCGCATTGCTAAAACAAGGAAATGGAACTATAGGCCCAAAAATAAAATATATCACGCAGTCCGGCGGACTTGATGAACTTACAGACACAACAAGATTTGTAAAAGATGATGATTTAGCATTCCAGACTATGGCTTTATTATCTGCACTAATCTCAAAATCCAAAAATAGCAAAGATAAAGAAATATACACATCATATTTAAATGCAGTAACACTATCCACTATACTGAAGGAATCAGTCGATAAAACAATCAGAGAAACATATTTTGATAAACGCAAATAAAAAAACAGGTGACGATAATGGCCAAACAAAAAAGTAAAACCGCGAAAAAAACAACGAATACTACTGCTAGAACAAAAACAGCAAATAACTCTGCTAGAAAAACTGCGACCAGAGCGAGCAGCAAGTCTGCTGACGACAATAGTTATGGCATAGCAAGCTTGGTGCTCGGAATAGCTAGCATAGTGCTTCCTCTGATTGGACTTGTTACAGGAATACTCGCGATCGTGTTCGCAGTAAAACAACGAAAAATACAACCAAATGGAACTGCAACAGCAGGTCTTGTCCTAGGAATAGTTGGTCTTGTATTCCAATTAATATTCCTGCTTGCAATAACAGCCCTATTTATGTTCATAGGCGCCGTCGCCAGTGGAGCTTTCGCAACAGCAATTTAAATTATGATGACTATTTTCTTCATTTTAGTTTAATTTTATTAACATCGTTTCTCGTCTATATCCAAAACACTTATAAAACAAAACGTTTTGCTTTATACAGTAAATAGGGGCAAAATGGTCGACGAGAAAGAGCAAAAATCTAAAAAAGAAAAAAAGGCAGGAGATGCTAAGAAAAACGCGTCAAACAATGCATCGAATGACTCAAATAAAGATGCCTCTGCCCCTCAAATAACTCCAACAAACCCTGTGAGTGATAGAATAATTAAAGCAGTCATCGAGGATGAAATGAAATCAGCTTACCTTGATTACTCAATGTCAGTCATTGTTGGACGTGCACTTCCTGATGTTCGTGATGGTCTAAAACCAGTCCATAGAAGAATTCTTTTCGCAATGAATGATCTTGGAATGCGCTGGAATTCACCATACAAAAAATGTGCAAGGATTGTTGGAGAAGTACTAGGTAAATACCACCCGCACGGCGATACCGCTGTTTATGATTCTCTTGTTCGTATGGCACAAACATTCTCACTTCGTTATCAACTAATACAAGGCCAAGGAAACTTCGGATCAGTCGACGGAGACGGTGCTGCTGCAATGAGGTATACTGAAGCACGTATGAGTAAAATCTCGGATGAAATACTTCAAGATATAGATAAAGAAACAGTAGACTTTGTTGATAACTTCGATGGCAGCCTAAAAGAACCGAGTGTTCTACCCTGTAAAATACCAAACCTTCTAATTAACGGAAGCACAGGAATCGCTGTCGGCATGGCGACAAATATACCACCTCATAACATAAAAGAAATATGTACAAGCGTAATCAAACTCATAGATAATCCTGAACTAACTGATCTCGAGCTCTGTGAAGATATTCGTGGACCTGATTTCCCAACAGGCGGAATAATACAAGGTAGAGCAGGAATACTTCAAGCATATACAACAGGCAGAGGACGAGCAGTTGTAAAAGCTCGAATGAATGATGAAGTTCACAACAAGCAAAACAGAATAATTGTTACAGAAATTCCATACATGATGAGCAAAGCCGATTTGCTTGTACAAATAGCCGACTGTGTCAAAGACAAAAAAATAGAAGGAATTTCTGATCTACGTGATGAGTCAGATAGAAATGGTATGCGTATAGTTATAGAACTCAAAAAAGATGCTAATGCAGATGTTGTAAAAAATCAATTATACAGCTTCACAAGACTTCAGGAAACATTCGGAATAATACTTCTAAGTTTGGTAGATAATAGACCAAGAATCCTAACACTCAAGCAAATGCTAGATGAATTCCTGAAGCACAGACAAGTAGTAGTTAGAAAAAGAACAGAATTTGATCTTCGAAAAGCAGAGGAGAAAGCTCATATTCTTGAAGGTTTGATGATTGCGCTTAACAACATTGATGAAGCAATTGAACTAATCAAAAAAGCAAGCTCGGCTAGTGACGCTAAAGATATTTTGATGAAAACATACTCACTCTCAGAAATACAAAGTCAAGCAATTCTCGATATGAAATTGCAAAAGATTGCGAAGCTTGAAACTGAGAAACTACGACAAGAATTAATAGATATAAAAGTAATAATAGGCGAACTAAAACACGTGCTCTCAAATGAACAAGAAATACTTAGCATAATAAAAGGAGAACAAGAGGAAATAATAGAAAAATACGGCGACGAAAGAAAAACATCTATTTTTGAAGGTGGAGATGAAAACATAGATCTTGAGGACCTCATTCCAGAAGAAGATGTAGTTGTAACACTTAGTAATTCTGGCTACATAAAAAGAATCCCTCTTGATACATACAAGACCCAGAGACGCGGTGGTGTCGGCGTAATTGGCGCTGAAAGTAAAGAGGAAGATTTCATAGAAAATGTTTTCGTCGCAAACACACACACTTACTTGTTAGTATTCACAAACAAAGGTATTGTGCATTGGTTAAAAGTTTACAAGATTCCTGAATCATCAAGACAGAGCAAAGGAAAACCAATAGTTAATCTTATCAACATAGATGCTGGCGAGAAAATAAGTGCGATAATACCAGTTGCTACATTCAACCACGGACATTATTTAATTATCGCAACAAAGCAAGGAATTGTAAAGAAAACAGAATTAATGGAATACTCAAGACCGAGAAAAGGCGGTATAATAGCATTAACACTTGATGGTGGAGATGATTTGGTATCAGCATCATTAACCGACGGCAAGCAGCAAATACTTCTCGCAACAAAACAAGGCCTTGCGTGTAGATTTGAAGAAGAGGATGCAAGAAGTATCGGTCGAACAGGAAAAGGAGTCATAGGAATAAGACTAAACAACAAAGACGAAGTTGTGGGTATGATACTAGTTAATGATAAAACAAATGTTATGACATTAACATCAAACGGCTACGGAAAACAAACAGAAGCCTCAGAATACAGACTCATAAATAGAGGAGGAAAAGGTGTTCGAAACATCAACCTCACGGAAAAAACAGGAGAAGTTGTTGCAATAAGAGCAATGACTGGAAAAGAAGATTTAATGCTCATATCAAAACAAGGAATGATAATTAGAATTGCAATCAAGGACATATCTGTAATTGGAAGAAACACACAAGGCGTTAGAATAATAAAACTACGCACTGGCGATCAATTAATCTCTGCTGCAAAAATAATCAATGAAGAGAGTATTGAAGAAGAGATTAGCAAAGAAGAACACAAGCATAAAGAAGAACACGCTGAAGATAAACCTGAGAAAAAACATGAAGAAGAAAAACTATTCATTCCTGTTGATAAAGGATCTAAAGAAGAGGAAGATTGAATAATCTCTAATATATTTATTATCTTCTGTAATAAATCAGGAGGTTGAGCGAAGCGAATGCCTCCTGCGCTGTCAATGGGCGCAAGCATTGGTTGATAAAGGATCTAAAGAAGAGGAAGATTGAATAATCTCTCCAGCTCTTTTTGTTGTGTCCAGCGAGCAAATGAATCTCTATCTCTGTTCTACTAGACTCGTTTTTTGCAACAAGTCTTTACATCTATAGCTCGCGACACAAAAAGAGCGTGAAAAAAGAAGAACTAATTCTGCATGTATTTTTCACATAAATTCCAAACATCAGCCATTCTGCTATGTGCCGCTCGGGCGTTCATTGCAATAAGTTCTAGCCTTGTTTGTATTCCCTGATCTTTTCCTTCAAAAGATTCTGCAAACAGCTCATATTCACTAGAAATCGCACCTATAAGATTCATATAATGATAATAAAGAAGAATATCCACATCATGTGCAAGATCTTTTGTCGTTCCAGGATACTTTTTTGTTTTTTTGTAATTCAATAAATCATTTGGAAAATCTACATCAATATTTGCTCGTGGCAAAAATAATTGTAATTCGTTCAATTGATTTGCGAGAGCGTAAAATTGTTCTGCGGCCAAAACCAATCTTGTTGATAAATTAGGTTTTTTGTCTGCATAGTCTTTCTCAGACTGCTCGAGCATATTATCTCCGAGAAACTTGGAAAACACTGCTGCATTCGCAGGATGAATTCCAACAACATCTATTGCAAGTTCATCTAGTGAACCATCATATTTTTCTACTGTTGTTGGATATTTCATTTTAAATCAAACTTCTTAAATTAATTAATGTGTTCTATTATTCGAGTCCAAATTTCTTTCGTATCTCGTGAGCAATCATAGCGAGATCTTCCTTGTTTGCAGATGGGCCTTGCACAGTTGTTATGTAACCAGGATACTCGTCGAAGAACTGATGTTCTACTTCCATTGTGCCTTCATGTTTAGCAGAGAGTCCGTGCAGAGGATATAGTTTGAAGTGAGCATGATTAACACCCTCTCCTTCCGCAACAATTCCTACCTTTGCAACACCAAGCCCTTTTTTTAGAAGATGCATGACTTTCTTTGCTGCAATAATAAAATCAGATAAGTCATTGTCGCTCATCAACGAAAGATCAGAAACATGGTGCCCTTTGGGAATTATTATTGTCATTCCTTTTGTGTTCGGAAAAATATCCAAAAATGCATAAAATTTCTCATCCTCCCAAATCTTTGTAGATGGAATTTCTCCCTTTGCAATCTTGCAGAATACACAATCAGTCATAAACATTCGCCCCCGTAACAGTCCTTGGATAGAGAAGTATAAAAAATTAATGGAAAAATAGAAGAAAATTAGTAAACATGTTAAACTAAATTATAAAATAAATTATAAAATAAACTATGAACTAAATTAACTAAAAAACTCATTCTTTTGCGTTGAGTGCACGTAGATGTTCAGCTTCTAGTTCATTCATCGCCTGCAAGAATTCCTGCTCGTTTGGCGCTTTGCCGTGCCACTTGTAGTCGTTCTCAAATAACTTAACTCCTTTGCCAGGTGTTGTGTTCGCTACAATAACAAGTGGTTTAGTTCTCTCATGAGTAGACTTTTCAAGAGCAGCAATTATTTGCGGAATGCTGTTCCCATCTATTTCTATAACTCCCCAACCGAATGAAATATATTTTTCCCGAATAGAACCAAGAGGCATAATATCCTCAGTATTTCCATCTATTTGTATTCTGTTTCTATCAACGATGACTGTTAGATTGTTTAAATGATATTTATGCGCAAAGAGTACAGCTTCCCAAGTATTCCCTTCATCATGCTCGCCATCTGACGTCAAACAAACAACTTTATTTTGCTTGCCATCTCGCTTGAGCGCGAGCGCAAGTCCTGCTGCTTGACTAAGCCCAGAACCTAGTGGCCCTGAAGTAGATTCTATTCCTGGCAACGATTCCCTATGAGGATGACCTTGCAATCTAGAACCTAATTTTCGAAGAGTTCCAAGTTCCGATCTATCAAAGAATCCTTTGTTCGCGAGCGTAGAATACAACGCAGGACAAATGTGTCCACACGATAAAATAAAATAATCCCGATGATCATCATCAGGATTCTTCGAATCAACATTTAGAAAATCAAAGTAAAGAACTGTGAATATATCTGCTGCACCGAGCGATCCCGCAGTGTGACCTGATTTTGCAGCATAAAGTGATCTTAAAATATCTTTACGAATATCCGTCGCGATAATCCTTAAGTCCCTCACCTTTTTATCAAACATAAATAAAATTCACCCCTAGATTATATCAATGCGCTAATTGTTTTAATATTTTTCCTAACTTGTTTAGTTTAGCAATTCTTTTAGTGCTTTCTTTGGATCTAAACTTTCACTAATATATGACCCTGAATGTAATATATCTGCACCTGCTTTGAAAAGAGGTTTAGCATTATTTAGATTAACTCCGCCATCCACTTGCACAATTATTTTCTTTGAATGCGTCTTTATGAATTTTATTCTTTTGTATACCGACCTTCTAAGTTTCTGTTTTTCATGTCCAGGATAAACACCCATCAATAAAACAAACTTTGTAGAATCCAAAATCTCAAATATTCTTTTTGTTATTCTAGTTCCAGGATTCAACGCTACTACTGGGATCATTCCAAGCGCACGTATCCTTGCAATTATGCTATCTACATCATTATCATTTACTGCTTCAATGTGAAATATTACTTTTTTGAATCCTTTTCTTCTGAGCGATGCTATATATTTTTCAGGATTCACAGTCATTAGATGCGCCTCTAGAATAACTCGTTGCTTCGAAAAGCTTGGAAGTGAGTTTATATCAACAAGTGTTGTTGGAACAAATTTACCATCTGCAAAATCAACTTGTATTTTTCTGGACGCGACAAGCACTTTTCTGAACCTATTCATAAAAGTCTTTCTATCTTTTGTGAACACCGTAGGTATTATTTCTCTCATATTTTCTCCTGTAATTGTTAAATATGTGTCTTTGCTTTTTAATTCTTTTGTATTCCTTGAACAGAAAAGACGTCATGAATTCTATTAACTTAGTAAATTTAAATTACTCTGAAAATTAAATCATAGGCTAGTACCAATAACTCGCCATTCATAACCCAGTCTTCGGATTATTTCTATTA
>CAITEO010000051.1 GCA_903891505.1 uncultured Candidatus Woesearchaeota archaeon
AATAATACATTATCTTCCTGCATTTGGAAACGTCGATGTTGAAATATTAATGCCTGACGCGACAACACTCATAGGCAAAGGAGAGCACAACATTGCTCAATTAAATGTCGACGATATAGTACAATTCGAAAGATTTGGTTTTGCAAGACTTGATTCAATCGACGAATCGGATGCCCGCACCAAAATATACAAGTTCTGGTTTGCACATAAATAAAATTCATCTTTTTATTTCTTTTATCAATTCATTCACATAATCCATAGATCCATCATCAGTTATAACAACATCAAAATCCTTCAAATACAAATCCAATTTTTTATCTTTATTTTCGTTCAGGAAACCTATTTTTATTATTTCTTTAAATTTCACATCTGCAACCATATCAAGATCGCTTATTGAGTCGCCGAGAAGAATTATGTTTCGTCTATTTTTTATTGAATCCGAGTATTTCTCGTCGTGTATTTTCGTCTCTGATTTATTTAGGACATGAATTATTTCTCCACCGTAGCCAACAGCAAAGCCTCGCTCATCAAATTTAAATGTATTTGAAATTATATGTATATTATCATACAGTTTATTTTCTTTAAGTAAATAACCCTCGATCATATTTCCAACACCTGCAGAAAAAATGAGGAGAGGAATTTTAAACATGTACAATTCATCGAAGAAAACAAGTGCGCCCTCGCGAAACATCTTCGGATATTTGTTCAAAGCATTCTCTATGACTTCTTTGTTCATCCCAGACCCCACAAGTAAATCCTTATGTCTCGTCCACCACTCAAGCATCTTGTTCGCTCGATAATCATATGGTAAAGATTCGTCAAGCTCTATTGGATGATACTCATCATACAACGCAAACGCTTTTGCAACATAATCTGGAGTCAAATATCCTCCCTCCCTTATCAGCGCGATCGCAGAAGGTATTTTCTTACCGTCAAGAAAACATCTTGTAAGTGTTCTATCAAAATCCGAAACAATGTGCAAAGAATTTATTCCATCCTGTTTCATTCTAGAGATTTTCTCTTTTAGCAATTCTGAATTTGCTTTGTAGATTTCCATTTCTAACTTGAAGATTAACTGATTTAATAAATATTATCAAAACCTTTTTATAATCATCTCGCGAATTTAAATCATGTTTCAATTCGATGCGTATTTCATCATATCTCAGATTTTAATGTTCATAGCAATAGCGTCAGACATCTTAAGTTTTCAATTTAAGAAGAGAAAATCTCTAATTATATTCTTCATAATATCAGCATCATTAATTAGCGCGCATTATTTCTTTCTCGGGCGTGTTGCCGCAGGAATCATAATGATCATAGCTGCATTAAGATTTTTGACGTGCTACTTTACCACAAATAAAAGGTTCATGTATTTGTTCCTAGTTGCAAATATTCTTACACTCATTTTCACATACAAAGACTTCTATGATATAATTGTCTGCATTGGAAGCGGAACCATAACAGTCGCGAGTTTCCAAATAAATGATAAAAATATCCGCAGAATAATGATGTTTGGAACCAGCCTTATGTTAATTTACAATATTCTCATATTCTCCCCTATGGGCGCACTATCTGAAGCAATATTCTTAACAAGCAACATAATAGGTTATTATAGATATTATGTACGTAAAACCTCGTGCAAAGCGCAAACAAAAAAAATTCACTAATTTTCTAGTTTGCGCTCTGCATAACACTAATTCATAGTGTGCAAAGCGCAAATTATAAAAAGTCGAAAGTCTAGGAATGATTAAAACCCACGAATTTTTGGAGGTGGCAACATGAGTGATTCAATAATCGTTAAGACAAAAGTTAAGGAACTGGCTGTCGGCTACAGCGTATCTAGCGACTTCGCAGACGTACTTGATGAGAAAGCCAAACAACTTCTGAAGGACGCAATGAGACGAGCTGAAGCAAACGGAAGAAAGACAGTTATGGCAAAAGACTTGTAAGGACGTTTTTTTATTCATATTTTACCCCTTATTAATTTGAAGAGTAAACTGCTGTATGAACAAACATATCATTAGACTTATTATAATATCATTTCTACTTTATCTAGTTTCCATAACTATAGTTTGGGCATTCACCCCAATATCTTTCAACTATTCGAAAGGATATCCTCTATATGATTATATTAGTTGGAGTTTACCTGTTTTTGTAAGATTAGAACTATTATATTTGTTTCTTGAATCTTTTGCGGTTTTCCTAAGAAAAAAAATTCTGAGAAAAAAAGACTAACTATTAGAATTTACACCCGCTCCGCAAAACTCTATCCTTCTGTTTCTCGTCGTTTCTCTTTAATCTGTTTTTCAATCTGAGCAATTCTGCGCTCCACTTTCACAAGTATTGAGGGGTCTATTTCTTGTTTATTCTCTATTTTGTCCACTATTTTTCTTACAAGTTTTAGTTGATCTTCAATTTCAGAAATAGCTTCAAGTTTTTTTCTTCTCTCCACAAGCATACCTTCTGCACCGACTGCTGCAGAATAGAATACGTTTCTTAGTTCTAGTGAGACCATGCTTAGCCTCTTCTAAATAAACCTTTTTTCTTTGGTTGAACATCTATCGGCGCACCAATTGATGGTTGCGCACCAATTGATGGAAATCGTTCAGGTACAGGATAATTAGGATCTAAGACTGCTCGTTGCTGAGGTGTTAGTTGTTGTGGTCTCGTGAACTGATTTTGAAATGGATCTTGTTGTGGCACCATAGGTTGCGCTATTTGAGATGACATCTGTGATGCTCCTCTGAACCCCTGCATTGCTATTTGATCATTAAATAAATTCTGTTGCCCCTGCGCGCTCTGCCCTTTCATTGATTGCATTGGTGGTAAAGGAGGTATTGATGGTGCTATCTGTGCTTGCATTTGTTGTTGCAATGGCGCAGCCGTGTTCTGTGGAGTTGGAATTTGTTGAAGCACAGGTGCTGATTGCTGCATAGAATTCTGCGATGTGCCTTGAGTGTTAACACCCATATTTGATCCAATCACAACAAGTGCTTCTGCAATACTTCTATTTTGATCAAGTATCTTATCGAGTTTCTGATCCGGAGAATTTCCATTCTGATATTCCTTGAGGAGCTGCCTATTTACACTCTCGAAGAGCACAAATAATCTGTTCACAGAATTATTTAGGTCCTGCACTGCCTCGTAGAGCTTCATATCATCTGCATTCTTGACAAAAGGATTAGATTTTAATCGAGCCACCTCATTCTTAAGGCGATCCACTTCCTCATGGGAAACTAACTCATAATCTCCGTCTTCCATCCTACACCCCTTTTTAACAGAAAATGAAAGTTCTAGTATATAAATTTAGCTGTTGACTGTTATCTAATTATGAACATCCTATTCAATTATTCACTCAATTTACTCGTCCTTCTTTCCTTCTGGTTTCATTGTTGGAAACAAAATGACGTCTCGAATTGATTCTTGCCCCAAAAGAAGCATCGCCATTCTATCAAGTCCAATTCCTATTCCCCCTGTTGGTGGCATTCCTTGCTCGATTGCTTCAATGAAATCCTCATCAAGTGGATTTACTTCAGCATTGCCCGCCTGAAGCTCTTTTGCTTGAGCTTCAAGTAATTTTCTTTGATGAATTGGATCGTTTAGTTCAGAGTATGCATTGCCAAGCTCCATACCCATGCAAAATGGTTCAAATCTTTCAATTAGTCTTGAATCAACTCTGTGTTTCTTGCAAAGCGGAGTTGATTCTTCAGGGTGATCTATTACGAACGTTGGATTAATGAATTTATCCTCACAGAAATGTTCGAATATTACAATCACATAATTACCCCATGAAGGAACTTTGTCAAATTCTATATTATGTTTCTTGACAAATGCAGCAAGCTCATGTTCCGATGCATTTGATGCATCAATGCCTGCGTATTTTTCTATCGCATCAAGCATTGTTATTCTATCCCATGGTGCTCGAACATCTATTTCTTGGCCTTTAAACACAAATTTTGTTGTTCCATTAAGCTTAATAGCAACTTGTTCGTACATGTTTTCCATGAGCTCCATCATGTCATTATAATCAGCGTATGCTTGGTATGCTTCAAGCATTGTGAACTCAGGATTGTGTGTTGTGTCTATTCCTTCATTTCTAAAATTCTTATTGATATCATACACTCGATCAAATCCACCAACAATTAATCTTTTCAAGTAAAGTTCAGGACTTATTCTTAAAAAAAGCTCCATCTTAAGTTCATTGTGGAATGTCTTGAATGGTTTCGCTGCTGCCCCTCCATAGATTGGATGTAAAATAGGAGTTTCAACCTCCACAAATTTTCGCGCATCCATGAACTCACGAACAAGATTTAGCATTTTTATTCTCTTCGCAAGTACTTCCTTTGACTTAGGATTCATAATCAAATCAAGATATCTCTTTCTATACCTGAGCTCTTGATCTTGTAATCCGTGGAATTTATCTGGAAGAGGTCTAACTGATTTGCAAAGCATTTCAAATTTCTTTACATAAATGCTGATTTCGCCCATTTTTGTCTTGAAGATTTCGCCTTCTGTTCCTATGAAATCTCCTAAATCAAATTGTTTAATCAAGTCATAATTTTCTCCTATATCATCATATCTTAAGTAAAGTTGAATAGTGCCAGAATCATCACGCACCGTTGCAAACGTAACCTTACCCATTCTTCTCATAAGAACTATTCTTCCAGCAACGCTTACAGTTTTGCCAGTATGCGCTTCAGGCGCAATATCCTTAAACTCCTCTTTAATTTGCTCAGATTGCGCTGATACATAATAGCTGTAAGGATATGGATTTACACCCATCGCGCGTATCTCCTCAAGTTTCTTAAGTCTGTCCTCTATTAGCTTTTGACCAGAACCTGCACCCGCGCCAGAAGAATCTGCAAGCGCTTCAGCTTCTTTGTGAACATTAACCTTCCCCTCTTGATCTCGTTTCACATACTCTTTTCGCTCATGGTCTTTCTTTTCATGATTAGTATGATCAATATGAGTCTCATGTTTATTATGGCGTTCATCTTTATGCTCGTGCGTTTCGTGTTCGCTCTTATTATGCTCCTTTTCGTGTTCGCTCATTTTCTTTTAATCCCCTAACTCTCAAGTGTTCTTTCATATTATTTAAATTTTTGTGCTTTCTCAGACCATACGCTCTTCTAATTAAAAAGATTTTCATTAAAAAATATAAATGGAGCCTCTTTCTTCGAGTTTAACGTGGCAATCAACCAGAAAGACGCAAAAAAAGACGCAAAAAAAGAAGCGATGAAAGAAACGAAAAAATTAGAAAAAGTAGAACAAGAACCGTCAACTAATAGTATTAATAATATTCCAAATCTCATTGTTCTTGGAATAGAGAGCACTGCGCACACGTTCGGAGTTGCAGTTCTCAAAGGTAAACAAGTTCTTGCAAACGAGAAGGATGCGTACGTAACTGAGGAAGGCGAAGGAGGGATGGTTCCTGTCAAGGTCGCAGAACATCATATTGATGTTTGTGATATTGTTTTCAAACGTGCCCTTGACAAAGCGAAAATCAAACCAAAAGATATAGATCTTGTTGCATTTTCAAATAGTCCAGGCCTTGGACATACACTTAGAATTGGCGCGATATTTGCAAGAAGCCTCGCAATCAAATTAAAAAAACCTCTTGTTCCTGTAAATCATTGCATTGCACATTTAGAGATAGGAAGACTTATGACTCCTGCAAAGGATCCTGTTCTTCTATACGCATCCGGCGCAAACACTCAAATAATCGCGTACGAAGCAGGTAAGTACAGAATCTTTGGAGAAACACTTGATATTGGAGTTGGTAACTTTCTAGATTCTTTTGGACGTGAACTAGGACTTGGTTTTCCTGCAGGCCCTCAAATTGAAAAACTAGCCAAACAAGAAGAAAAAGAAAAGACGGATGAGAAAGGAAAGAAAGAAGATAAAACAAAGAGAGAAGAAAAAGAAAAGAACGAAGAAGAAAAGGAAACATTGAAAGGAAAAGTAGAAGCATCAAGAAAATATATCAAACTTCCTTATTCTGTTAAAGGCATGGATGTTGCATTCGGAGGAATGCTAACAAATCTCAAGCACAAAATAAAGACGGATCTCGCCACGAAAACCAAGCTTGGAAAATATACTAAAGAAGATCTATGCTATTCGGTTCAAGAAACAGTATTTGCAATGCTCGTTGAAGTAACTGAACGTGCACTTGCACATACAGGAAAAACTGAAGTCATTCTAGGTGGCGGCGTTGCTTGCAACAAGCGATTACAAGAAATGTGCAAAATCATGTGCGAAGAGCGTGGCGCAAAAGCATATTGCCCAGAGAATCAATACTTAGTTGATAATGCCGCAATGATTGCATGGGCTGGTCTTCTAAAATATTCTTCTGAAAAAAAAGACTATTTAGATGAGTCTAGAATAGATCCTTATGAGCGAACAGATGAAGTAGAAATAAAGTATAGATGAGTGAACATATATTTAAATTATTAATTAAAGCATCTGCCTAAATGACCTACTCCCGCGACCTAAAGGTCGGGGTATCTAGGCAGACGCATGATGCTCAACTTGGTTTTTGATATAATTTTCTACAGTTGATAATTCGTTGTATCCAACA
>CAITEO010000052.1 GCA_903891505.1 uncultured Candidatus Woesearchaeota archaeon
CATCTTTGTTACCTCGCTATTTTACAAAATGAAATAGACAAATTTTGTCAAAAATTTGGCGTGTTTCATCTTTGTTACCTCGCTATTTTACAAAATGAAATAGACAAATTTTGTCAAAAATTTGACGTGTTTCATTTTCTTCCTCCTGTTTAGTATAAATTATTGTTTAGTTTTTAACTTTTTTGCAAATTTAAAGTAATTTAAAGTAAAATTCGGAGCAACCCGTTTAAAGTCACCCAAGATTTAGAAACGATTATTACTGACAAGAATAGTATAGCTTGCGCTACAAAAGTCGGTGCATGTTTCCTTTATGTTCATTTTTCTTGCCATAGAGCAGGATAATAATACAAAATTTATAAAGCTTTTTGAATTCTAAGTATTATGCCATTTAAAATCAAGAAAATTCCTGAATTTTCTGGATGCAGAAAACCTAATGAGGTTTTCTTCATTACTCATCAAGATGGGGAAGCAAGAGTTGGAATCCTCCAAACAAAATCAGGTCCTATTGAAACTCCATTCTTCATGCCTGTTGTAACAAAAGCAACTGGAAAGCACATAACAACCGACGATTATAATGATCTTGGAGACTTGCACGCAAGAGCAGTTATTTGCAACAGCCTTCTATTAAGCCTTCGACCAGGCGTGGATGTTCTACAAAAAGCTGGAGGAATCCACAAATTTATGAACTACAAAGGAATCGTATTCACAGACTGCGGAGGCTTTCAATCATCAAGCACGTTCTTTGAAATGAAAACAAAGAAAGGAATCCACTTTCGAAGTCCATACGATAACAAGAAAATCATAATCACCCCGAAGAGCATCATGAAAATCCAGCTTGAAGTAAATTCTGATGTTGCTATGATGCTCGATGACATGACAAAGTACGGCTCAAGCTACGAAGAAGCAAAAGCCGCCGTTGAAACAACGCATCGTTGGGGAGAAGAATCCTTAAAATATCATAAAGAGATGAAAGAAGAATATCAAAAACAATATCATAGCAAATCACCACAGCTTCTATTTGGAATCGTCCAAGGTAACTTCTATCCAGACCTAAGGAAACAAAGTGCGAAGTTCATCAACTCACTTGATTTTGACGGGGTCGCAATCGGAGGAGTCGCAATAGGCGAACCTCTAAAAGATATGTACATTGCAGTTGATTCTGCTCTCTCACATATTGACAAGAAGAAAATCAAATATGTAATGGGCCTTGGGAGCCCAAGGGAGCTACTTGAAATGATTGGACGAGGAATTGATTGCTTTGATTCAATCTACCCAACCCAGAACGCGAGGCATAGTTCTATATTTACAATGAAAGGAAAGATCTACCTAGACAAAGCAAAGCATGAAGCAGACTTCACGCCAATCGAAGAAGGCTGTGGATGCCACACGTGCCAAACATACACAAAGGCGTACATAAATCACCTAATCAAAATCAATGAACCTGTCGCGCACAGACTTCGAAGCATCCACAATCAATATTTCCTGCAACGCCTCATGGAAGACGCCAAGAAGGCAATCAAAGAAAAACGCTTCGAAGAATTCAAACATGAGTTCTTGAAACACTGGAAAGAATAAATACTATTGCCGCGCCAAAACCCTGATTCTAATACTTAGGAAATTTACTACATAGACTTGTACTTATTCACAAGCACATCGACTGCGTCCCAGATTCTCACGTTGTGCGTGTCCGTAAAAACTTTCATTACATATCCCTTCTTCGGAGCATATCCTGCGCCAGGCTTTTCACCTGCAGCAACTAAATGTTCTACTATATTTGCAAGAGTGTTATTCTCTGTAATCTCAGTCACTTTCTTGAATTCTGAATTGACCTCGAAAACACGATTAAGACAATACATAACCCTAACTTCTTCTGCAACATAACTTAAACGCACATGCGGCATAAAAGTCTCAGCTTCACTAGGCGCACTATCCTCCCGTTTAAAGAATAGACCCCTGAGATATTCTGTCTCTCTCTTTGATAATGGCGCATTCATATCCGAACGGACATTAAGTATTGTCTTCCTCAAATTCATTCCTCCACAACTTATAACTAATACAACTAAGTCCCTCGAGAATCAAGGTGAACCTATCCCACCCCATTGAATGGAACCCGCTAAGAGTATAAAAATATTTTGGCTTACAGTTCCATAGGTACAGCAAACATTTGAAAACACACGAAAATATTATAAACTTCCACAGTATAAAGATTAGAAAGAGATAAATAAAACTCTGAAAGAGATAAAAAGATAAAAAGGACTAAAAGAGGTAAATGCTGTTGGAAGATTCTAATCCTATGATTCGACAGGCGCAAGCAAGCATTCCACAGGCACCTGTACCCCAAAAGAAAACCCCTGAACTTAATGCAGTTATAAATAATCTTGCAGAAGTAGCATCAAATGTTCGAGTCCTTGAAGATAGATATGCTAATCTCAGAAAAAAAATGCAATTAACAGAACAATCACTTCTTGACATGCAAAAAAACCTGTACAAAGACAAGAAACTCCTAACAGACGAAATTACAGAAGCCAAAATGAAACTTCAAGATCTTATTGATGACCTAATCTCAATGAAAGGCGAACTTAAAGACACAGTCAAACAAAATGATTTGAAAGTTCTTGACAAATATCTAGATATGTGGGAGCCATTACAATTTGTCTCAAGAAAAGAAGTAGAAAGCTTACTTAATAGTCTTGAAGAACAAAAAGAGAATGA
>CAITEO010000053.1 GCA_903891505.1 uncultured Candidatus Woesearchaeota archaeon
AATAATAATTAATAAAAATAAATAACTGATTAATTTAATAAATAAAATATCAATAAACAATCGGGGTGAACAAATGATAGGATGGATAATACTAGTAGTTGTTGTTGTTATCTTGCTCATTGTATGGGCGATATATAACGGACTTGTAAGACTTAAGAACCAAATAGAGAATGCTTGGGCACAAATTGATGTACAGCTCAAAAGAAGGAATGACTTAATTCCAAACTTGATTGAAACAGTTAAGGGTTATGCAAAACATGAGAAAACAGTTTTTGAGGAAATCACGAAGGCTAGAACCGCAATGATGTCTGCAAATACTCCTGCGCAGAAAGCAAAAGCGTCAAATGCACTTTCAAACACATTAAAATCACTTTTTGCTGTTGCTGAGAATTATCCTACGCTTAAAGCAAATGAAAATTTTATGCAGTTGCAAGAAGAGCTTTCAGGAACGGAGAACAAAATTGCATACTCAAGACAGAATTATAACGACATGGTTATGCTGTTCAACATGAGGATACAGATGTTCCCAAGCAACATGGTTGCAAGTATGATGAGCTACACAAAGAAAGACATGTTTAAAGCCGAAGAATCAGAGAAGGCGAACGTGAAAGTGCAGTTCTAACATTAGCACTTTTTTTATTTTTATTTTTTTAAGTAATAATTCTTGTTAAAGGGGAGAAATATGCAACAACAGAAACTTGTAAACTTCGATGAAGTGCGTAATAATAATTTAAAATCAATATGGCTATTCTTCATGTTCATGGTAGTGATTGCATTCATAGGCTTTATCATAGGTCTAATCTGGGGGAGCATGTGGGTCGGAGTTATTATAGCAGTTTTATTCGGATTAATCTATGGACTTATTGCTTACTATGCAGGTGCAGATATGCTTCTGTCTTTATCAAAAGCAAAACTCGCGACAAAAAAAGATTATCCATATCTTGTAAATACAGTTGAAGGACTTGCAATTGCTGCGAATATACCGACGCCTAAAATCTATGTCATAGAGGATACTGCATTGAATGCATTCGCGACGGGACGTGGCCCAAAAAACTCTGCGATTGTTGTAACAACTGGTCTTCTAAAAAAGATGAACCGTGAAGAACTAGAAGGGGTTGTTGGTCACGAAATGTACCATATCAGAAACTATGATATTCGTGCAATGCTGATTGCTGCAGTCATGGTTGGAGTAATAGTTTTAATGAGTGATGTTCTGCTGCGTTCGTTCCTCTGGGGAGGAAAAGGGGGCGATCGGGATTCTGGCAATGCAGGGCTTATACTAATAGTTGTAGGAATAATTCTTGCAATACTCGCACCGTTGATAGGCGAATTAATAAGACTTAGTATTAGCCGTAAAAGGGAATATTCTGCGGATGCAGGAGCAGCTATTTTGACACGTTATCCACAAGGACTTGCGAATGCACTAAAGAAGATACGTGACGATCCAGATCCGCTTGTTGACACGGCGAACAAAGCAACAGCACACATGTATATTAGTTCGCCGTTTAGAAAAAAGAAAGGATGGCTCACAAATATATTCTCAACGCATCCACCAATCGAGGAGAGAATTAAAAGACTAGAAGCGATGTAGACTAAGATGCTCGTTTTTCACTCTTTTAATATTCTCAAGAATTCATCTGGGTTCACAATTTTTATTCCTTCGAATTCCTCAAGTTTTAGTAAGTGATTGTCTTTGGTGATTATGTAATCTACTTTACCTTCTTTTGCACATTCTAGGATGATGTTGTCATCAGGATCGTCTTTGATAACATCGAGTTTTATGGTGGGTTCAACAAATAAAGAATTTTCTATTATTGTGAGTGTTGTATTAGATATTATAAGATTCTTGTTCTTTATCTTTTCTAATATTTCTTCACTATTTAGGGTGTCTTGAACTTCTTCAAGTATAAATCTTGAAAGTATTATCTGTATTTCATTTTTATCGGCTAATTTCAGAATCCTGTGAGAGTCTCCAGTCCAAAGTAAGCCTGATACGAGGATATTAGTGTCGAGAGTTACTTTTATCACGTTTTGCCGCCCTGAGTTTGTGAATCAGGTCGACAACATCTTCTTCTTTAATTTTCTTCTTCGCTTTCCGCAAAGGTTCCGAAACGCTCGCGAATGTTTCGGAAGTTATCTTTCGCATGATTATTGCATCGTCTTGAACAAGAAACAGAATCCTTGCGCCATCCTCTAGTCCAAGCTCTTTTCGTATGCTCGAAGGTATTGCTATTTGCCCCCTTGAGCTTATGCTTCCAATCTCTAATATGTCTATTGTCATGATTTCACCATTAACTAACGTTTACAAGATAAGCAAGATATATCTTGTATTTATATTTTTCGATAATTTTGGTAGTTTTTAGAAAGGAATTGATTCGATATCTTTGAAAGAAGACTGTTTATTTCTTATTGCTTCGAAACGGTTTCGACCTCTTCCAATATTCGTCGAAGTACGCATTGAATGATTTTGCAATCTCAGGGTTCACAATTTCTATCGAGATTGGCGACGGTTCTTGTAGCTGCACAACACAAGTATTTTTGTATATCAGAAAACAAGCAGGAGTTTGGATGTCTGTTGGCATGTACCTTGCATCGCAATTTTTGTATGAATTTCTATTCTTCAAAACTTTTTCTTCTGTGCCTTTGTTGAATAGGAGTTTTCCTATTATTCCACATTTTTCTCTACGAGCATGATCTCTTTGCCAATACAAGTGGTGCGGCTCTGGTTGATGGGCTGGAATACCGAGATACGCGTACTCGTCGCCAGCCTTCAGTTTGCTGTATATGTGCTGGTGGCAGGTAATCATTCCATTTAATCCCATGTAAACAGAAATTTCGCTCTCTTTTGAAAGTCCTTTTTTCAAGAGCAATTCTGGAAGGAGTTTTTCCACTTTTTCTTTGCTCTCTTTCAAATTTTTTTCTCGCGCTTCTATATATTCGATTATTTTTTCTGGCTCTGCGGCCTGGAAATATTTTGTTTTTTCTTTTGTGATAAACGAGACAAGACCTTTCTCCATTAGTTTCTCAAGTATTTGATATATTATTGAACGTGAAATTCCTGATTTGTCAACAATAGGTCCCGTCGTTGAGGAACCTAGCTCGAGGAGTGCGAGATATACCTTGATCTCTCCCTCGGTGAGTCCTGCCTCGCGAAGTGTTGATGTATCCATGATTTGCTGTAAGGATGTTTTTCCTTATATTCTTTTCTATTGTCATACTACTACTGGTGTGCTAATATTTATATAGTTGTTAGCCCTTAATAATAGTAACAAATACGTGATGAAAGATGAAATGAGGTGAACAAAAATGGAAAACGCAATGACGAAATCGATAATTATTCCACTAACAGTGTTGTATTTGGCGACGACAGGAGTGTCTACGTTTGCGCAGGACAAAAAGTCAGAAACAGATTCTACAAAAACAAAAACAGTGCACGTCGTCAAATTCCAACCAGGATACAACGGACTTGAAAACGCAGTATCATTTACAAATCCAAATACATATACGTGGAGAACAAGAGCGCTCATCAATGGAAATGTAAAAATGGGCCCTGTTGATTTAGGTTACAACGGATTGCATCAAATTGATTTTAGTAAATTCAACAGCGATGATTTCGCAACGTATTTCAGCAGGAACAGCATCAACGTAGGAATAGATGGTGCTCCGTTGAGAGCTTGCGCGGTTATTAAACTGGACAATAAGGGTATAGCTGATGTCAAGTATGGACTTAGAAATACGAATTTGCTAAACTTGCCAGGTTTTGATTATAATTGGTTTGAAGCAACATTTAATCAGAACTCAGAAGAATTTACAGAGTTCGTGGGTAAGAACATAGGAAAGAAAGCCAGTTTAGAGCTGTATAATCAGACGACATTTCCTTACTCAGGTGGATTCGATAATTACACAGAGGTGCAACTCAATGCATACATTACGAAACACCTCACTGCATTCGCAAGAGCAGAATTCGACAAAGGAAACTTGAAAGCAGGAACATACCTAGCAGGAATAACTGCGAAACTTTAAGCGACCCAAGATATTTTTTCTTAATTTCTCTATTATTTTTTCTTTTCTACTTTTTGCAATATTTTTTCCTAATTTTTTCCCCTAGAAATGTTAAAAATTTTTCACAAGTTTTATATAAGATTAAATTCAAGAATGTAATATGGATGAATTAAGATGGGATACAATTTCTTCGGATTATTATTCTGAAGTTCTAAGTCCATTAAAGGATTGCAAGCATAATCCGTTGTTTGACGATCTCAAAATTCTTAAGGGAAAAGAAAATGAACTTAGCATCATAGAGCTTGGCTGTGGCGTCGGAGAACTTGTTCCATTTCTAGAGGATAATTTTAAGAGTGTGACCGCAATTGATTTCTCGCAGGAGATGATTACGAGCGCGATTGATAGAAATAAGGCTCGCAATGATGAGAGTAGTACAACATTTCTTGTGAAAGATATGGCTAATCTTTCTGAGTTCGAAGGAAAATTTGATGTCGCCGTCGCAGTTAATTCTATGTTAACAACAGATATAATGAAGCTTCATTTAATGATAAAGGAAGTTTTCAAAATTCTAAAACCTGGAGGAAAATTATTTGTCATTATTCCATCAATGGAGGTGTACATATATCAAAATATGCTTTTTGTCGACCAAAAATTAAACAAAGGACAGATGCAGGATAAAGTACTCGAGCAGGCATCGAAGACGCTTGTTTACAGTTCCTATGATGCATTCCAAGGCCTTATCGACTTTGGGCATGAAGACAAACAAAAAGCATTCTATAGATTCGAGATAGTTTACAGATTTGGGAAAGCAGGGTTTTCTAATTTTAACATAGAGATGGTTCCCTATCGCTGGACAAAATGGAAACAAGCAGGTCAGAAGTATTTTCCTAAAGAAGAGCCTCCATGGGATTGGTATTTCACGTGCGATAAACCAGTGTGAAAATATTTAAATATTCTAATTTTTTACTGGTGATTTAATGACTTCTTTGAAAGGCTATGGTATAACATTTGTTGATTTGGATGAAACTCTATTTCATACTTTTGCTAAAATAAATGTTGTCTTTGATGGAAAAATTGTTAAGAGTCTATCTAACAAGGAGTTCAATATATACACTCTTAGAGAAGGAGAGCAGTTTGATTTTTCAGAATTTCACGATTCAAAACTCTTCAAGGAAACATCTGTACCTATACCTGAAATGGTTGCGAGAATTAAGAAGATGATAAAGAAGATAAAAGAAAACAAGAGTTTCTCGAGAATTATTGTGCTTACTGCTCGTCAGGATTTTTGGGATAAGGACTTGTTTCTTCAGGCATTCATAGAACAAGGCATTGATGTTTCTGACAAGAACGTGTTCTACATAGATAGAGCAGGTAACATACGTGAGGGAACTATTGCTGAAAAGAAAAGAAAGAAAATTCTCGAATACCTAAAAACAGGAATATATAGACGTTGTAGAATAATAGATGATGATTTGGAGAATATTAATGCGTTCCTTGAACTCGAGAATAATTTGCCTAAAGACATAGTTAAGAAAGTACGTGAAACGTATTCTCTATCTGAAAGAGAAGTACCAATAAAATTTTATGCTTTGCATATGTTGCCTGACGGCAAACTTGAGAAAAAATCAAATTAAGTTTATAGAACCAAATATTTAAGACTAAAGTTTGTGAACTAATATTTAACACTATTTACTCGCTTGAACTATACATTTGATTTTTCTTGAGTGCAGTAATTTCATTTTTTATTTTATTTATGTGCGTTTTTGTCATCTTCGGCATAAGATTAAGGTTCCAGTTATTCCCTTTGAGCAAATATGGGCCTGCGTTGTATGCTGCAACGACCAGGTTTTGTTTGTCGCCAGTTGCAAGATATTTCCATTTTGGATTTTCATGAGCTATGAAATTTTCTAACCACAAATAATATCTTATTCCTGCAGCAATGTTTTTTGAAGGAATAAATGCATTGCTGTATGGTCCTTCTCCGAACTCTTTCCACGTAGATTCTACCATCTGCATTAGTCCTTTTGAAACTTTGTTGTTAGATTTTGATTTGTATTCTGCATTCGGATTATGGTTAGATTCTACTTTGATGCTGCTCTTTATCAGGTAGTTATTTACAACAGAAGATGCGGGTTTCATCACATTAAGTATGCTATCTACCAAAAATTCATTCCTGCTACTCTCATCAAGGTCGGTTGTACTGTTTTTGTTTGCTAGATCATACGTATTTTCTGGCGCAGATTTTGATTCAAGAGGAGATATTGTGTGCGATGATAATTGTTCAGTCAAATAATATTTATCAAGAGGTATTCTTTCCTCTGAATTAGTCGGTAGGAATATGCTGGCGCCTACTATGGTACTAAGAGTGATTATTTTTTTAATTCCTTTTCTTTTCATTTTGCAGTCCTTCGGCTATTTATGGTGAAAACACTTTTTTTCTTTATCTAAAAAATCCAAACACAAGTTGAATGTTCTTAGTTGTTTTTGTAGTAAGGTCAAGATTGCTGTAAAAAAAGCGATTTGTCGTCAATAAACACACTAAACCTTATTTCTTAGAACCCAGTATTCTTTTATAAAACTTATGAATTTGAAAATCATATTTTAAAATTAGCGAGAAAATAAAATTGTGCTAGTATCGAAATGAATATTTAGTTATATATTTCGCTTTCGCTTTCGTGTTTTCGAAGCCTTATGATGTGGTCGACAAAACTCTCCATCTTGGATTCGTGGCTAACTATTATTGTTTGGCTTGAATGCAACGCGTCAAGTACTTCGCGCACTTTGTCTAATTGATGAGAGCTAAACCCATCTGTTGGTTCGTCGAGAATTATTAAGTCTTTTGTTTTTATTGTTCCAATCATTTTATTTATTACTTTGTTGAGCGCGAGTTTGTACGCAAGAGCAACTGATGTTTTCTCGCCGCCTGATAGATTTTCTATGTCTGCATCATATCCGTTCTGGTTCACTTTTGGATTGAAGCTCTCGTCGATTGTTGCAGTTATGCTCTCTTCTTCTATTAGCATGTTAAACCATTCTTCGAAGTATGATTTGAATTCTGAGTGGGTGCTCGCCATTACGTGTTTCTCGATGACATCCATCAAGTTCACGAAGTGATTTGTCAGCCAATGCTCGAGCATCTTTTTTCTTAAGACAATGTTTATTTGTTCTGTTTTCTTTTCCTGCGAGGTTTCGTTGTTCTCGATATTTAGAGCGTTTTCTTTTATTGACTGCAGAATTCCTGCTTCATTGACTTTCAAAGTAAGGTGTGCGTCTTTTGATTCTTTTAATTTCTTTGATAGTTCTTCAACAAGTTTGTCGTCAATCATTGTATCTTCTATTTTTTGAATGAGCTCTTTTTCTTTGCTTGTTTTTATTAGGATTTCTTTTTCAAATTCAAGTAGTTTTTCTTTCTTCTCAGTAATCTTCTTGTCTGTTTCAGCAATTATTTGCTCTTGGTGTTTTCTGAATTTTATTTTTTGCTCCTGTTCTTTTGCAGAGTATATTTCCAGCTGAAGTGATTCTATTTTCTTCATTATGATTTCAAGATTCCTGCTGGCTTTCTCAAGTAGTTCATTTAGTTTTACTTCTTTTTCTGCAAGATCAGTGAGTTTTTTATCCTCTTCAATTGAGATGTTATGTTTGTGATCCGCCGATACTTCTTGCGCACATAGCGGGCATTTCTCGAGGCTTCCTATTTTTTGTTTTATTTCATTTGATTCTTCTCGTCTTCTTGCGATTGTACCGAGTTTGCTCTTTGCTTCAATTATTTTTTTCTCTGTTTCTTCTTTCTTATCTTTATAGTTCGTGAGCTCGTCTTGAATGATTGTTAATTCTCTCGTTTCTTTTGACGCACCATCTTTTTTGTTCTTTTCAATATTTTCTCGCTTTGCATCTTCTTTCATTTCATCAAGAGTTCTAATTTTTTGTTTTTCAAGCGACAAAATCTCTGTTTTTGTATTGTCTGAGTTGCGCTTGACGTTCTTTTGCTCTACGAGAACAAGATTTAATTCTTGTTTTAGTTCTCGATTGTGTTTGAGCGAGTCTTCAAGTTCTTTCATCTTCGCTTCGTTTTCAAGAACAATTTTTTCTTCTGTTGTTATTTGCACTTGGATTTTCAAGAGTGAAATATTTTTATCTTCCATTTCTTGCTCGTATTTCTTGTGAGTCTCTTTTAGTTCATGCAGTTCTTTTTCTAGAATTGGAAGTATTTTTGTTTCTGATCGAAGGTCTCTTGCGTACATCTCAGCGTTTTCTTTGACTCGTTTGTATTTGTCTGTGTTGAATATTTTTGTTAGCTTTTCGAGTCTATCTTCTTCGCTATCTAGTATGATTTGTTTCATCTCTTCTTGCGGAGTATAAACTGTGTATCTAAATATGAGGCTCTTTGATTTCGTCAAGAGTTCATCAGGATAACCTAGCAGTAAAAGAATGATTGATTTGAGCTCAACTGGCGTGCAGTCTTTTCGTACTTTGTCTATCTCGATGTATCCTGCATCTTGTGTTATCGATGATCCTGCTGTTCCTGCTCTTTTTAGTGCTCTGAAAATCGTGATTTCTTTTGTTTTATTCTCTTTAGTCTGAGTGTTATCTTCAATTTCAAACGTTAGTTTGACGCTTCCTTCTTTTGAGCCATGTCTTAATAGTGCGCCGCCCGAGAGCATTCCTTTCATGAGGCCGAATAATGCAAATTCAATGCCGAAAAGAATTGTTGTTTTTCCAGAGCCGATATCGCCTGATAGAAGCGTACTTCCTCGTTTGAACTCGAGAGTTAAATCTGAGTACGATCTTATATTTTTAAGAGTTAAGGATTTTAGCTGCATACGGGAAGAGGGTTAAACGAGTTTAAATTATTTGTGTGTAAAATTGTTCTGTGCAGCGGTTATGATTAATTAGTCTATGGTTTATAGTAGGTTTGTTCGTTTCTTTTTTGTTTCCATTCTTTTCCTTTTAAGTAAACATCATACGCGCCTGTTAAGTTTCCTATTACAAACGAAACAGGGTTTGGATTAATGGCGAATGATAAAGATCCTGTGTGTTCATGTTTTACTTTATAATCATATAATCTCTTGAACCACAGAAATGGTCTTAAAATTAGATGTGATATTAGTAGTGCCGAACCAACAATAGCAATTCCGTGTAAGTCATTCCAGTATTGCTCGGTAAATATGTTGTTTTCGCTTAAGACTAGAGGGAGAGCTGCTGCTGCTTCTAAAATGTAGTATGTAATCTCAACAGGGAGATTTTCTTTTGTTGTAGAAAGATGGTCTTTGTTTGTTAATTTCTCAGCTATTCTTACATATCTTTTTGCAAGATAACCAACAACTGCGCCGTTTACCACTACATCTTTTAGAAAACTTAATCCTTTTACCGCGTAGTGTCTAGCGACTTTCAGGTCGTGGACTGTACTATCTACGCAATAATCGTAGGTTGTTGCTCTGTATTTATTTTCCATCTCTGGTTTTTTCCAGTATTTTCTCCTCTCACTAGGAAGGCCCATTGTCCAAGCAGCAATTGGTGCAGCTATCTTTCGTCCAACCCAATCGTTAAATTCCTCATGTTTTATCATGTAGTCTTTACATTTTTTTCTGAATATTTTTCTAACTTCTCTTCTTTCTATATATTGGCTATAGTAATCGTTCTCCCACAGATTGTTTACGAGCCAGTCTGCTACTTTATTATTATCGTGTTTCTCAAGAAAGCTAACTATTTGCGCGGAGATGTAATTTCCTTTGAAATTCTGTTTACCCCAAAGACGCATAGCTAAATCACGATCGTGTTGATTTTCGTACGAGAATTCTGGTGTGAACTGAAATACTTCTCTTTGTGTCCAGATGTTTTCGTCTTCAACAATGTCATCAAGAGTCTTAAGTCCTTCTTCGGTATTTATGTAAAACGGATCTTGTGCTTGTTTCATTTTTTTGTCTAATTTTGTTACATGTAATTTATTAGTCCTTGAGAAATTTTAACTGCTGGAACTGGGATTATTTTGTCTTCGTTTTTATTTGCTTGTACATTTTCTAAGCCTAACATAGTTTGAGTTAGTTCAATCCCTTTATTGTATGTATCTTTCGTTTTTTTCATGAATTTACGCGCAGGATTTTTTATCACGTCTGGAATAAATGAACTAGTATTAGAATCATATTTGTGTTCAGTCCACCATTCATATATTCCTATCATTGCTCTGTGTCCAAACGCCCAGCCATTTGCAATCATTCCAAATGGGTCTCCACTAACCATTGCTGTTGGATCAGGAATATATTTTTTGAAACCTATCGCAGCTATGTTTTTTGCAGCGCACATTCCCGCTTTTCCTGCAGCTATGCCTAACACTGTGTATGTTGCAATGTTTTCAAGGCCGACGTAGTTAAGACCACTTGCGATTAGCCCTCCTGGTAGAGTGTTATAAATTAAGTAAGTTCCACCCATTATGAGGAGGGGAATGACTGTTAAACCTGCGCTCCAATTAGTGATTGTGTTAAAATCCTTGTTCATAGCATAAGTTGCATTCTTGGCAAGACTTTCTGGAAAGGTGCAGTAATATGCAAAGCCTATGTCTGAAGAAGTTACATGATCGTGATATCCTGGAGGAGGCATTGATTTAGAGATTACTTTTGCAGGCCATTGTGGCCATTTGCTTCTCATGAAAAAATCATAGACTTTTTCCTGGTTTGTTTTCCTGATTTCTAGTTCTTTTTCTATTTCCAGTTCAAGAGGAGAACTCTTGATTTTTTCTCGCATAGTTTTTTTGATTTTTTTATATTGTTCAATTAGTGTGTCGTAGTCGCCCATTTCATTCGCGTCGCCATGCCTTGGCACAATGGGTGCAATTAGTTCTTTGTATTCTTGCTCAACAAGATGCGAGAAATCACTATCTTCTTTTCTTATTCTCTTCGCAAGAGAATATATTTTATCTTTTGTTTCATTTTCAAGATCGTATTTCGGGATTCGGGATTTTAGTTTTGCAAATTTAATTCCTTGTTGTTTGTAATGGTCAAATCTATCCTCTTTATACATATGTTTTAGAAGCTGCAGCATACCTCTCTTTGTATTTTGTCTGCCGAATAAAACAAGGCGCTCAATTTCTTTGTATTTTCTTGCAGATTCTTGTTCTTCTTTTGTTGCATATTTTGTCTTGTCTTCTTCTAGTTTGTATGCTGCTCTTAGTTCTTGTACGTTATTTATCGGGTAATCTGCCATGTATAATAAATAATTTAAGACTTCTCTTTTCGTCCTCAGTTCAGGTATTTCTATCAATGTAATCTCTGAGGGTAGAAGCAACTCCTCTTTTTATACTTTTGCTATAGTTACTCCTTAGGAGTAGTTTTTATATTTATTTTGTAGTTTGTAGAGTATTTTTTAAGAGCTAAAAACCTTTATAAACAATAAACAATCTCTTGCATTCATATTAGCCCCGTAGTGTAGCGGCCAATCATACAGGCCTTTGGATACATTTTCCGCTTCGCATAAAGCGTTAATAGGAAAACTAAAAGAAAGCCTGTGACCTCGGTTCAAATCCGGGCGGGGCTAGTTCCATTCGCGTGTGAACGAATGTTATCGGGTTTTCTTTAGTTTCAAGATTAAATATTTAAATTTGAAACAATTACCTAATTCGTGGTTGATGATTCTATAAAAACAAATGAGGAAGAACAGAAACAAGCCTGGGAAACATATTCAGGAGCAGTATCCAATCATTTTCAGAAGATTGCTAAAACTATTAATGATTGGTCCAAAAATAGAAGTATAAGATTGATTCCGGAATTCTGGTTTTTATTCGCGTTAATAGCATTTATTACAATTAATCTCGTTTTTCAAAAGTTTTCAATGTGGTTGTTTGCCGGAATCATAGTTCTTTGTTTATATGATTTATTTTACCCCAATCTTGGATGGGTAAGAAAGAATATTTTTCGCAACAGAGCAAACGAATTAGATAAATTACTCAAAAAAAATAATCAAGACGCATTAGTTGATTTAAAAAATTTCATTTCATATGAAAAAAATGTAACTGTATCAGAACTCAATAAAATATTTACGAATAGATTCGATGACAATTATGAAGCATATGATATTATTTTTTCAGGAACAAAGTTTTCAGAGGATGAATTAAAGTGGTTTTTAGAAAAAGATTTTATAAATAAAGATTTTGTAGATAATCATCTTTTGCTTAAAGCACTAAAAAGTTTTAGAATAAATATAGGTTTTGATACATACAATTCTATAAAACAACAACTAAAAAAGAAAAATACCAATAAACAAATTACAAAATATTTCAATTACAAATATATAAGATACACTAAAGTAAATGCTCATTTTAAAAATGCAGTTTATGGTCAAGAAATGTGGTATCCTAAAGTTAAGACTTTTTTTGTAACCATTATTCTATTAACTATTGTTTGTGCGTACTTAGGATCTGTGACTATAAGTTTATTCTCAAATGCAAAAACAATTAATACAAATCCTTTGTTGATGCCGATTTTATATTATCCATTTGTAATATCTGCGATCGGGTTGGGTGTGACAATAGTATTAAATGCTGTTATCAGAAGCATATTTAAATTGTTTATTTCTAAGAGAATTTAACTTAGATAATATTTTCAGGTTGTATATCATTCTCCTTATTTGTAATACTCGCATCCAGTCATCGAAGCAATGTCCCAAAGGGCGGGGCAGATTACCTTCTGTGACATTAAAGGACGCGATAATTTTATTTGGCGGATTTGTTTTGTTGAACTCTTTCTTGTATTATCTTCTAACTTTGTAAATAAAACAGCAAAAACCACGAAAAAACATATAAAATAGGATATTATTAATTAAACAATAAATGAAAAGACA
>CAITEO010000054.1 GCA_903891505.1 uncultured Candidatus Woesearchaeota archaeon
AAATAAATTGTCCTTTTTTCCATGTTTTTATTAGAACAAATTGTTTTCTATAAAATATCATAGTCTACAAACTATATAAAAATTTACTTTATGTTTATCCATCTATTTAATTATCTAAAAAAAATCCGAGTAGTTGTCTAAAAATAATAAGAAATTTAAGCGTCTATCATTTCGATCTCAATGTTTAAGCCTTCTGGGATTGGTACTCTCATAATCAATCTCAAAGCTCTCTCATCAAGTCCGATGTCAATTAGCCTCTTATGAACTCTCATTTCGAATCGATCCCAGGTCGCTGTTCCGTTTCCACATGGACTTTTTCTTGTTGTGAGTCTCAATTTTTTAGTTGGCAAGGGTATTGGACCTTTCATTACAACACCTGTTTTGTCCGCTATATCCTTGATATAGGCACATGTAGCGTTGATCTTCGCTATGTCCGTACTTGCTAGTTTTACTCTTGCTCTTTGCATTTTTGTTTACCTTTATTGAATACAAATATAAATATGATAATAAAAAATTAAAAAAAGAATTTTACATAGTTTTCTTCTTTAATATCTCTATGCACATTCCTGCTGCAACTGTTGCACCAGAATCCCTGACTGCAAATCTTGCAAGCTTTGGATTGTCTTTTGTCGTCTCGACAACAAGAGGCTGTACTGGTCTTAGTGTTACAATTGCTGCGTCGCCGTTCTTGATGAAATCTGGGTTCTCCTGCAGGGTCTCGCCCGTTGCTGGGTTCAGTTTCTTGTCGATCTTTACGAACTGGCATGCAATTTGAGCAGTGTGTATGTGGAATACTGGAGTGTATCCTGCTGTAATAACGCTTGGATGATTCAAAACTACTATTTGTGCTTTGAATTCCTCAGCTACAGTTGGAGGTGCTTCAGCTGGTCCGATAACATCGCCTCTTGCAATATCTTTCTTACCAAAGCCTCTTACGCTTATTCCTACGTTATCTCCAGGTTCTGCCTGAGGGTATGATTCGTGGTGCATCTCTATACTCTTAACTTCACCAGGAACTCCCTTTCCTTCTCTTCCTGGAACAGCTATTACTTTCTGTCCTACCTTCATTATTCCAGTTTCTATCTTTCCTACTGGAACAACTCCAATTCCTGTTATGTTGTATACATCCTGAATTGGCATTCTAAGTGGAAGGTTTGTTGGTTTTTCTATTGGCGTTAGGTTGTTAATTGCTTCAAGAAGTGTTGCGCCTTTGTACCATGGCATTGTATCAGCTCGCTTAACAACATTATCACCTTTTAATGATGCAAGTGCAATGAACTGAACTTTGTCAGCTTTGTAACCTACACTTTGGATAAGCTTTGTTACTTCTTCTTTTACTTTGTTGAATCTCTCTTCCTTGTAATCAACTCCTGATATGTCCATCTTGTTGATTGCAACAATTAGCTGTCCAACACCAAGTGTCTTTGACAAGAATACGTGTTCTTTAGTCTGCGAGTTTACACCGTCGTTTGCTGCAACTACTAGAACTGCTGCATCCGCCTGTGATGCTCCTGTGATCATGTTCTTTACGAAGTCTCTGTGTCCAGGTGCGTCGATTATTGTGAACTCGAACTTATCAGTTACGAATTTCTTGTGAGCTAGATCGATTGTTACTCCTCTTTCTCTCTCTTCTTTCAGGTTGTCCATGACGAATGCAAATTCGAATCCGCCCTTTCCTAGTTCCTGAGCCTTTTCCTTAAGCTTTCTCATAGCCTGCTCATCTACATTTCCTGAGTCGAAAAGCAGCCTACCTACAGTTGTTGATTTTCCGTGATCTACATGTCCTATGAAGACCAAGTTCATGTGTGGTTTGTCTTTTGCCATTTTAGTTCCTCCCAAATTATCTTAGGTTTGTTTTCATTGAATATCAAACAGTACTTCCTGCCCCTCTTAAAACAGGTTTTGTGTTCTAATCTTGAGGAATCAATGTTGATTTATAAAGCTTTCTAAGAACAATGGTTACGGTCGTTGGACCCAATATCAAGAAAATCTTTGATTTTCTGGACGTAGAAAACACATTCTTTGTGTTTTCTCCGGACGGCATTCGCTTCACTCAGCCCTCTTGCTCGACGTGAAAAATCGACCGTCTGAAAACATCGCTCTCACCTTATTTACCGACGGGAACATCGACCAGAAAACCATTCACAAAATGCTAAAAACATAAAAAAAACTCTGCCTAAGTCCAGGTTCATCCATACTTTTCTTTCATTTTATCCATGAGTCCAAGCGGTCTTATGACTAAATGTTTGATTTGCTCTTTTGGCACCCAAACAAGTTTGTAACTATTCTCTTTTGAGTTTCGTCTTACTTCAGGTCCACCAAGTTGCATTTCGCCTGTGTATGAACTTACATTGAATACAAATAGTTGACGCGTCTCGCCTTTTGAATCATCGCTTATCTTCCAGAGTAATTCTCCAAGTTCTACATCGAAGTTTGTCTCTTCTTTCGCTTCACGAACGGCAGCCATTTCTGGAGTTTCTCCTTGTTCATGTTTTCCTCCAGGAATAACGTAGAACTCTTCTCCGTTCTTGCTTCGATGAAAGAATAATACTTTCCCGTCTTTTTCTATTAGTAATCTTGATGTGTTTCTCATACATAAAGGAATTCTTGCTTGTATATATTACTTGTTGTATTGTTCTTGTTGTAGTATTCTTATTGTATTATTTTTGCCAAAATCATAAAGAATATAAATTACAGCGCTGCAAACATCTTTATGAACTTCAAATTTACAGCGACAAAATCTATTGTTTCAACGTTTGGTCCATTAATACTTGCAATGATTGCATTCAATCATAAGTACTGCACGACTTGTTCTGCGATAATGCTAAAAGCACAGCAGCAGAAGTTCGCTGTGATTGTTCTGCTTGGAATATTCTTCATAACATACATTGTTTGGAGCATCCTTGAGCAATCAGAGAAACCAAAAGTAGAAACAAACTTCTAGATTATGTTTATTCCAGACACACTTAATTAAATCAGTCTAAAAAATAAATATGGAAACTATTGGTGCAAGTATCAAGAACAGCACAATCAATAGATATATCCATTGTCTGTTCTTTGGTTCGGATGCGAAGCTGTGTTTTCTCTCATAGGCTACAAGTATTCCAAGATCTACAACCAATAAGAAAAAACCAAGCAGAATCAAATACGCTTTTATCGATGAAAACGCCGCAGGCACAACAGCTGCAAGTTTGTATGAGTGCATCGTTGATCCGAAGAACCAGAGGAATGCAATCTCGACCCCGAGCATCGCGAAGTACAATACATTCCTATACTTTCCTTTAGGTTTATTTGCAAGCGCATTTACTTCTTTTTGTTTCGTTTCCATTTCAATTCCTTCTTATCTTACTATTAGAAAACATCTTGTCTCTTAAATATTTATACTATTATTGCTTACCTTTTTACCTCCTTATCTTCTTCACTTCTAGCTTCTTCACTTCTTAATCTCATTCTTATCATTTTCTTTTCCACCAACTCATCTGCGCAAAGCGCAGCATTGCTCGCCTTTGGCGAGATTTGCTTGGTGGAACAAAAAAATAAAACAAAAAATATTTATACCATTATGAAATAAATACAAATATGCCAACTGATAAACAACTATTTGCAGGATGGAGAGCAGACAGGTTTCTTGGAATTAGTCCAAGCCAGCAAGTAGGCCGTGAACATTCTGCGGATTTGAGTTTAGAAGAACAAGCAGCGCAAGCGCCAACTTCGAGTGGACCGTTCACAGGAGAAGCAATAGGTACTATTGCTTATACTCCTCAAACTCAAGAATTGGAAGTAACCATAAATCCAACAATCAACACAGATAATTACAAAATCTAAGATTAAACTCTGCTAAATAAATTTTAAAACCCCCGAACATGATTTATTTCTATAATAAATAAGAAAAAACTAGAACGAAAATAATAAGAAAAAATAAAAAAATTAACTTACAATTTACTCATCTTTTGGAGAGTCGTCGCCTTTCATGCCTTTCCTTTCCCTTATTCTTTGAACTACTTTTGTTTGTAGTTCTTCAGGGAGTCTCTCAAAGTTCTGATCAACAAGCGATGAACTTCCACGTCCGCCTGTTGCGGATCTTAGATCTGATGCTAGACCAAACATTTCAGCTACTGGAAGTTTTCCTGTAACAGTTATCATTTCTCCTTCTTGCTGTACATCAAGCAGTTGTCCTCTCTTGTTTTGGATCAGCTTTGATATTTCTCCCATATAATCAACTGGCGCTTCAAAGCTCATTGTCTGCACTGGTTCGAAGATGATTGGTTTTGAAAACATCATTGATCCTCGTATACCTTCTCTTGCTGCAGGGTAGAGCTGTGCTGGACCTCTGTGGATTGCATCTTCATGTAGCTTTACATCATCAAGTATGACTTTAACTCCAAAGCATGGCTCACGTACAATTGGTCCTGCGTTCATGACGTCCTCGAACATATCCATAATCATCTCTATTATTTCTCCGATGTGTACAATTCCACGCGTTCCATCAATTAACATATTACCCTTGTATATGTCCCGAACGTTTCTTGATGTTTTCGTATCCATTCCAAGTTCTTGCAACGTTTGCCATATCTCTGTATCTTTCTTCTTAATTCTTCCCTGTGCAATTTTTCCATCCTTGATTGCCTGAACATACTCCTGCTCTAAAGGTTCAACTTTGAAGTAAAGTTTGTTGTGTTTGTTAGGAGATTTTCCTTCGAAGATTTCAGAACATGGCTTTGTCACAGTTTCCCTATATACTACTATAGGTGGACTCGTGGTTACTTCGACGCCTTTCTCTCTTTTGATTCTGTTCTCTATAACTTCAAGGTGTAGCTCTCCCATTCCATGCATCAAGTGTTCACCTGTCTCTTGGTTAATCTCAATTATTATCGACGGATCTTCTTTTGAGACTTGTATTAATACTTCAACTAATTTTGGAAGATCTCCTGGTTTTTTAGCTTCTATTGCTTTTGTGATGACTGGTTCAAAGACATATGTTATCGCTTCGAACGGTTCTGCGCCAGAATCAGCAGATGATACTGTTTCTCCAGGATATGCATTTCTAAGTCCACCAACACCAACGATGTTTCCAGCTGTTGAACTGTCAACTATTTCTTTCTTCGCACCATTGTAGATGTAAATCTGCTGCAACCTTAAATCTGATTTAGCCTTGAAAAGATGAACTTGTTCTCCTTTCTTCATTGTTCCTGAGAATATTCTTCCTGTGCATATTTCTCCTGCTTGTGGATCAACAACTACTTTTGTAACTACAAACATTATTGGTCCATTAGGATCGCATGCAAGAAGGCTCTTTCCGACTGGGCTTTCAAGATCTCCGTGCCATATCTTTGGAATTCTGTACTTCTGCGCTTCCCTTGGATTAGGATGATGTTTAATAACTGCATCCAAAACAACCTCATGAAGAGGTGCTTTCTTCTTAAGTGGAGAATAATCTCCTGATTCGTATGCATCTATTATGTCTTTGAAAGTTATGCCTTTCTTTTTCATGTAAGGTATTGATAATGCCCAGTTGTGAAATGCAGAACCAAAGCATACACTACCATCAAGTACGTTTGTCTGCCATTTTTCTCCGTATTCTTCTTCTGCAATCTTTTTTATCAGCTTGTTAACACTAAGTATTATTTTCATCAGTCTTTCCTGCATTGATTCGGGCGTTAACTTCAATTCCTTGATTAATCTATCAACTTTGTTGATGAAAAGAATAGGTTTTACTCTTTCCTTTAGTGCTTGTCTTAGAACTGTTTCTGTCTGCGGCATTATTCCTTCGACAGCGCAGGATAATACTATGCATCCATCAACTGCTCTCATTGCACGCGTTACGTCTCCGCCAAAATCAACGTGACCTGGCGTATCAATTAAGTTAATCAAATACTCCTGTCCTTCACACGTGTGTACCATTGATACTGCTGCTGAGTCTATTGTGATTCCTCTTTCCTGCTCATCAGAATGGAAGTCAAGTGCGCATGCTTTACCTGCAAGTTCCTCTGACATCATTCCTGCTCCGAAAAGCAAGTTGTCTGAAAACGTTGTCTTGCCGTGGTCAATGTGTGCGGCTATCGCTATGTTTCTAATCTTCTCTGGCTTGACCATTAATTCTGTTACTCTATCAACCATTTTTGCCATATTTATTCACCCTATATTTTTGCCCTAATTGGCTTTTTTGCCACTCGGCATTTAGTAAGTATGTATTTCGTGCACCGTTTTGTACGAATGCAACTCGTTGTCCTTGAACCATAATTTTATCTCATAATCTGCTTCTTCTTTTTTGCCTGAAGCATGCACGAGATTCTTTATGGCTATTCCTTTGCTATCAGTATATGCATAGGAATGATGTGCGAAGTCTCCTCTGATTGTCCCTGGAACTGCTGTCTTTGGCTCTGTGCCTCCAACTATTTTCCTAACAACTTCTACAGCGAATACTCCTTCTATCACCATCGCAAGTACTGGTCCTTCAGTTATCATATTCAAAAGAGCCGCGAGTACTTTTTCTCCTCTCCTTTCGGCGACATCGAAATAGTGTTTCTTTGCGAACTCTTTATCTATCCAAACCATCTTAGCGCCGACAATTTTCAAACCAGCATCTTCGAATCTCTGGATGATTCTTCCCATGAGTCCTCTTGAGACTGCATCTGGCTTTAGTAAAACTAGTGTTCTTTCTATCATCTAAGCACCTCTTTACTTTGTAGCTGCGTGAGTAGCTGCATGTTTTGCTGCATTCGCTACTTTCTTGAGTGCTTTGTATTCCAAAGTCCACTTTGTCGTTCTAGGTTTTCTTCCAAGTTTCAAAGTGTTGTTCTCGCATTTGCTTGAGCAGAAGTGGAATATTTTTCCATCGTTCTTCACATACATTGCACCTGTTCCTCGTTCAATTTCATTGTTACAAAAACTACATTTGACCATTTTGAATCACCAATTAATTGCTTCCCCTGCCTGCTTTATTTAGAGGTCTAGCTTCAATTTCTGTCTCTCTTAACATCAGGATGTCGCCCTTCTGAACTGGACCTTTAACGTTCCTTCTCAGAATTTTGTTTTTGTCTCTGCCTTCCATGATTTTGCATCTTACCTGTATCGCTTCTCCTCTAGTTCCTGTTCTGCCGACGACTTCTTCGACGCTTGCAGGTACTGCTGGAGAAAACGCTACTCCGCCTTTGTTCTCATCTGCCATTTTGATACCTCTTAATCTGATTTATCAGATTAATTGAACTCCTTTAGGATGTCTTTGCCATCACCCATGTCAATAATCGCTATTGCGACTGCTGCAAGACCTAGCCCTGCTGCTACGCCAAGCTCTTCTTTTGATGGAACTTCTACGCAAGGTATTTTCTTCTCTTTACACATCATTGGGATATGCATTGTTATTTCCTTAGGTGAAACATCTGCTGCAATTACAACAAGTTTTGCTTGGCCCTTTTCGATTGCCTTTGTTACTTCGTTTGTTCCTTTCTTTATCTTTCCTGATTTCTTTGCTATTTCAACTGCTTCGTATGCTCTTTCTGACATTTTTTATACCTCGTGTTAGCGCAGCATTTTTTGTTTTGAGACCCAGCGAACAACTCTATTTCCACATCCCAAATCACTAGACTCGGTTTTGTTAATCAATTTTTACATCGATAGTTCGCGGCCTCAAAAAAATGCAAGCACTTTTTGTTTTCCTTTTCTTTTTCCGTCGATTACGGGTAACCAAAAAATAAGAATGTTACCTCTTTCAGCACCATTGTGCCTCATCAATCATTGGTACTATTCAGAAACAGGTTTTCTTTTATAAAGGTTTGCGTTGGAGAATCACCCTGCACAAATATTGTTCAACCAAGATAAAATTTTTAAAAAAAGATAAGTTTCTACCATTGAAATGAATAAAAAATATGTGTTGGATGGACCTCCTGGTGCTGGAAAGACCACACTTATGCATGGAAAAGTCAACGATGATGAACAACTCATCTATCCAAATCTTGAAAGTTTAGGCTTTGAATGTGTAAGCGAATCAGCAAGAGCGGTCGCGATGGAAATGCTTGGACAAGGAATTCCTCCTGAAAAAAACATGAACCAATTTCTGGAAAGAATTATTAAAATGGGAAAACAGAATTATCTGGACTCAAATCAAGATAAAACCTATTTTTTCGATAGATGCTTCCATCATTGGATCCATTTCAGACAGACTGCGAATGTAGATCTCCCTGAATGGTATGATAAATTTAATTCAGAAATAAGATTTTCTGAGCCCATATTTATTTTTGCACCAGTTGAAAGTTTTGATTTGACCACGCCCACAACCCATAGGGCTAGAAGATTTACTCTAGATCAAAGAAGAGCATCCTATTCAAGAACAAAACAAATATATCTTGATTTGAATTATAGAATAGTTGAAGTGCCTATTTATACAGAAACTGACATTCGCGAGAACAACAAAAGAAGAATTGATTTGATTTTAAATTACATAAATCAATAATTCTCCCACAAAACATATAAATTTCCCTTTATTCTTTAGTCGTTGGGGGAAATATCATGGAAAATAAAGATAATTATCAACCAGTTTACATTCTATCAGATGGGACTCAAAGAAGCACAGGTAAGAGCGCGCAGCGTATGAACATCATGGCTGCAAAACTTGTCGCAGAAGCTGTACGAACAACTCTTGGTCCAAAGGGCATGGATAAAATGCTCGTCGATAGCATGGGCGAAATCACAGTTACAAACGACGGCGCAACAATTCTAAAAGAGATGAGTATCGACCATCCTGCAGCAAAGATGCTCGTCGAAGTTGCAAAGACTCAAGAGGAAGAAGTCGGCGATGGAACAACAACCGCTGTTGTTTTGGCAGGTGAACTCCTACGCAGAGCTGAAGAATTACTCGATAATAATATTCATCCAACAATTATTGCAAGAGGATATAGACTCGCAGCCGACAAATCACAGGAAATTCTAAAAGAAATCGCCGTGAAATTCAACAAGAAAGATCGAGAAACATTATTAAAAATTGTCGAGACCGCGATCACAGGCAAAGGACCTGAGGATAAAAAAGATCATCTAGCCGTATTAATCGTTGATGCAATCTACAAAATCGCAAGAGAAGAAAAAATAGGAGATAATAGCAAACTTATTGTTGATCGTGAAGATATCAAAGTTGAAAAGAAAGTTGGCGGAAGAACTGAAGATTCTGAATTAATCCAAGGAATCGTCGTCGACAAAGAGAAAGTCCATTCCGGCATGCCTGCAATCGTCAAGAATGCGAAGATTGCGCTTCTCGATGTACCAATCGAAATCAAAGGCCCGGAATCAGACACTAAGATATCAATAACCGATCCTAACATGATGCAATCGTTCCTTGATATGGAAGAGACAATGCTCAAAAAGATGGTCGACAAAATTGCACTCTCTGGCGCAAACGTAGTATTTTGCCAAAAAGGTGTTGATGATTTAGCGCAGCATTTCCTTGCGAAGAAAGGAATTTATGCAACAAGGCGTGTTAAGAAAAGTGATTTGGCAAGACTTGCAAAAGCAACAGGCGCTAAAGTCGTTAGCGACTTAAATGATTTCTCAAAAGATGATTTAGGACAAGCTGGCGTTGTTGAGCAAGTTAAAGTAGGTGAAGAATTCATGACGTATGTTCGAGATTGTAAAAATCCAAAAGCACTAACATTACTAATTAGAGGAGCAACTAGCCACGTTGTTGATGAAATATCGCGTGCAGTTGACGACGCGCTTGGAGATGTTATTTCAACTCTATCAAGCGAATATATCGTCGGTGGCGCTGGCAGCGTAGAGATTGAAGTTGCAAAAGAGCTAAAGAAATTTGCAACAACACTTTCAGGCAGGGAGCAACTTGCAGTTCAAGCGTTCGCAGATACACTTGAAGTAATTCCGAAAACTCTCGCTGAGAACGCAGGTCTTGATCCAATCAACGTGTTAACAGAGCTCAAAGCTGCGCACGACAAAAACCAGAAGTGGGCAGGAATAAATGTTTTCACAGGAAAAGTGATGGATGCCTGGAAAGAAGGAATCATCGAACCTATGAAAATAAAAACGCAAGCAATCTCGAGCGCAAGCGAAGTTGCTGTGATGATACTTCGAATTGACGATGTTATTTTGTCGAGCAAAGGTCCAGTCCAAGGAATGGGACATGAAGGATTGGAATAAAAACTCAAATGTGATAAAATGACTCCTGAACAAATACAAAAAAAATAAATTAAAAAAAGTTAAGACGCATTAGTACAACACTCACAAGCTCTTTGCGATGTAAATCTGATACTTCGCAACGTGGCCTGTGAATGGACATGTTTTGTGAGCAGTTATCTTAGAATCGAATGGAATCACGAGTGTTTTGCCCCCTGTTTTTTCACGAATGATTTCATCCGCTTCTTTTTCACCTGAAAAAACAGTTAGTGCAATTCGTCCACTCGCAACAATTTCTTTTATTCTTTCAAGATCATATGATTCTTCAATGCTCGCGTCAAGGAATTTCTTTGCTTTATCATAAAGATCGTCGTGCATCTTTTCAAGCATTATGTGAACTTCATCTTTAAGTACAGGAATTTCAACTGCGACTTTCGTTAGCAAATCTCGTCGAACAACTGTCGCCATTCCTTTCTCTAGTTCTTTTTTACCAAGTTCTATTCTAATAGGATATCCTTTGAGCTCAGCATCATTTAATTTCCAACCATATGAATACTGCGATCTATCATCAATTATTGGATCGAATGCATGAAGCGCATGTGCAATTTCTTTTGCAGCATGCATTACTTTCTCATTATCATTTTCTTTGCCATTTCCTTTGTCCTCTTTTCCAAGAACAGGAATTATTATGACTTTGTTCTCCGCAACTCTTGGCGGCAAAACAAGTCCTTTTGAATCAGAATGTGCCATAAGCATAACTCCAAGCGATCTTGTCGAGAATCCCCATGAATTCTGATACGCGTATTTCTCCGAGCCATCTTTATCCTTGAATTTAATGTCGAACGCTTTCGAAAAATTCTGTCCCAAGTAGTGCGACGTGCACCCTTGGATTGCTTTGCCAACAGGCAAGAACACTTCACAAGACAATGTATAATCTGCACCAGCAAATTTTTCACGATCAGATTTTCTTCCCATAAGCGATGGAATCGCGAGAAGTTCCTTGTACGTTTTTGCATAAATATTTGTAAGTATATCATGTGCTTCATCGTCTGCTTCTTGCTTTGTTGCAAAAACAGTATGGCCTTCCTGCCACAAAAATTCTCTTGATCTAAGGAAGGGCATCGGATTTTTGAATTCCCATCTAACAACAGAGCACCATTGATTTAGTCTTAATGGTAAATCATTGTATGATCTTATCCATTTTGAGTATGCAGGATACATTATTGTTTCAGATGTAGGTCTAATTGCAAGTCGCTCGCTTAGTTTTGTATTTCCAGTTTCTGTAACCCATGCAACTTCAGGCGAGAAACCTTCAACGTGCTCTTTTTCCTTCATAAGAAAATGTTCAGGTATAAGCAGAGGAAATGATGCATTTTTTATTCCACGTTTCTTGAATTCATGATTCATGAAATCTCGGATCTTGTCCCAGATGAATTGTGATCTTGGCTTTAGAATATAGCAACCAGAAACATCAGTATACTCGATTAAGTCGCACTTGTTTATGATATCTGTGTACCATGCATTCGTATCATTAACTTTATCGAACAATATCCCCTTGTCATCCTTCGATTCATTCTGAACCTTCTGAGTATTATGATTGTTTTGGTTCTTCTGATCTTTTTGCATATTTTCAGCCATGACGAGAAAGAACACAATATTATTTATAAAATTAGCGGAAAGAGAAGATTTTTATTATTCATATAATACATAACTCTCATGATCATCCTAGATGGCTCACAAGGAGAGGGCGGTGGAAGTATTCTTCGTCAAGCGCTAGCGCTCTCCATTCTAACTAAGAAACCTTTCAGGATTACAAATATTCGAGCACACAGACCAACACCAGGACTTAAAAAACAACATCTTGCATCGCTCGAGCTCGCAAAATTGGTATCGAACGCGAAAGTCATTGGCGCAAGCATTGGTTCGACTGTTGTAGAGTTTTATCCTGGCGATCTCTCGTCGAAAGAAATAAACTATGACATTGGAAGTGCAGGTTCAATAACGCTCACATTGCAATCAATTATTCTTCCTTGTTTGTTCTCAGATAAGAAATTTAAAATTACACTTAAAGGCGGAACTGATGTTGCATGGAGTACACCAATTGATTATTTTAAGGAAATATATCTTCCATGCATTGAAGATTACGGCAAAGTAGATTGCAATATTCAAAAGAAAGGATTCTTCCCAAAAGGAGGCGGAATAGTTAACTTAACTATTGAAGGAAAGAATAATATCAAACCCTTAATCCGTGAAAAACTAGGAAAACTTCTCACAATAAAATGCGTAGTTAATACATCCAAGAATTTTTGGAAAGAAGAATCACCTGAGAAAACGATGGAATTAATCAAGATGTCTTTAACAGAACTTAAAGTTCCTGTAACAACTAGTATGCAAAGCACCATAATTGACGATGAAGGTGGAAGTGCACTTTTCTACGCACTTTTTGAGAATCCTGAAAAAGAAGATGCATTCATCAAAACAGGTTATTCTGAAATATTTAATGATGAAAGAGAAATTAGCAAAATAATAGATATATACACGGCAAAACTAAAGAAACTCATAGCGAGCAATCATCCAACAGATGAATTTCTCACAGATCAATTAATTCCTCTGCTCGGAGTTGTAGGAGGAAGCATAATAACCGACAACATAACTGAACACACTCTTTCTAATATTTACGTTACAGAAAAATTTCTAGACAAAAAATTCGTTGTAGACCTTGTTTCTGGACGAATTATTTGTAAGTAAAGTTTTACAAACACTCCTATTTTATTCTTGACGCACATCACTCCTGTTAATAACTCTCCATTACAAATTATTTCTTTTCCTCTCAACAACAGCCTGCCTTTGGCAGGCAAAGCTGCGCCAAGCGCAGATTAATTGAGAGGATAAAACAAAAAAGCAATAAGAAAAATAAAAGAAATAAAAGAAATGAAAAAAATAGAAAAAAAAGAGAGCACAAAAAGAAAAAAAATTAACAAAACAAATTAACTAGAATAAAAATAAAATTAACAAAAATAATTAATAAAAAAACTTATGCTGATTTCTTAACCGAAACTATGCCCACGCATATCTCGTCGTAAAGCTCACGTATATCTTGCTTGAGAACAATCTTCTTTTCCTCAGCAAGTTCAATATTTGAGAACTCTTCACGAATCTCATTGTAAATCATCTTTGCATCTTCAAAGTTTTCTTCCTTCAAGAAATCTTTGCAGTCAAGAATTTTCTGTCTAATCTCATCCTCATCATCTATAAATTCTTGTTCTGATGAATCAGTGGACACTGCACTACTATCTGCGTTGTCTTCAAATACAATTTCTGCATTCTTCTTCGGCATAGCTGCAACACTTGATTTTGCTTCGCTCCTAAGCGTATTGCGTATTTTATTTTCCTGTGCAAGAAGCGCAGTTATTTTATTCTCTTTATTCTGAAGCTCTTTTTCTTTTGTTCGTAAAGCGTCCATAGATTTCTTGACACTAAGCTTAGTTTTTTCAAGTTCAGCTTCAGCCAATTCAACTTCTTTTGAAAGAGCATCAAGCTTCGCATTTCCGTTCTTAGTCTCAAACACAACTGAGTTCCTGAACTTCTTGAGTTCAATTTGCATATCTCGGCGTTGGACATTGAACTCTTTCCTTTCAAAGTCAAATGATTTCTGTGCATTAATCATATCGGCCTTGATTGCAGAAAGACCCTTCTTGTAACCTTCAAACTCTTTTTTATATGCTTCTTTAGTACTATTTAATTGCTCTTCTGCTTTTCTTAACTCATCTATTCTTGCAGGAATGGCATATATTTCATCCTTCTTCTTCTGAAGAGCAGCATCTTTTTCTTTTAGTTTAGCTTCCTTCTGAGAAAGCATTTCCTGTTTCATGCTTAATTTATCAAGCTCTGCTGCAATCGCTTTTCTCCTATCAGCAATAATTTTTGAAAAATTATTATCATATGTTTTCAACAACTTTGTCAACTTCAACTCTATTTGTGCAACAGATTTCTCATCTTTAATATTAGATGAACTCAACAATTCAGCAACCTGTTTCTGCCAGAGAGATTCTCCTTTAAAGAATGCATCTTTCTGCGGCTGGCTCGCCATGGGTTTATTAGCTGCAGATTCATTTGCTGCAGGTATTGTCATTATTTTTGACGTAGTAATTGTGTTTTCAGTTTTTGTATTTAACTTGTCAGAGCTATTTCTGGTAGTTGAAGAATTAAATACACTAGATGGTACAACAGGCAAGTTAAGTTTTTCCAGAGCCACATCTGCAACCCAATCATCAGATTTCAAGTCAGATTTTGGAATCCTTGTTAAGTCTGTTTTTTTCGCTGATTTTTTTACATCAATCACGCCATCTTTTTTCTCGCCAGTTTTCTTATCTTGTTTTGCATATCCTGATTTCTTATAGTCTGATTTCTTATATTCTTTTAATATATCATCTTCAGATTTCTTGTAATCAGGTTTTCTATATGAAGAAATATCGACTATTTCGCTATCCCACGATGTCCTAGGTACATAATCAGACGTTTTTTCAATTTCTTGCAACGCGATTTTTCTTGATGGATCATCCATTCCTAATGCTTGTCTTAAATTATTGACTTCTTCCTCTTCTTTTTCTTTTGTAGTCTCCCCTTGCGTAAGCAAATCTTTCTTTGAAGAATCAGTTTCCTTAACCCCGAATAGTTTACCGAAGAATCCTTTCTTTTTTCCGGGCTCTGTCTGCTGTGTTGTTTGAATTTCATTTATTTTTTTATCAATAGTTTCTTCATCAATAGGAGAAATGTCTGGAACTGAAAATACTGGTAAGGATTCTTCCGCCGAAGAATCAGATAACGTATTACTAATAGCATTGCTGCTAAGGCCACCCTCTTTATTATCAATAGATGCAGAATATTTTTTCATTTGCTTAGCCCTATCTTTAATGGATAGCAAATTATTACTACTAGCCTCACCTGAAGATACAGTATTCTTTTTTTTATTATCTGCACCAGCCATTTTAGGTGGCTTCGGCGGTAAAAAATCCATCAGTAACTCACCCCTTTCCCCCAAGTCAACTATAGAGGATAAATTATATGAAGATATAAAAAGATTTGTTACTATTATGAAATGGAAGAGCGCAGATGTAGAATAATGTATACTGAAAATCTAGCCATAACAAAAAGATTTTTATATCATCTTCCTAAAATTAATAACTATGTTCGCGGAAGACCCATCAAAAAACATATCCATAGTTGACCAAATATCTACTATGATTGCGAGATACAACGAACTTGCTGAGGAAGCCAAAGCACTCGAGATTGCACAGCAAAAAAGAGAAAATGAAGTTAAATCATTCAAAACAGAAATAAATGCTGAACTAATAGAGCTTAGAACAAGACTCGACGCAATAAAACAACTAATAGATGTGACAACAAAGCAGAAGATGAATGTTGGCAGCGAATTCAAGCAAATAATAAAACAAGATCAATTCAACAAACTTTCTCGGCGAATTGATTCTTTAAACTATGAAGATAAACTTTCACGAGATGAGTTGTATAGGAAAGTAGAGAGACTACAGAACTTGTAAATAATCAGAACAGAATAATTCTTCCTACTCTTTTGCGCCGTTTCTTTTCTCTTTTTGTATGCACGCGTTAAGCACAGCAATTGCAACTTCTAGTTGCTTCTTGTTTGGCTCTTTTGTAGTTAGTCTTTGGAACTGAAGCCCTGGCCACATTATCACTCTGACGACAACACTCGTTTCATAGAATCTCCCGCCCAGTCTAATAATTTCATATGCAACTCCTGCAATTATAGGCAAGAGCAATATTCTAATTAAATAATTAAGCCAAAACCCTGCTTTCGGAGGAATAAAAACATAGAACAATATTCCGACAATAAATACGATAAATATAAACGTCGTTCCACATCTTGGATGTATCCTTGAAAATTTAGATGCATTTTCAGGAGTTAGTTTCTTCCTCGCTTCATAACACGCAACTGATTTATGCTCCGCGCCATGGTATGAAAAAAGATTTCTTATCTCTTTTGATCTTCCGAGAATTATAAAATAAATTACTAATATGATTATTTTTAACGCTGCATCCATTATATTGAGTCCTATTCCTCCGACACCTATCGCCTTGGAGAAAATATTTGCCATAAACCAGGGCAAGAGTTTGAATATCAAAAGAACAATGACAAGTGCAAACACAACAGCAAGAATCATCTCTTTTTTAGAAAGCTTATCTTCTTTTTTCAAATTTATATTAGATGCCCAAGTTGTTTCCTTAAGACCCATAATCATCATTTCAACAAGAAGAATCATCCCTCTGATAAATGGAAGCCCTAGAAACCAATTTTTTTCTGTAAGTGATTTATATTTTCTTGATCTTACTTTTATCTTTCCATTCGGTGTACGAACAGCAGTGCTCAAGTAATTATCAGAGCGCATCATAACGCCGTCTGTTACCGCCTGTCCCCCAATTCGTATCTTCACAGAGTAAAAAATGCGCGCTTAGTATATAAATGTTCCCTGCAACCCAGTACACTCTTTGATGCCCAAAGCTGCATTTGCTTCGCTCAGCTTCCTAAACAATTGTAGATAAAAAACACAAACATTTTTATACGCTTAATTGTAGATTTGTTCTAATAAGTAGAATAAAATAAGTGAGTGTAATAAGGTGGGCGAAAATAAAAACAATGCTATTTTGTTCAAGCATTCTAAGCAAACAGAGCAAGAACTATTTTCTGAGCTAAAATCATCAAGAGCAGGTCTTGGAGAGCAAGACGCACTAAATAGAATAAAGATTTATGGCCATAACGAGATTGCAAAAAAGAAAAGATTCTCAGTTCTCAAACAAATTCTTCTAAAGTTCAAAAACCCATTGATCTTAATGCTAATAGTCATAGTTGCTTTTTCGTTTTTCTTCGGAGAAAAAGTAAGTGCGTTCATCATTCTTGCAATGATAATAATTAGCATCTTCATGGAGTTCATGCAAGAGTACAAATCAGAGCAAGCCATGGAAAAACTCGAGGAAATAGTAAAGACTAAGATAACAATTTACAGAAATGAAAAAAAGAGCGAGATGAACATATCAGTTCTTGTTCCAGGAGATATAGTTGAGTTATATGCTGGAGACATGGTTCCTGCAGATATTAGAATAATAGAATCTAAAGACTTATTCATCAACCAGTCATCGCTAACTGGAGAATCATTCCCTGTAGAAAAAACAAACGAACCAATTAATGACGCAAAATCTATGACTGAACTTACAAACATTGCATTCATGGGCTCAAGCGTTGTTAGCGGCTCTTGTATAGGCGTTGTCATAAACACAGGCATGCAAACTCAGTTTGGCGAGATTTCAAAAAGTCTTGCTGATGAGCGAGCTGAAACTAGCTTCGAGCGAGGAATAGAAAAGTTCACCATGATGCTCATGAAAACTATCATGATTCTTGTTGCAGTAATTTTTGTAGTTCTTTTTGTTATAAAACATGGAACATTTACAGAAGCGCTATTATTCTCGCTTGCTGTTGCAGTTGGTCTTGCACCTGAAATGCTGCCTATGATTGTATCGATAAATCTTTCAAAGGGCGCAAGAGACATGGCAAAAAAGAAAGTCATAGTAAAAAGATTAGGCTCCATTCAGAATCTTGGCGCAATGGATATTTTGTGCACAGATAAAACAGGCACACTTACAATGGATAACATAATTCTTGAGAAACATTGTGATGTTTCAGGAAAAGAGAACAGTGACGTGCTTAGATTTGCATACATAAACAGTTATTATCAAACCGGACTTAAGAATGTGCTTGACAACGCAATTTTGAAACATGAGAAAGTAGTAGTGAAAGGGTATACAAAAGTTGATGAAATGCCTTTTGATTTTTCCAGAAAGATAATGTCAGTTGTAGTGGATAATAAAAAAAGAATTTTAATTTCGAAAGGAGCTCCGGAAGAAATTTACAAGCGCTGCACACACTACGAATTGAATGGTAAAATATTCAAGATTAATGTAAAAATACTAGATAAGCTAAAGAAAGAATATGATTTGCTCAGCGAGGATGGTTTTAGGGTTGTTGCCCTTGCATACAAAGAAGTTGATAAGAAGAGAAATAGTTTCGACAAACAAGACGAACAAACTTTAATTCTAAAGGGATACTTGGCCTTTCTTGATCCGCCAAAACCAGGAACTAAAGACGTAATAGATGCCTTAAATGAACTAGGTATAGAAATAAAAATACTCACTGGCGACAATGAAATAGTTACAAAGAAAATATGCAAAGATGTAGCGCTTCCAATTAAGGGAATAATAATTGGGGATGATATAGATAAATTATCAGATCGTGGACTTAGTCTTGCTGTTGAAACAAACACAGTCTTTGCAAGGCTCACCCCGATTCAAAAAGAAAGAGTGATTAAAATACTCAAAACTAATGGTCACACTGTAGGTTTCCTCGGCGACGGAATAAATGACGCTCCCTCACTTAAAGCAGCTGACGTTGGAATCTCAGTTAACAATGCAGTTGATATTGCAAAAGAATCTGCAGATATAATTCTTCTTGAAAAAAGTCTCATGGTTCTAAAAGATGGTGTACTTGATGGAAGAAAGACATTCGGAAACATAATAAAATATGTAAAGATGAGCGCAAGTTCGAACTTTGGAAACATGTTCAG
>CAITEO010000055.1 GCA_903891505.1 uncultured Candidatus Woesearchaeota archaeon
CAACTTATTCAAGGTCAAATGACTCGTAGAACGATTGATAGACAGATGAAAGACTACAAGCCTAACTATGTAAGGTTGTATGAAGTTCACGGAGAAATGCCACTATCCTGGCTAACAGGAAAAGACAAGGATAAGAACGAATATGTTCAGCAAATGCACATAATATCGTTTATAGGTGGAAAGACAGACGGAAGTTTTAATAATTATACTCTTTATAGTGGCCGAGAGAAGAAAAATCCATACTACTTAACGCAGTTGATTCCTGCGGTAGATGGGTCAATTTCTTTAAATGGAGCAGTCAAGACTTTGTTTGATGCTCAATGGATGACTAATCACACTATTAAGAATATCAAAGACCAGTTAGATTTAGCTTCAAAACTTATCTTTCAAACAAACGATCCAGCTTACGCTAATCAGAATGTATTAGAGAATATAGAGCAAGGCCAGATAATGGTTTATGGTCAAGACAAACAACCACTAACCCAAGTTCAGAATAATAGCCACGACATCACAGCATTGCAGAACTTTATGGGACAATGGAAAGAACTTACCCAAGAAGTTACGAATACTCCACAAGTAATGCAAGGACAGGCATCAAGTTCACAATCAGCTTATGCTAAAGAAGCATTGATGTTACAACAAAGCCAACAGAACTTTGATATAATGACCCAGAATAAGGGATTAGCCTTAGAGGAAATGTTTCGTGAATATATCACGCCATATATTATTAAGAATATGGGTAATGCCAAAGAAATAACTGCTGAATTAGACGCTTATGGCATAGACCAAATAGACAAGGCGTATATTTCATCAACTTCTGCAAAAGAATTCAACAGGAAGGCAGTTGAGTCTGTTCTAAACGATTCTGAGATGCCATCACTGCAACAAGAACAACAGAACGCACAGAAAACACTACAAGATATGGGTTCTCAAAGATTTATTAAACCAGATGATATGTCAGATATGTCTTGGAAAGAATACTTTAAGGGCTTTGAAGCAGATGTTGAATATCAGATTACAGACGAAAATGTTGATAAGAATAATGTATTAACTGGATTAAATGGAGTATTCCAAACGATTGTAGCAATGCAGGGCAGACCAATGACACCACAAGAGAAATTAGTATTTAATAAGATATTAGATAATTTAGGAACAGTAAACCCAGCAGAAATGCAAGAAACAACGAATCAACAACAACCAGCAATGCCCGTCAGCGGTGGGCAACAGGTCGGTGCTGGAATGATGAATAATAATCAAATGCAACAATAACATGCCATTAAAAACAGGTAAAAAAAACATAGGTAAAAACATTAAAACAGAAATGAAAGCAGGTAAACCAAGAAAACAGGCGATAGCCATAGCTTTGTCGGTAGCTAAAAAAAATAAAAACAAAAAGAAAAAATAATATGATAGACGAAGTAATCGTACCAGTAGAAGTATTAGAAACAGTAGAGCCAACGGTGGAAGCTCCAACTGAAGAAGTTGTAGAATCAACGGAAACTCCAGCTGAATAATAA
>CAITEO010000056.1 GCA_903891505.1 uncultured Candidatus Woesearchaeota archaeon
GATTGACGACTACGATGATTATATTTTTTTAGTTACAAGAATGTTCTATAATATTACAGGAATAGATGAAATAAAATCTGAACAGATAAGTATAATTATAGGGCAGAATTATATTCTATCCTTCCAGGAAACAGAAGGAGATTTGTTTGACGTTCTAAGAGATAGATTAAAACAAAATAAAGGAAAGATGAGAAAGCTAGGTCCTGATTACCTAGGATATTGTCTTTTAGATATGATAGTTGATAATTATTTTAGCATCATAGAAAAATTAGGAGAAGATCTCGAAGAACTTGAGGATGAACTTGTTGATGATCCAGGGAAAAGCACTCTTCAAAGAGTGTATAGCATAAAGCAAAGAATGACGTCTCTTAGAAAATCAGTTTGGCCGCTTCGTGATGCAATAAGCAGATTCAATAAACTTGAAAGCACGCTCGTTTCGGACACAACAAGGCTTTACTTGCGAGATGTTTACGATCATACAGTACAAGTTATTGATGCAATAGAAACATACAGAGATACGTCGGCCAGCATGATTGATATTTACTTATCTAGCATTAGTTTTAAGATGAATGAGATAATGAAAGTTTTAACAATCATATCTACGATATTTATTCCATTAACATTCATAGTTGGATTATATGGTATGAATTTTTCAAATATACCTGAACTTCGTTGGAAATATGGTTATTTTGTGGTTCTTGGAATAATGGTTATAATAGCAATTTTTATGCTATTTTATTTTAAAAGAAAAAAATGGATATGATATTATTAGTTTATCAAAAATCAAGAATACAAAAAAATGCTGTCGCATTTCCACAAAAACATTTTATGTTTTTAGGACCTAAAAAGCAAAACTTTTCGTGGTTTTGTACAGAAATTCTAATAAATTTTCTTGTACCTCTGCATTTATGCTGAGATCACAATATAATATTCATGATTTTTGAGAAATACTTCGCTTTAGGCTGAAGATATTTATTGTTCGCAAAGAAAGTAATATGAACAAACGAGAAATCTGATGAAAAGAGAAATAAAAAAACACGCTGCCTGTTTAGGCAGCTATGTAGTTGTTGATTTGATATGTCGGCTGATAAATCGGCATCCTTGCATTCGATTTTAACCTGTAGTTGTTGTATCTGTTCGACAAAAGCTTACTTGTAATGTTCAGCTTAGAAGTTATGTTTGTTTGTGGAATTGTTTTCAGTTTGAATCACCCGCACTTAATGTACACATCCCTAATTTAAGGGAATAGACGGTAATATATAAACCTTTGTTTTTTGTGGTCGATGAAATGAAGTCTAATTATTTTTTTGTATTTAGTTGTTTGTTTTTTGATTTATTTTGGATTTCTTTCTTTAGGTTTATTGATTACTTTTCTTAGGTTTCTTTAGTTTTTTTGTTTGAATGTTTCGTTTGGGTCTTAAGTTTATGTTAAATTTCTCTTTTCTCCAGCAAAATTTTTATACCAAGACCTATTTTTAGGGAATATGTTAGACATAAAATTGCTACGGGAAAATCCGGACCTGATAAAACGGGACTTGGAGAAAAGGCGGGATGATGAGAAGCTAGCTCTTTTAGATAGAATTCTATTGATGGATTTATCATGGAGATCACTAAAGCACGAAGAGGATTCTCTTAGAAAAAAAAGAAATGAACTTAGCCAGAAGATAAATGAAGCTAAAAAAGCAGGACAAGATGCTGTGCACATACTCGACGAAGCGAAGAAAATTCCAGATTTAATAAAGGAATCCGAACAAAAAAGACTTGCAATGGAAGAAGAAATCAAACAAGGACTAAGAGCGCTTCCAAATCTTATGCATGAATCCGTTCCGTACGGAAAGGATGATTCTGAAAATGTTGAGTTCAAAAAAGTTGGAATCCCGAGAAAAACCGGGTTTGAACTAAAACCACACCAAGAAATAGCAGAAGCCCTTGGCGGGGCGGACTTTGATCGAAGTTCAAAGATATCAGGTGCAGGTTTTTATTTCCTGAAAGGAGATTTGGCTCTTTTGAACCAAGCAATAATACGTTTTGCAATAGATCAAATGGTTAGAAAAGGATACACATACGTTGAGCCTCCACTCATGGTGAACAAAGACGCGTATGAAACAGGAGTTTCGCTCGCAGACTTCGAAAACGTCATGTACAAGATTGATGGTGAAGATAAATTCATGATTGCAACAGCAGAGCATCCGCTTCTTGCGCAATTCATGAACGAAACTATTGAAGAAGATGCACTTCCAATAAGACTCGCAGGGTACTCCATGTGCTTTAGACGTGAAATTGGAAGCCGTGGAATTGATACAAAGGGCTTCTTTAGGACGCATCAATTCAACAAAGTTGAACAAGTCATTCTTTGCAAACCAGAAGACTCCTGGAAGTACCACGAAGAACTTCAAAAGAACGCAGAAGACTTATACGAAGCTCTCGGGTTGCCGTTTAGAGTTGTAAACATCTGCACAGGAGATCTTGGATACTTTGCAGCGAAGAAGTATGATATCGAAACGTGGATGCCGAGGCAAAACGAGTACAAAGAGACAGGATCGAACTCAAACTACACAGATTACCAAGCAAGACGCGCGAATATTAGGATGCATCGCAAGAAAGACAACTCATTTGAGTTCTTGCATACATTGAACAACACCGCACTTGCAACGTCCAGAATACTCGTAGCAATACTTGAGAACTACCAGAACGAAGATGGAACATTGACAGTTCCAGTTGTCCTTCGGCCTTACATGTTCGGCAAAGACAAGATAGTTCCAAGAGAAACGTTCTACTGAAATATTCTTTTATATTTTTTCGCATTCTTTTTATTTATTTTTGTTAAGTCTTCATCATTTTTTCTTTTTCCATCATTTTTTCTTCACGTTGTTGATTTCTTTTTCTAGCCAAAAGTTAGCTATTCCTATTAGAACTTTCTTAAAAGTTAATGATTCTGGCTTTTCTAATGCTACGTGGGTTTTTGTGAGATAGAGTTCAGCGTGGAACCACTTGAATTTACTCTCAGGATTTTGTGTCTTGTAGAATCTTGTATGTTCGCTTCCTGAAAGAGAAAAATACTCGCCTTTGAATTTAAGCTCTTGATACGCATTACCGTTTATAGGAAGGTATTTTCTTAACTCAGTATAATCTAGTTCCCCATGAAAAATATCAAATTCCGGAGAGAAATTTAAATCTAGCAAAATTCTGTTATCAAGAGTTATTATTTTTCCTTTTGGATTAGTTGTGTACTCAGAATTTGGTTTAGTTCTATTTATGTTCATTAGGCCTTCACCTAATATTTTACCCGCATTTATTTCAGATTGTTTAAGTTTGTGTATGAAAAGATCTCCTCTTGCCTCTTTTTTGCCGTTTCTTGTTTCATAGAGACATTCCCAAAAGTAGTTTTTTCTAAATTCATAGATTGGATTGTGAATTTCTTCAATAGTTTTAGATTCGAGTTCCATTGTTATTTAGCCAAAAAGAATCTTAATGTGCTTCCTTATATACTTTGAGGAAGGCTATCAAGAAAATCCGTATTTTACGGATTTTTTGGATGCAGAAAACACTATGTTTTCTTCATAAAAATGGAATTAGAAAGAAATGAAAATATTAGAAAAGACAGAAAAGAAAACGAGAAGATAATAAAACTTGAAAAATAAGAAATCATGGAAAAATCAGAAAACGAAATAAAAAAAGACAATCCAACTATTATCTTCAGAAGTTATAGTTATCCGAGTCCTTTAAGATCTTTGCTGCATCGTTCGTTACTTCTTCCACTTTTGTTCCGCCGCAGTATGGGCAACTTGAGACTTCCTTTTCTCGCTTCCTTGAGAACCTGAACTTGCAGTTAGGGCATGCGTACTTTACTAAACCATCCTTTGCAGACTTGCCAAAAATGGTTGGTTTTGTCATGTTTGTTGTATTTGTCGCTGGCTTTGCCGCTCTGCTAATTGGCACCATCGAAGGATTAGCTCTCGCATGACAAGCAGTACATATGTATGTCTTAGTTTTGCTATCAAATTGTAGCTGATCTATTTTTACTTTTCTGCCGCAGGCCCGGCAAACGGCTGTTTGAAAATCTACCATGTTGAACACCTCTGTTGCTTTGGTTTGTCGAATTTTATTTTTTTGGGTTCTATATCTTTTTACCATGATGATTACTGCACTCTAATATTTAAACATTTTTATTCATGAGAGGGAAAAACACAAAATTAGGAAAATCTGCAAAAATAGATTTTCTGAATGCAAGTTAAGATATGCTTAACTGCATAAAAAATCAACGATTTTTTTGTGCAGAAAA
>CAITEO010000057.1 GCA_903891505.1 uncultured Candidatus Woesearchaeota archaeon
ACTGTCGAATCAGCATCTTCAGATTCTACAGAATCAGAGTCTTCTCCGAAATTATCGCTGTCGTTTTCAGGAGAATATGTTTCTTCTTCTTGAGGTTTAGTCGATTCTTCTTTTGTCTGAGCAGAACCTTCACCAACAACTTCTCCAAATCCAACCTTTCTTAAAACTCTTGTAACTTTTACTTTAACATTTTGGCCTTCTTTTACTCCAGGAACAAAAATTACGAAGCCGTTCTTCTTTACAACTCCATCTCCTTTTTCTCCAACAGCTTCAACTCTCGCGTCAAACTCTTCTCCAACTCTAACTGGCGGAGCCATTCCAAAGCCACCATCTCTGTTGCTGTCCCTATTTCCACCGTCCCTTGGGCCGGATCTATTCATTGGTCTCGCACTTCTATTTCCACCGAAAGTTCTATCCATTTTTTTGTTCACCTATATTTGCCGGGCATTTATTATACCCAAATAGTAAGTTAGATTGTTTGATTTAAAAATTTTCCTTTAGAAAATGAGAAAAAAACAAAAAATAAAAGAAAAAGTAAGAGTTACAAACTTCAGAGCTTAACATCTTCAATCTTGAACTCAGCAACATTAAAGCAACATTCTGTATCAGGGAGGTTTGGCGAATCAACAAGTTTCGCAACTCTCGTATTCTTTTTGCCGCGTCTTAGATAGATTCTGAATGTGCTATTGTGCCCAACAATGTTGCCACCGATAGCTTCTGTCGGATCGCCGAAAAAAGCATCAGGCTTCGCCATGACTTGGTTTGTTACATAGACGCAAAGGTTGTATTTATCTGCAAGCATTGCAAGAGTATGCATGTGTTTGTTTATCTTTTGTTGTCTTTCAGCGAGTGTTCCTCTACCTATGAATTCTGCCCTGAAATGAGCTGTCAATGAATCTACTATGATTATTTTGACTTTCAGACCGTCTTTGATAAGATCTTCAACTTTTTCTGTCAGAATCATTTGATGGTCGGAATTGAAAGCTCTTGCAACTTTGATATGTTCAAGAACTGCATCTGGGTCTAAATCAAAGCCTTTTGCAAATTGTATGATTCTTTCAGGCCTAAATGTGTTTTCTGTGTCTATATACACAGCAACAGCATCAGGATCATCTCTTTGACAGCTAACAGCTAGAACATGTCCTATTTGGGTCTTTCCAGAGCCATATTGTCCAAAACATTCAGTTATTGCAGCGGATTCAAAGCCACCTGCCATCATATTATCTATGTTGCTGCTTCCAGTTTTAATCTTAATAATTTTATCTCTCTTTTTGAGAACATCAGTTCCTGATTGAAAGCCCATATCAAGTCCTTCTCTTGCCGATTGAATCATTTTTCTAGCAACAGCTTCAGAAACACCTGCAGCCTCAACGAGTTGGCCAATGCTACTGACAGCTATGCCTAATAAGTCATCATATCCTGCAGCAGCAAGTTTTTCGGCGGTGGCCGCGCCAACACCTGGTATATCCATAACAGTCATTTGCTTTGGTTCTGATTTTGGTTCTTCTACTTTTTTTGCCATCTTTTCACCCTTTAATCTTCTTCAGCTATGCTTCCATCTTTGAGCATCAAATATTCATACGCTTTGCTCAATACAAGAATCGCTTTTGGTAAGTCACCAACTCTAAGACTGCTTGTCTGTTGCCAATTGCCATCTTTATCAAGATAGCTTCTCTCAAAAGATATAGTTTTGTAACTAGAAGGTTTTCCTTCATTATCTACGCCCTGATTGAGCCAGACTGTTGCGGCTATTGCGCCTGCTTTAAACTTTGTTTCAGGGTGTTTTTTACCCATTATTTCAGAAACACTAGGCACTTTTACATTTGTGCGCCCAGCTTCATCTACGCTGTTTTGTTTTTCCATATTTTCGCCCCTTTGCTTTCGCTTTTTATTTCAACGCATCCTTAAATTATGAGTGGGACTTAAGCGTTGCTCAAGCCTCGCTCCAGATGCGGGGGTTGCCATCAAAGGCAATACAAACTAGGTAGATGGCTTTGTTTAAATAGATTGTTTGCGGATTTGTCCAGTGGTACATTATTTAGCTGTGAGTTAATTGTGGTTTCAATAAATACACAAAAAAGTACTAAATCAAAACATTTATATCTTCTAAGTTGCATGAGATTTATACAGAGAAGAAAGACGCTAACATCACACAATCATAAACAAACGTGCGGAGGTACAAAAATACTCAAGCATGAAAAATACGTCGATGCTTTGTGTAGTCAACTAAAACCTGACTACGACGAGATTCTAAGAAACGTACCTATCTATTCCAAACGAAAAAGACTCGTCGCAGAAATAGACGTTCTCGCGATGAAAGAAGGAAAATATGATGTATACGAAGTAAAATGTAGTCATCGAATCTACAAAGCGAAAAAACAATTAACCAAAATAAGAAAGCTACTTAGGAAAGAATCGAAAGAAGTTAGCGGCGTTTATTTTTACTGCGGAGAATCAAGCACACTCCATAATGTAGATGATTTCTTTGGATATCGAGGAGGACTTGGTACTTCTCGAAAAATTAATTCTTCAGCACTCGCGTGGATGCAAAAAGCATAGGTACGACAAAGAATTTTTTGTTTTTGTCGTGAATGTTTCGGAAAATATATATTGAAGGTTTATTAAGGTGTGTGCATGACTGATAATACAAATAAATCCAATTTCCTAATAAATGCGTTTTTAATAGGATTAAGGATGTATGCGGATAAGGAAAACTATGAAAAACTCGAGATGATTGGAAGAATGGTGTTGGATGATGAATACATAAAAAAATGCGACTATCATTTCATAGGAAAAAAAGAGAGTTTAGATTGCGTTGTCAAAGATATTTATGGGAGCTCGTCTAAACATAGTATGAAAACAGATTTCAATAATTCAAGTCAGACAAACATAGAAAAAATGACGGATGTTTGCTACAAATTTGGCGAATTCATTATGAAGATGAGATTCTATTCAAAACCAGTTAAAGATATATACTTCACAGTCGATGTGTTCACTCCGGATGGACCTACTGCTCATAGAAAAAAGGCGCACAAAAAATAACTCATATTTTTTCTATTCCAACATTTACAATCTTAAACTCTAGCTCTTTGCCATCAGGGATGCTTCTATGTTTTCTTATGATTGCTCGTTTTCCATGATCTGTTTTTTGCAATTCAATAAGGCATTTACTTGCATACTTAAGAATGTCGCCTCCGACAATGTTGACTTTCGTCTTATCTTCGAAGTCTGAATAAACTTGGTTTGTTATTATAATCGGGATCTTGAATTTTCTTGCGATGTGCACCATATCAACTAGTTGCACACCCAAATCTCTATTGACTTTGAAAACATCCCTATTAACACCTATTTCTAGACGATAAAGCATGGCGATGCTATCTATTATTATTAAACCAATTCTATCAGTTAAGATGATTTTTAATTTTTCAAAGACTTTTTTTTGTTCTTCAAAGTTTGTCGGCTTTAAAACAATAATATTTTTTAGAACTTCTTCATAGTTTGGCGAGAGTTGTTTTATTCTATCAACAGAAAAAGAACCTTCTGTATCCACGTAAACTATTTTTTTATCTGCATGTTTTGTCATGCAGAGCAAACAAAGATTTGTTTTTCCGGAACCTGGCGGACCATAAATTGTTGTGATGACTCCACTTTCATAACCGCCGCCTAGCAGTTCATCAAAATCAATTGATCCACTGCTTATTTTATGATCTTCATCCATGTATTTCACTATTATTTGTATTTATATATTAGAAATATCATTCCCTTAAAATAGTTTATTGAGAATATTGGAAAATTATTCGGTGAAAAAACATAAATGTTTCATATGAGAATGCGAACACCACATTCAATCTGCTTCAGAAATTGACTCGAACAAAGATTTTAATCCCGGCTTTAATGCAGCTTTATCAGTTACGCTGTTGTGCATATTTGGGTTAATCGCCCAATTCTCTGATTTTTTAGTGTTGACGAATAGGAAAATGCATTTCTTATCTTTGATTAAGTCCCAGTTGGCTACGAGCCAATTAAGATTCTCTTTTTTATTAAGGCACGCGATTTTTTCATTATTTAGTTTTGATATGTCAAGTGATGAAAGAGAAGCCGCGCACAAAAATACTTCCTCTGATCCATCTTTGTTTGTTATATCTACTCGATTCGTTTTCTCAGTCACAGAATATTCTCGTATTCTACCTCGCACAGAGTCTTTATATTTTATGTATGCGACCGCCCATTCGAGAAGAGTTAGCTCACCCATTATTCAGCACCAGTTTTGCGCATTTTAACTTTTTCATATGATATTATTACAACTGTGACAGAAGAAGTAGAATAAAAAGCTTACTATTATTTAGCAACAGCTATTGTGTTGTTTGCTGTAAATTATGATTTATGCAAAAAATAGACGAATAACCTAAATAACCCCATAAACCCCATAAACTATTTATACTCTAGTGCAAGACCTATAATGTGATTATTTTATGGCATATACACTATCTGCGATAGACGTCTTTTATTTGACGAAAGAACTAAATGTGCTCGAGGGCGCGAAATTTGACAAGATACAGCAGATAGATAGATATTTGTTCATATTTAAGCTATTCAAAGGAAAAGAAAAATTAGATTTAAGAATAAAAGTGCCAGAAATTGTAAATCTCACAAAACAAAAATATGAATCTCCATTAAAGCCCCTCGCGTTCTGCTCATTTTTAAGAAAACATCTCACAAACACAAGAATAAAGAAAGTATATCAACAAGGATTTGAAAGAATACTCGTATTCGAGATAGATTCTGCAAAAGAAGGAGATATGTATCTCATACTAGAGTTATTCAAACCAGGAAATCTAATTTTGTGCAAGAAATTCGACGATAAACTAATTGTGCTCAATGCTATCGAGAGCCAAGAATTTAGTTCGAGAAAAACACAAGCCAGGTTCGAGTACGAGTTTCCACCAAAACTATGCAATCCTTTAGAGATGAACTCAACAGAACTTATTGAAGCGCTGTTGAAGTCGCAAAAAATACTAGGAAAATTTCTTGCAATAGATTTAGGTTTTGGAGGCGTATATGCTGATGAAATAATTGCAAGATCAAGTCTTGATAAAAATAGCACAACGCTTTCAAACAAACAAGCAGAAACACTCACCAGTACAATCAAAAACTTATTGTCTGAAAAAATAAGCTGTTCATCAACAGACAAAATGATACTTCCAGTAAACATGAAATCAATTTCATCGAATAATAAGTTCAATTCATTCAACGAAGGACTCGACACAGTTATTCTTGAATCTACAATTATAGTCAAAGAAGAGAAAGAAGCATCTGGCAAGAAATCCAAAGTAGAGCGTCTAGTTGCAATACAACAAGCAAGACTATGCGAGCTTCTGGATGAAGCGAGTGAAGCACAAAAATCAGGAGAATTCATATACGAGCATTACCAAGAATTCTCAAAATTACTCTCTTCACTAAAAGAAATGCGAAAGAAAGGAAAATCATACGACGAAATAGAACTTGCACTCAAAGAGAATAAGAAATTCAGCAAAATTAACAAAGCAAAGAAAACAATCGAATTCGAATTTTAATAGAGCGGTCAAGATTAATAGAACAGAAACCAAGAAAAGGTAAAAACATGAATTTCATAGCAAGATACGAGGAACTTGGACAATCATTCGATTTCAGAAAAATAACTCTGCGCAGATCACTACGAATCAATGCACTCAAAATAAAAGAAGATGAGCTAAAAAAAAGACTGCTCAAAAACGAAATAAAACTTGAGAAAATACCTTTTGTGAAAAATGGATATTTCTACGAAGCTAAATTTTCTCTCGGTAGCACACCTGAATATTTACAAGGATATTATTATCTTCAAGAAGCAGCAAGCCAAATCCCTGCTGAAGAGCTTGATCCTTTGGAAGGAGATATTGTTCTTGATATGGCTGCGAGCCCAGGAAGTAAAACAACGCAACTCGCGCAGCTAATGAATAACAAAGGAGTAATAGTCGCGCTCGATACAGAAAAGAAAAGATTACAAAGTCTTCAAAACAATCTCGAGAGATTATCTGCTACAAACACAATCATAATAAAAAAAGACGCGAGACACGTTTTAGATCTGGGAGTAAAATTTGATAGAATACTTCTTGATGCACCCTGTTCTGGAAATTTTTGTGTAGAACCAAATTACTTCGCAATTAGAACACTCAATGATTTACATCAAAGATCAAAATTACAAAAAGAACTTCTCGGCGCGGCAATAAAAGTGCTAAAACCAGGAGGAACCATTGTTTATAGCACTTGTTCCCTTGAGCCCGAAGAAGATGAAATGGTAATAGAATGGGCTCTAGTCAACCACGCAGATATTGAACTTGTCGAGCTAAAAACAAAGATTGGCGAATCTGGCGCAACGAATATTTTTGGCAAGGAACTCCGTGCTGATGTTTCTAAGACGAGAAAATTCTGGCCTCACAAAACAGGAACAGAGGGGTTCTTTATAGCAAAATTAAAGAAAAAACAAGAAATAATAATGCAATAATAATGCAATAACAAGAAATAATAAGAAATAATAATAAGAACTAGGAAGAAAATAAAGGCATAGGACTCTTTAAAGCACAATATTAATAAAACAATAAATTGAGTAAATGAATAAAATGGTTTTTGGCTTACTTGCAGGATTATTATCAATTGTTTCATCAGCACTAGTCTTTGTTGTGGGCGCAGTTATTCTATCTAAGACAAAAGTTGAAATGATAACTTTCTTTGCAGCAGTTGTAGCTTTGCTAATACTAATAACATTCATAAGACTTTTCTTCCCAAAACACCACAACATGAGGAACATGTTTAGAAGCTATCGTATGCAAGGAGGGCATTCAAAAGTTGGTTTTAAGCGTTATTTTAGTCATGAGCAAGAAAGACAAGTAATAAATGGAAGCGTAGCGAGAATCGTCGCATTCGGATTTATACTATATACATTTACGCCTGTGATGCTCTATGTTTACATCGCACTAGGACTTGCATTTGTAACAGGAGTAATGAGCTTGCTCGCGCACAAAAGCAAACCAGTAGATATAATTGTTGGCGCGATATTCGGCTTTGGAATTGCGTACGCGTCCATACAATACACTCCGTTATTAATGAAGATGTTCGGACTCTGAAAATAATTCGTTTTTCTCTGAAATATATTCGATTATTTGTTAGAAACTTAATTATTAATTCTCGAGTTTATCTTTCTCAAGGTGATGTATTATGGGTTTAACAAACAAGAAAGAAGAGCAACTAAGAAAAATGCCAATAGTGCAAACAAGAATGATGAAGAGCAAGGACGGCAAGTACTTGATCCACAGGGTCGAGATAACAACCATAAAACCTATGGCGTACTATGAGACCATACTTCACGGAAAAGAAGAAGTAGAAGTAACTGAGGATGAAATACAAACGCTTTTGCAAGCACAATAAAATTATTTTTTATTTTATTTTTTATTTTGTTTTATTTAGTAGACTATTTCTTCACGTCAATCTTCGCGAGCAACGCATACTTAGGTTTTCCGTTTTGAAGAACGCTCGAGTATAATTTAACAGAATAAACATTTATGCACAAAACAGGAACTTCATATCTTAGAATTTTCTCTTTTAATCTACTCGCATCAACATCAGGGTTTGCTCTCGCGATTGTTAGATGAGGGTTGAATTGATTATGATCTGATTCTACAAATGGAAGCAAATCTCGGATTTGTTTTTGCAGAGCATTTAATTCATTAGACTTGGCGAATCCAAGCCAGAATACTTTCAATCTATTTTGGTGTTCAAAATAACCTAGTTTGTCAGTTTCTATAGAGAAGGATTCAAAATTTATTTGTTCTAATAATTTCTTTATTTTTTCTTGATCGTTTGACTCACCTATGAACAAAAGAGTCAGATGAGAATCTTCTGGTTCGATAAAGCGAAGTCCGCGAATAGCAGCAAAATCTTTAATAATGGTTTTTAATTGTTCTTTTACACTATTTGTCAAATCTACTGCAATAAAAAGTCTCATGCTTGAAGAAAAACGGCTGACGCTATAAACTTTATCTTGTATATAGTCACAACTAATTGTGTTTTAATCATTAAAAGAAAAGGGTGGACAGCTATCAACGACAACGAAAAGGTTCGTTGACACCCTACTAGTGTGAGACATTCGCTCTGCTCAGTCTCACTCCGTATATGGTTGCACATAATGTGTTAAATAATGAGAATAAAAAAGGGTGGACAGCTTTCCGATTTTCCCGCATATGAGTGCAGTACGCATCGGAACGTAGACGTGCTTGACTTCTGTGTTCGAAATGGGAACAGGTAGGACCACGTCGCTATGACCGTCCATTATTTGGGAAAGCGATTTCGTTTATAAAGGTTATCATATGATTTACATCTGTAGCGAAAATGAATAGTTACTTCTCCATTTAATGCTTTTCTTTTCTCTATTTTTTATTTTCTTTTTGTTTACTCGAGAACACACGTCGGAATTAGAGGATATTTGTAGCTATCTAGAATAATTAATGAATCATAATCTTTTATGCCATCTTTGAATGCTGATTTGAAGTCATTCATATTTGTTTGAAGTTCTTGGACCGACTCAGAGAAAAAAGTAATTCCTAGATCCCAACGTCCAATAAGACGTACAGCAGACGTCGTTCCTGCCATATTTAAGATGTATCTTTCAAGTATCTCCTCTTGTTCTTCAGTTAGGTTTAATTTGAATAAACAAGTGGCCCAAACAAATCCTAGCGTTTGACCGTTAATTAGCGTCTTTGTGTTCATTATTATGTTTCTTGAATAAAGAGAGTCAAGTCTATTTTTAGCTCCTTGAATTGTGAGGTTTGTTGCTTTAGATAGCTCAGAGAGATTAGCCTTCGGGTTTTTGCTTAAAGCAAGCATGATTTTTCTGTCTTTGTCGTCGAGTGTCGTGCGCTTTTTGTTTTCTTTTAGTAATTCTTCATTTTTTGTGAATGGATTGAATTTTTCCCTTAGAATGGTGTTTAGAAATAGAGTATTGTCCATTTTGTATTTGTGGGTTATTCCGACAGTTTCCTGGGCTTTAATGTGTTCTTTGAAGCCTGAGAGCGCATCTGTTAACACATCCTGAAATTCATGGTTATTTCTCGCATAAAACGACATTTTAATATCATAGTTGCCAAAGCATACACCAATCCAAGAAACGTTTTTATGATTGATGAATGAATTAATTATACTCTCCATTTTTTCTTTGTCAACTCCTGAGAGTCTTAGGTATACTTCGTACTCTTCAAAACCTAGAAGTTTATAGTTAACTGTTAATTTGTATGCTTTTATGATTTTGTTCTTCTCAAGATTTGTGATTCTATTTTTTACTATGTTTCTAGGGATTCCAGATATTCTCGACAAATCAGAGAAAGAAACTCTAGCGTTGTTGCTCAGCGAGTGTAAGATTTGTTTATCTTTAACATCAAGTGCCTTCATTTTCTAACTAAAATCAATTTATTATTTAAATTTGTTGAAAAATGTATGTTTTTTATTCAACAAATATATAAAACACAACATTATCTTGTTTTTTAAGGTGTTTTTATGTCAGTATATATCGTAACGGGCGGGGCAGGTTTCATTGGAAGCCACGTAGTCGAAGAACTAGTAAAACGCGGCGAGAGCGTAAAAGTAATCGACGATTTATCTACAGGGAATCTTGCAAATATTGAGCCATTTCTTGACAAAATAACTTTTATCAAAGGGAGCATAACAAACGAAGCGCTTCTTCTAAAAGAATTCAACGGTGCGAACTATGTAATACACCTCGCAGCAATTCCATCTGTTCCTCGAAGCTTAAATCAACCAGTCATGACAAACAACGCAAACATCACAGGAACTGTTTGTGTATTCGAAACTGCGCGCAAACTAGGAATTAAAGTTGTTTATGCATCTTCAAGTTCAGTTTATGGAATTCCAAAAGAATTACCAAACGTCGAAACACAAACACCTAATCCAATTTCTTTTTATGCACTTCAAAAAGCAACTTGCGAAAAATATGCTGCACTATTTCACAGTATTTATGGATGTGATTTTGTAGGCCTTAGATTTTTCAATGTATTTGGAGAAAGACAAGATCCGAATTCAGAGTACGCTGCTGTTATTCCGAAATTTATTCGGATGATGAAGCACGGCAAAACACCAACAATATTTGGCGACGGAGAAACAAGCAGAGACTTCACATACGTAAAAAATGTAGTTCATGGAATTCTACTCGCGTGCGCCGCTAAAAATACTGGTGGCAAAATCTATAATGTCGCGACGAATTCAAGAATCACACTAAACCAAATAGTTATGCTCATAAATAAGGAATTGAAATTGAACGTTGTTGCAAAACATGAAGCAGAAAGGTTGGGTGATATAAAACATAGTTTTGCGAGCATAGAAAAAGCGCGCAGTGAACTTGGTTACTCACCATTATTTTCATTTGAAGAAGGATTAATAGAAACAATAAAACACGTGAATTGAATAATCAAGCTAATTAAACAATAACTGAATAAGTAAATATGAGGCGATGTTATGAATAGAAAAATATGCGTAGTAGGTCTTGGATACGTGGGATTGCCACTTGCAGTCGAATTCGGAAAAAAACAAAGAGTAGTAGGCTTTGATGTTAGCGCTCGTAAAATAAGCGAACTAAAACAAGGAATAGAATCAATGGGAGAAGTTGACGTATCTGAATTGAAACTAGCAGACATAGAATACACAACAGACGCTACAGCAATTAAAAAATGCGACTTCATAATAGCAGCTGTTCCAACACCGGTCGATGAACACAACGTACCAGACATGAAATTTGTCGAGGGCGCGTCGCACGTAATTGGAAAAAACTTATCTCATGGAGCAATAGTAGTATTTGAGAGTACAGTTTATCCTGGAGTTACTGAAGATATCTGTATTCCAATAATAGAAAAAGAATCAGGACTTAAATGCGGAAAAGATTGGAAAATAGGATACTCGCCAGAACGCGTAAACCCTGGAGATAAAGAGCACACAGTAAATAAAATAACAAAAGTGGTCTCGGGAATGGATGCAGAATCGCTCGAAATAATAGCCGAAGTTTATTCATCTATGACAACTGGCGGCGTGTTTCGAGCAACAAGCATAAAAGTCGCAGAAGCTGCAAAAGTAATTGAAAACACACAGCGTGACTTGAATATTGCTTTGATGAACGAACTATCTATCATCTTTAGAAAAATGGATATTTCAACAAAAGATGTTGTTGAAGCAGCCGCAACAAAATGGAATTTCCACAAATATACGCCCGGGATGGTGGGAGGACATTGCCTAGAGAAAAGTCAATTAATTTTTTGTAAAATAAATAATGAATACTCAACTTTAACAGTTAAAGAGTTATATGAGAAATATTCAGAAAACAAAAAGTTAGAGATACAAATACTTTCTTTCGATTTAAAAAAACGAATATCATTATTTAAAAAAGTGAGTTTGGTCACTAAAAGAGTATATTCTAATCTAATAAAAATCAAAACAGCGACGAATCAAACACTCAAAGTAACAGACGATCATCCGGTCGTTGTTTTTGAAAAAGACGAGTTTAAAATTAAACTCGCAAAGGATCTGCAGTTAACTGATAGATTTGCGACAAATACAAAGCTGCCTGTTTTGTTTAAAAATCAAAAAATTGACGTCATAAGCACGTTAAATGAGAGAGAAATAAGTCGTACGCGAATACAACCAATTTCAAAGAAGTTGAAAGAGTATAAAAAACTCTTAAATATTAAAATAAACACAGGAAAAAAAGCATCCAATTTCTATTCAGGCAACTATTTACCCCTGTCTGTTTTTTTAGAACTAGAAAAAACTAACTCTATGCCCCTTAAAAGAGAAGAAATTTACCTTGTAACAGGAAAAGGACCATCTTTTAACAGAATTAAGGCAGTATTAGAGATAGATGCGAATTTCGCCAGGTTAATAGGTTATTATATTAGTGAAGGATGCATAACAAAAGACAAATCTTATAGGACAAGATGGACGTTTTCAAGCGATGAAAAAGAGTACATTAAGGATGTGTGCGAGTGTATAACTGCACTTGGCTGTAAATATTCTATTTATAACTCGAAAACAGACAAAGCATCAACCATAAAACTATCTTCTAACATTTTTAGTCACATAATTTTAAATGTTCTGAAATGCGGAAAAGACAGCTATGATGCAAAAATACCTGACCAATTAATGTACTCCGATGTAAAATTAGACGTACTGAAAGGAATAATTAGAGGCGACGGGGGAGTCACATTATACGATGGATCTAAAGAATACGTAAAAAACAACAAAATCTATGATAATAAATTTTGTTCTTGTGAAATGAACTTTTTTTCAATAAGCAAAAAATGCTTCCACCAAACAATTTTATTGTTAAACGACTTCGGAATAACCAGTTCGTACGACTTGAAAAGAAACTTTCTTTGTGTTCATGGACATGAAAACTTGCAAAAAACGTCGTCCTTGTTTTTAGGGGATAAAGAAGCAAAAATAAAACATTACTTCAAAAACAAGAACAAATTTGTAATAAGTAAAAAATATGACAAATTAAAAGATTTATTGATAGTTGATTTGAAAGAAATATCAAAAGAAACAACGGATGAAGTCTATTCTCTAGAAGTCGACGGAACAGAAACAATAATAACAGACTTCGGGTTAATAACGCACAACTGCATAGGTGTTGATCCATACTATTTAACTTACAAAGCGGAAGAGCTTGGATACAAACCGCGCGTAATACTAGCTGGACGTGAAATCAACGACAACATGTCAAAATACATAGCAGAATACTTAATCAAAGAAATGATAAAGAAAAGCGTAATGATAAATCATGCACGAGTTTTGATACTCGGATTAACGTTCAAAGAGAACGTGAAAGATGCTAGAAATTCAAAGACGAAAGATTTGATCAAAGAACTACGCGAATATGGAGTTGACGTTGTTGCATACGAGCCACACCTCAACCAAGAAGAAATAGATCACGAAGGATTCAACATCAAGAACACAACACTTTCTGAAGTTGGAAAAGTGGATGCGATTGTACTAACTGTTCCACACAAGGAGTTCTTGTCATTAACGCCTGAGAAATACGCGTCGATGATGAACTCGAACAAAATATTCATGGACGTAAAAGGATTTACTCAACGCAAGAAATTCGAAGATGCTGGATTTACGTATTTAGTTTTGTGAATGTTTTTAGTTAGAGTATATTGTTAAATAAATATTTCGCGTGTATATTTTAAAATAAGTAGGTTAAACAAGCAGTTTAAATATAAATAAATAATAAGGAGTTACGAAAATGCATAAAAAAAACATATTTTTTTACTTCGGATCGCATGCTCATCCCTACTATGAGAAAATAATAAAAAATATGCCGAAGGGCATGACTTGCACAAGTTCTGTGCAAGATTTTCGTGGAAAACACGTGGCATTTGATCGCTATGGAAAGATAAAATCCCTACTAAAGAGATTTATAAGATTTTTATTCCAGAAAATAGGCGTTCCAAAAGTTGCATTTGTGAAGGTTGTTGATGATGTAGATATAATTCATTCTTCTCAGTATTTGCTATTTACAAATAAGCCATACGTTGTTGACTTTGAGGATATATCTGCACTCACGTGGTATGATTATAGAATTTTGAAAAAATGGCATGTGAAATGGATAATTAAAAAAATGCTGAGCTCGAAAAAATGTGTAGGTATTCTTCCATGGACTGATGCTGCAAAGAAAAGCATGCTAAATTCAATTCCTAATTCTAAAATATTTGAATCTAAAATAAAAATAATGTATCCTGGGTATGTACCAAAACCAATTATTAATAGGCATAACCATAAAGAGATAATGTTTTTATTCGTCGGAAAAGTATTCTATGAAAAAGGAGGACTCGATACAATACTCGCGTTCGAGAAATTGGTTGCGAAACTTAAGAAAACTAAAAACGCTCCTAAAGTAAAACTCGTTGTCGTATCAACAATTCCAAAAGATATTCGTGAAAAATACGCTAATCTTTCAGAGTTAACTATGTCTGATTTGCTTCCTGCGAACGAAATCGATGAATTATACAAAAAAAGCGATGTTTTTGTAATGCCAACACATTTTGATACGTTCGGTTTCGTTTTTATTGAAGCAATGTCATACGGACTTCCTTGCATTGGCGTTGACAATTTTTCCTGCCCAGAAATAATAACTAATGGCAAAACAGGAATATTAGTTAGTAATTTCGTGAGTAGATTTGACAAGAAAACATTCGTTCCAATAATAAATGCAGGAGGAGCAGGATCTAAAGAGTTCATTGAGGCGTGCAGGCACCCTCACAAAAAAACAGTTGAGGACATATACCAAGCGATGTTATTGCTTGCAACAAATGATGATGTTAGATGCGAAATGAGCACTAATGCTAGAAACGAAGTGGCCACAGGAAAATTCAGCATTGCTAATCAAAAGAAATTACTTGAAGAAATATATAGACTTGATAAGAAATAAATAACAAGTAATGGAATGAAATAATAAATAAAAAAATAATTATTGTTCGTTTAAATCCGTCTTTATTTGGCTGCTTGCTCTTTCTTCGCGATTTCTGCTTTGACGATTTCATCAACGATTTCAAGCAAGCTCTTTGTTAGTTTCCAGTTAGGGTAGTCTTTCTGGAATTTTCTCATATCACTATAATAGCAAATATGATCGCCTATCCTGTTGACGTCGCTATATGTGTAATCAAGTTTTAAGTTGTGTCTTTTATCTAGTAAGTCTATGACTTCAAGTACGGACACTGAATTCTGCTTACAACCACCCAAGTTATATGCTTCTCCATGTTTTGGTTGCTGTATGAATTCCCAGACAGCGTTCATCACATCAACACTATGTATCTGGTCTCTTACTTGTTTTCCTTTATAGCCATATATTGTGTATTTTTGGCCATGTACTGCGCATTTTATTATGTATGATAAGAAGCCATGCAATTCTACAGAGCTGTGCTGAGGGCCTGTTAGACAGCCACCTCTGAAAACACCTACATTCAAGTTGAAGTATTTTCCATATTCCTGGCACAGAACATCAGCTGCGAGTTTTGATGCACCGAACAGGCTGTGTTTTGAATTATCTATACTCATCTCTTCGGATATTCCAAAGTCTAAGCTAACTCCTTGCATCGTCTGCTCTTTTGCGTATTCATATCTGGTATCTAGCTCGACAAGATTAACAAAATTAGGTTTATCTCCATAGACTTTGTTTGTTGAGGTGTAGACGAATACAGCTTTCGATTGGTATTTTCTGAAGTTTTCAAGAAGATTTAATGTCCCATTTGCATTGACATCAAAGTCAGTGAATGGCTCTTTTGCAGCCCAGTCGTGCGACGGCTGCGCAGCAGTATGGACTATTGCTTTTACACCATCGAGCTGTTTGAATAATGCTTCAACAGCAACCCTATCTCTTATGTCTAGGTGTTCGTAGATGAAAGATTTGTTTTTTTTAAGCTCGTTAATATTCGCAGAGGTATCTCCTTTTTCTCCGAAGAAATACTTTCTCATGTTATTGTCAATTCCAACAACACCATATCCTTTTTTTAGAAAGAAAGCACTCGCTTCATATCCTATTAATCCACCAGCTCCAGTTACAATAATTTTTTCTACCATAATCGCGCAAAAGTATATTTATTTATAAATTTCACGGTTTCTATTTTCATTTACTTGTTGATTTTTCATAATTTTTAGAACAAATTTCATCTGGTGCAAAGTATATACCATACGTTTTAGATTGATTTATTATTTTAACAGTAATTAAATTCATCTGATACAATCTTTCATCTAATTCCGAACTATTGTTCCATCTATGTAGCATTTTATAGTTTTCACTATTTTTGTATGCCTCTATCGACGTGTTTTTCGGTAGAACACACAAATCATAAATACCATAACCTGTGATTGTTTTCTTTATTTCAGAATGAGTTACAACGTACTGGAAAGCGCAGAAAATTATTGATAGTATAAGAAAAATTATGAAAAATAATCTGAACATCTTCCCATTTTTACTTTTATTTTTTTTAGAGTTTTTGTTTTTAGAGTTTTTCTCAGTTAATTTCTCGTTGTAAATTTCTATGGCTGACAAATAACAACTTATTATGATAAGAATTGATATATGCGCATACCTCGAGGTAAATGCCTGCTGAAGGCCGAAGCCGGCTCTTCCTATTGTAAGCACTCCAACAGTTAAAAGCAAGAATAGCAAAAACGAGCTAAGCGCTACGTTTTGTTTATAATATTTTATCTTCAGTAAATATATGATGTAGACGAGTATTGCAAGGCCTATTAAAGCAGAGAGTGCGCCCATCGCGAGTAGAATGTAGCTGTATGGGTTTGTTGTGCTTATCGGATATCCTATTCTATCTATTATTGCTGTGGGGTGGCTGATTGATGCGCCCATAACAGAGACTCCGAATGCACCTAAACTGAGCGGTTTTTCAATTGTTTTAAGAATATTTGGATGATCTGCAGGAGAGGTGTATGTTGCAAAGTAACAAGCAGCAATAATAAAGAATAGTACAAGCCACACTGCAAGTTTCTTGTATTTTTTACGCACAAGGAAAAGTGGAACGAGCGCGACAAATACTAGTATTCCATTTCCTGCTGTGAATGTCGCGAGTGTTGCGAATATTGCTGCCCATGCGAATTTATCTCTTGTTGCAAAGAATATAGCTAATGCAGCTAGCATGACGACCCAAAGATTTGAGAGCGATGCCATTGCCATAAAAGTATCTGTATAATACTCGTTCTGTAAAAGAAGCAGAGCGGCAGGAAGAAACAAAAGAAGTTTTTCTTTTTCAATCTCGAATAATTGAAATAAAATAAACAATATTGCAAGAATAGAAATTCCTCCGAGAAGGAGCATAAACTTGAAGTTAACCTCTCCAAATAAGCGTATGCTTGCGAGTGTTGCGAGTCGAACAAAAACAATTCTATGTTCATTGTGCTGCTCGAAAATCAAACCTATTTTTTGGCTGAATGTGGTTGAGTTCTTGTAATCAACACCAAATTTTAGAACTGCTTGATAATCGTCGCCCACAGGAATATTTTTTCCATAGTAAACAATCGACGCTATGAATAAAATAGAGAGGAATATGATAATTCCATAAATAAACTTATCTCTGTTATTTTTGATGAATTTTGTCTTTGACATTTTATTTGCGTTTTCTTTATTTAGATGTTTATTTCGTTTTCTTATTTTGCTAGCCATCGAATGTACCTGCGCATGACTTTGAATATTTTGAATTTAGATATTCCTTCTGTTCTATCTATCCAAACAGTTGGCACCTCTGTTATTTTGCATCCAAGTTTGTGAAGTTTTATTGTTAGTTCTAAGGAAATATCGAAGTTGTTAGACTCCGGCTTTACTTTCAAAACTTTATCTCGTCGCATCATCTTAAATGCGTTCGTTGTATCGTGCGTCTTTATATTCTGCAGATTCCAACCAACGAAGCCGACGCCCCAGGAACATGCGGATTTGAAATGATTCTGAACGTTTTTCTTTGCGCCGCCCTTAATGTATCTGCTTCCAACAACAACATCATACTCTGTTATTATTTTTTCATACATCAAATTAACTGTTTTAGGATCGTCGCACAAATCAGCCATCATAGGAACTAGATATTTACCCTTTGCTTCTTTGAATCCAAAGCGCATGACGTTCCCAAATCCTTTCTCACCGTTGTTTGAAACGACGCGTACATTAGGATATTTTTTTGAAAGTGCATGTGCGACAATTAATGTTTTATCAGTCGAATGATCATTACAAATTAGAACTTCATATTTCGGCACTTTAATAGTTTTTATTATTCTATCTACTGTTTGTTTCAATATTTTATCTTCGTTATGAGCAGGAATTATTATTGTCAAATTCAATTTAATATTCCTCTCAAACTATCTTTGTTCGCATCAATCCACTCGTAAATGTCTTTCAGAATATCTTCTGGCATCTTTTCAGGCGTCCAATTATAATCTTTGTTCACTTTTGTCGCATCAGTTATGTAAATTGGGAGATCTGCAAACCTGTTCTCTTTTACAGGATTAATTTTTATTTTTTTACCACTAATTTTTTCACAGAGCAAAGTAGTTTCTTTTAATGATAAGCTTACCTTTGTTCCGCCACCCACGTTGTATATTTTATTTTTTCCAATTTCAAAATTCTCAATTTGCATTTCAAGGAGTCTTGATAAATCATCAACATGCATAAGATCCCGAACTTGCTTACCTTCTCCGTTGAATCCGATGTATTGAAGAGTTCCTCCGTAATAGTGCCTCGCGACCCAGAGCGTGAACACGCCCTGATCAACTTTTCCCATCTGCCAAGGACCCGCAATAACACCACATCGATTTATTATTATTGGAATATTATACGTCTGTGCGTACTCGAGCGCAAGATACTCAGCCGAAAGCTTTGTTGCGCCATATAGTGTTCTAAATCCTTTTAAATCAAAGTCTTCAGAAACACCTTTATCCGAGAGACCTTGAATGTGAACTTTAGGATCCAACTTAAATCTTGTTTCTGTTTCAATTAAAGGTAAAGTAGAAATTGAGTCGTAGGGATAAACTCTGCTCGTTGACAAAAATATTATTTTGCTTTTATTTAATCTTGCACATTCAAAACAATTTATAGCGCCCATTAAATTAGTATTAATCAAGTATTCAGGCGACTCGTTGAGCCCTGCAAGAACGGAAGGCTCAGCAGAACACTCTATTATCACATCTATTTTTTTATCAAATTTTAGATCTTCCTTGTTACGAATATCGCCGTGCACAAAAAGTATGCTGTGTTCTTTTAGTCTTTTAAGAGTTAATTCGCTCCCTCTGCGCTTGAGATTATCAAGACAAATCACAGTATCTTCCGCATGTTTTGTCTTGTGATAAATCGCGAAATTAGACCCGACGAATCCTGCTCCCCCAGTAATTAGTATTGTTGTCATGTTTCCCCTCATAATGAAATTAAACGAATATTTTCTATTCAAATTCGAGGTTGATATGATTATTTATAAATTTCTTGGTTGAGAGAAGGTGTTTTAGCGCAGGTTAACAATATTTAAATAATGTGTTGAAATTTTTTATTTTGTGAATAAGAATAACAAACAAGTTTTGCTGTTGTTGTTGGGCATATTAATAAGTGGAGTTTTAGCTTTAGGGCTTTACTTGTTATTAGAACAAATCATTACAACACAATATGTAGATAGGGTTGGTATTGAGGGCAGATCTGTAAGCATAGATAAGTTTTGTAATAAGTATGATGATCAAAAAAATGGAAATTCATCTAAAATAATATTGCTTGTTGGGTCTAGTAACACCAATTCAAATATCAATGCCACACTCATGATGCAATATTTAGTAAATATAACTGAGTCAAACAAGTCTCGCAAATCATCTTTATCTAATTCATACACAATTTACAATTTAGCAATTACTGGAAGCGATCCTATTGCGCAAAGTGTGTTTATTGATTGTTATATTAAATTCCATCCATCCTTAGTTATAATGGGTGTTAATCAGTATTCTTTTAACGGAGATATAAATTCAGATATGGTACTGGCATTATCAAAGAGGTTAAATGCGAATAAAGAGTATATTAATCAGCCATTTATATCATTAGGTACAAAAGAAGTTCTGAATTACAATTTTTTACAGAAAGCATATTATAAAAGAAAATATTTTATTCAGCTAGTAATAATAGGGCCATATCAGCTTTTAAGACCATTTACCCATGCACCAAGTTTGTTAGATGTATATACTTCTAATGTCGATGGTGTTGGGGGAATTAATATTCCATACGATTATGAAATAATACATTCAACTGCAGAAATAGAACGCTCTTTATATGAAGATAACATTTTGACAAATTTGAATAATATTTCATTTAACAATAATTCAGAATTGCAATCTTTTGAATATTTGGCGAAATCCCTCAAATCACATAACATCAGTTTGATAGTAATAAATTATCCTATGCATTCAATATTACTAAAGCACATGGATGAGGAAAGAGCGTCAGTTTATGCTGATTATATGAATAATGATGCCACAAAATATGGCTTTGAATACATGGATTTAAAATACTTGTATGTAACTAACGATTCTTATTTTTCAGATAAGCTTCATTTAACATTTAACGGACGCAACGACTTTACTGTGCTAATTACAAACGAACTAATCAACAAGGGAAGTATAAATTAACGGGTGAAAAAGATATGCTATTTAATTCACCAGAGTTTTTTTTATTTTTATTAACTGTATTTATGCTGATATGGATAATCAAGTCTAGAAAATATCAATATATAGTTCTACTATTGGCATCATATTTCTTTTATTATTATTCTAGCAAAACCTATATCTTATTGTTTGTGATATCATCTCTCGCAAATTTTTATTTTGGTTTGGCCTTATTCAAGTCCAAAAAACCCAAATTTAAAAAATTCCTTCTTTATTCAGCTATAATATTTAACATAGGTATGTTGGGATTCTTTAAATATGCAGATTTCGCCTTAATAATTGTTAACGATCTTTCTGCTTTGACAGGTCACGCACTTAATTTTTCTTTACTTCACATTATATTGCCTCTTGGTATCTCGTTTTATACGTTTGAAGCTATAAGTTATGTTGTGGATGTATATAGAGGAACATTCAAGGCTGAAAAGTCTCTTTTGCACTTTCTTTTGTTTTTAGCTTTTTTCCCTAAATTAATCGCAGGACCAATTATGCGAGCGTCGGAATTTCTGCCGCAACTTAAAAAAAAGAGAATCAAAATAAAAGCAGAAAATGTAAAAGTAGGCATAACCGTTATTTTGTGGGGGTTATTTAAAAAAATAGTTATCGCGGATAATGTTGCTTTTCTGGTAGATGCTATATTTAAAGATCCAACATCATTCCATAGCAGTCTTCCAATAATTATTGGCGCATTTTCGTTTGGAATTCAAGTTTATGCTGATTTTTCAGGATACTGCGATATTGCAATAGGTACTGCTAAGCTCTTTGGTTTTGATTTAGTTCAGAACTTTAACAGACCATATCTTTCTAAGAATCCTAGCGAATTTTGGAGACGGTGGCATATGTCGTTATCTTTGTGGATTCGTGATTATATCTACACACCCGTATATGTTTCTATTTCGAACAAGAAACGTTTAAACAAAATTAAAAATATTTATTTAAAGACAACTATAGCAATATATTTGGCAACAATGGTTGCTTTGTTTTTTATGGGAATTTGGCACGGAGCATATTGGAATTTTGTCATCTACGGAATATACAACGGGTTGTTATTAGTAGTCTATTATTTCTTTTCAGCGCTTTACAAAAAATTCAAATTTACAAAAAGTTTCCTCTACAAATTACGCGATATTATATCTATATTTATAACCATGTACTTAATGATGTTCGGATTCATGATGTTTAGAATAACAAATTTAAAACTGTTATTTTTCTCGTTAAAGCAGTATACAATATTTAACTTTTCTCAAGTAGCTCAAGATCTCAACACGATCAAACAAATAATTATTTTACGTCCAGGGGTTGTTGTTGCCGCGGTTTTGTTTTTGTGTGTGTATATCACATATTTCTTTGTATCTGATCTAAATATTAAAGAAAGAATAAAAAAATTATCTTTTGTATCGTGGATGCTCGTCTTGGTTCTCGCAATATTGATAATAATTATTATGATTCCTAGCAAATCGGGAACATTTATATATTTTCAATTCTAACTGACTGAGTAGTTGTTTTGGTCCAATCATTTATTTAATTGCTAATGGAGTGTGAGTTGTGGTTTTCAAAATCTTGCTAATTGATGCGAATAGTAAATGGATGTCGAAAGCAAAAGAAACGTATGAACAAGTTGTGCTTCCTATAGGACTTATGTATCTTAGTGCATATCTCAAAAAATTTCTTAATGATAAGATAGAAATAAAGCTAATAAACACAGTTATAGATTTAGATAAGAAAGAAGATTTAAAAAATATTGTGGCTGAATTTAAACCCGATGTTGTGGGATTTAGGGTTTTATCAGTAAATTTCGATTTTTTTAAAGAAATTCTAAACGAGATTTCCACTTATGTTATTGTGATTGGCGGGCCTCATGTAAACTTAGATCCAAAAGGCGTTCTTAAACTAAAGCCAGTAGATTTTATCGTAATTGGCGAAGGAGAAGAGACCTTTTTGGAATTAATACAAAGTTTAATGCTTAAATCAGATAGTACGCAAATTAAAGGTATTGGATATAAAACTAATCAAGAATTAATAATCAATCCACCAAGACAGTTCATAAAAGATTTAGATGTCCTTCCATTTCCAGACTATTCAATTATAGATCAGGATAAATATGCCAATGTTCTGAATTATAGTTATACTATTAGAAAACAAGCTGTGCTCTTAACTTCCAGAGGCTGTCCGTTTAGTTGTCATTATTGTTTCAATTTTTATGGGAGGATATATAGGAAGAGGAGTGCTGAAAATGTATTTCAAGAAGTGAAATATTTATATGATTTTCATGGAATACGTGATTTTTTCATTGTTGATGATACGTTTAACATAGATAGGGCTAGATGTATGAGTTTTTTCGATTTGATAATAAAAAATAATCTAAAAATAAACATTTATTTCACAAGCGGTCTTAGGGGCGATCTTCTAGATGAAGAATTAATAGACAAGATGGTTGAAGCAGGAACTATCTGGATAACTTTCGGAGTTGAAACAGTAAATGCAAGAGTACAAAAATTAGCAAATCGCACATCTAATGTATCGAAGTTAAAACAAGCAATATTGTATTGCTCCGAGAAAAACATTATGATAGGGGCTTTCTTTATGGTAGGATTTCCTAGTGAGACTAAATCTGAGGCATTAGAAACTTTAGATTTTATAAAAAACCTTCAATGTATTACTATGCCATTCATGTTCTTTGTGAAGTTTTTCCCTGGAACAAAACTATATGAAGTTGCAGTGTCCGCAGGTATAGTTAAGGAAAATGAGTCTATTTTCAAGCCATATCACGAAATGACAGGTCATAAAACGGACGCTATGTCAGAATCAGATTTTAGCGAATTATTCATTACATATATGAAAGAAATATTTTTGAATAAAGAAAGACTGAAGCGCGCGATTTCCATACAAAGAAAATATCTTTCTGATGAGGAATTAAACGTGGTTTACGCGACTTTTTTAAAAAGAAAAATAACATCTCCAGAAAATGCGTTTAATTTGTATTGATAGATAAATTAAACAAATTATTTCTCTGAAATCTTTTTTTTGGTCACATCTATGATTTTATTAATTGTGTCAACATGTTGGATGTCTTTAACAGAGAATTTTACGTGAAACTGATCTTCTACTCTGGAAACTAGCATAAGATTATTGAATGAGTCCCATTCATCAACTCCAGACAAGTTTTTGTTATTATCAATTTTATCTATGTCAAGATTCATTACTTCTAAAATTAGTTTTTTAAGTTCTTCTCTTAATTTGTCTTTCATTATTTGACCTCTATCCAATCTACTTTTTTAATCTGGTTTTGATTTTCAAATTTATAAATTGTTTGTTTTTCTTCTTCAGAAACAATATCAAAAAGCATGTTTTTGTAAAAGTCTTTCACAGGTTCATTTTTTGCTGTCGAAATGAATTTTCCTATCACTTGTTTTTTATCTAAATTTATTAAACATTGTCGTAAAAATTCTTGTTCAATACCTCTACTCATAATTCTACAGCTCATTAAAAAATCAGTAATATGATGTGCAGAATCATCATCTTGTATGATGCAAACACCTGTAAGACCGAGTTCTCCGAATTTATCCCAAACATTCATTGAAAAGATATGGCTGTTGGCAGAATGCATCATCTCATCAACTTGTTCTTTAGTGTATCTGTTGGTGCATAAATTGAATTGATTTGTTTTATTGATGAGTTGAGTTATCCTATCTATATCTTGAAAAGAATTTTCTTTTACAGAGATTGTTGTTTTCAGATCAAAAAGATAATCTGTGACGTTATTAAAATTTTTCTGCAACTCGATGCGCGCATTTTGCATTGCATATAACTCATTTCTTTTTTTATCTTCATCAGTAAGTTCTAAAAATTGAAAAAAAGTTATATGTTTGAGCATTTCTGGTAATTCGCTTATATCTTCTGGAAAGTCAATTACATGAACAGAGGGTAATTTATTTTTAACTACACCTCTTTCTAATGGATTGTCATCTAGAAAGACAATACTATCAAGG
>CAITEO010000058.1 GCA_903891505.1 uncultured Candidatus Woesearchaeota archaeon
AAAACATAGAAGCTATTGAAAAAAAACAAGAAGATATAGAAGATCTTATTGAAAGGATGAATCCTAAGATTGTGAAGCAGAAAATACGTGATTTACTAATATCGATGGATGATAGTGTAACACTAAAATAAATGCGAGAGTATTATGAAGAAAACACTAATGTGTTTTCTGCACAAAAAAACTGTTTTTACAGATTTTTTGATTTTGTATTCAACCAAGCAAAGCTTTAATAAACACTCATTTCACAATAATAATAATCGGAGTAATTAAAAAATGAATGAATTAGATGTTTTCGTAAAAAAATTTACGACAGAAAAAATTGACTACATCAAGGAAGACCATATTTACTTCTCTGTCGAAGAACAAATTGCAGAGCTTGGCCACAAAATTAAAGGTATCATGTGTATGGGCTTGCCTCTTGGAGAAACTAAGAATGGTATTTTCAAGCCGAGCGTTTATCTATTAGAACTTCTTTCTAAAAAATCAAACAATAAAGTTTTTGTCAATGATAAAGCAGAATGGTTATTTCTTTGTGGACGCGATGTGCTCCCTGAAGGAATTAAAAAAAATAATTCAACAGAAGATATTTTTCTCATACAGAACGAACGTGATGAAAACTTAGGTCTTGGAAGAAATATGTCTCACAGCGGGAAAAAATTCATTAAGAATATAATTGATAGAGGTAACTTTTTAAGACGAGAAAGATAAATAAAGAAAACTCGCTGCTTGGGTTTATCCTCACCTTGAAAGGCAAGGTACAAAATAATTCCGAAGGAATTATGAAGAAAACACAAATGTGTTTTCTGCATCCAGAAAATTACTATCATAATTTTCTTGATTTGTACAATTAAGCAGCGGCTTAATTTGTATTCGCCCTCTCGTGAATAAACATATTAATCCATTTCAAAAATATTAGAAATTCTATGAAAGTTACTTTCTCTTAACATCAACAACACATAGTTGTCCATCGAAACTGTATATTTCGTACTCTGGTTTCTCTGTTCCAAAATCAGATACGACAACTACCGGCCTTACTTTTCCATCCATGTTGAATGGAATTTTCATCTGCATTGAAACTGAACATATTTTCTCTATTTTTCCTGCTTTAACAAGAAGTATTGTATCAACAATGTTCGGAATTAATCCGAGATCTATTTTTCCACAGAGTCTCTCAATTGCATCAATTGGTGCTGCTGCGTGAAGTGTTGAGAGCATCCCAATTCCAGATAATCGCAAATCAAGGAATAATTTGAAGTCATCGATTGATCGCATCTCGTCGAACAAAACCACATCGGGTCTTGATAAAAGTATCACGTCGGATACTTCTTGTATTGATGATACTGCTGGATTGTATCTCGTTACCTCTTTTGGTACAACAAGATCTCTTGGAGATTCTATCGTCTTCACATTCTTTCCAGCACAAACATATTTTTCAGATACACTTTGAACGAACGTACTTTTTCCAGCACCAGGTGAACCTATTACCAAAACTCCTTGCACCTCATTTAACAACCTGTCTGTGAGTTTTGCTCCAATACCATACTCTTCAAGTCTCAACATTCGCGTCGGTCTAACTACTGTTATCTCGTATCCGTCTGAAAAAGGAGGTCTTGTTATAATTATTCTATATGTCTTCACTTGTATTATTGTGCTTCCTTTTCTATCTTGCTCAAAGAAAGAATTTTCCACGCTCTTTGCTTTTTCAACAATATCCTTAGATAATTCCTGCAACTCTTCTTTTGACAAAACAGCCTTCGACAATTTTACATATCTTGAGAGCGCTGGCGTCCCTATCTTCGCCATTGGCGAGCATCCCTCCTTTAGATGAACACTCATCGTATCTTTTGAGAAATATTTCTCAATTAACATCTTCACTTCCTGCTGTACTGGAAATTTATAGAGGAACACAGGAATGCCTTTTGCTTCTGCAACTTTGCTCTGCACAATATCTGCAGTTATAAGTGTCGCGCCCTCCTTGAGTGCAAGTTCACGTATAAGCGAATCTATCTCCCCTGATTTCGCGAATTTTATTTCAAAGTCACCAGGCCTTGATCCTTTATGTTCTATTTTAAATCCTTTCTTTGAGGATAATGCGCGTAATTTTTTTATTTCTTCAAGACCTAAATATCCTGTTTCTCGACTTTTATTCGCTTGCGATTCAAGTTCAGCTAACACTGCTTCGTGGAATATTATGTGTTTGACATTCAACTTGTTAGATTCTAACATCGTAGATAGAATTCCTTCAACAATAACACTCGTATCCGGAACTATTTTCTCAAAGGATGATTTGTTTGAATGATTAGAATTTTTATAAGAATTTTTGTGAGTCTCTTTTTTTAGATTGCTCTTTTTCTTTTCAATTCTCTTCTCAAATCTTTTTTCTATTCTCTTTTCCTTTCTCTTTTTTTTATTTGCAAGCCCCATTTTAATGAAAAAAGAGCACTGATTATTAAATTTTACTTAAAACACGAAAAATATATCAAGATAATAAACCCAGGGGAACTAAAGAACTTGCGTACGAAGCTCCCCTGGGAAAAAGAGGTGAGTGTGACTTGTAATAACAAAAATCTCGTGAGATTTTTGAGATAGAAAATTCTTACAAATTTTCTATACTGCTATTACTATTACCCCCAACGTCTTGTTTACACTCCAGAATGGTTATAAAATATATAAATCTTTCGCTAATGTAACCATTAAAGAATTAAAACAAATAGCAAAATAATATGTTAATTAAATCATATATGATCGCGAACAATAATTATTAATATAAGCTTGTCACCAGCACATCATAGGACCATAACAAACAATTGTTAAAAAAATGTGGTTGATATTATATTTTCAACAGTAACATGAAATCAGAAATTTGTAGTAACTGCAAAAACAAAGCCATCGACAACGTCGAGTATGCTGGAAAATATTATTGCAACAGACACTTCCTTGAACTCATGGAAAAACGAATAAGAAAGCACATCAGAGTAAAAATAAACTTAGACGTAAACAAGACATATACAATTCTAAATGATGATTCATCAGAATTCCATCTTACAAAATACTTCCTGGAAAAAATATTCGATGGCCGTCTAGCACTCAAAGAAATAAAAACAAAACTAAAAGATACAACTAATAAAATAATTCCGACGAATTTGGATGAACAAGCAATAATATTCTTAGATGAATTTCTAAAAAACAAGAACATAAATAACAAAACAAATAACAACAAAAGTAAAGAAAAAGACGCTAATCAATTCATTGCACCTCTCGAAGTTATTCTCCAAAAAGAAGTTGAATTGCTATGCAAAATACTGAAAATAAAATTTGTTCCTCTAATAAAAACTGATTTACTTGTAGCACTTGAGCAAAGACATCCAGGCACAAAATTCTCACTCTTCAAGAGCAGAGAAAATTTAAGAAAATTATATATGAAT
>CAITEO010000059.1 GCA_903891505.1 uncultured Candidatus Woesearchaeota archaeon
AACTAACAGAAAAAGAAGTAAAGAAAAACAGAAGAGCCCATCTATTCTCTCTTTCCAAGACTCATTATGGAATGAATGTTTGAATCTAGGACATCGCCAGTTGCTGCATCAATGCGTATGTTTATTATGTTGAACGAGAGCGAAACGAGCGTTATGTTCCAAACCTGCGTTCCGAGATTCTGAAGAATTATTATTGTCTTGTAAATTAGTTCTGATTTGTACTTCTCCTGACGCGTCTTTTCTGTAATGGAAAGAGCATCTTCCATTGACACTTTGACTGCAGAAAGATTAAGTTCGTTTATCAATCTAGAATCCTTGAACACTTCTTCTTCATCTTGTTTCTTTGCTGGATTCGTCTCAAATATAACCATTTTATCCTTTTCTGGACTGTAAAAACCGAACTCCATCTTTGATTGAACCTTAGCATCCATCATCTTGTAAATATGCACAAGGTAGAAATCGTTAGGAACTGAATTAAATGTTCTATATTCATCAGAATGTATTAATGTGTTGTACTCTTTTTGGATATCCATAATTAGATATTTCCCTCAAAGTTTAAATATATTTGCCTCAGATGACTCATTTAGTGCTGCTCGCATCGATTGTTAAATCCATTAACAAAATCGAGCCATTTTATGCAGATATCAATTTTCAAGGCTCGCTTGGCAATACTAAATGCTCCATTTCAACAATCTTTAAAAAAGGAAGCTTCTATCTAGCAACTTAGGGGGAATTAATTGGTAGAAGTAAAGATAACATATGAAACTCTATTTGATCTCTTAAGGCGAGAGAGGAGCAGAAGCGAACTTCAGTCTTTAGATAAAAGTTTCTATACCGATGTCATAGAATACCTCAAAGAAAAGAAAGGAACGCTTAGAGAGGACGATAATACAACAACTACAATCTCAAAGAGCGAACAAGAGAAAATAAAAATCCAACTCAAAAATATCCAGAAAATCTTACGAGAATTATACGAGATACGTGAAAAGAAAGTTATCAACCTTGCAATGAATAGAGTTCGAACAGAATCTGACCTAATCGATAGATCGAACCTACTAACAGAAGAATTAAGCCTATACAATGAAGCGTGCGAGCTTCTAACAAAGTACAAAACAGGAGTACTTGATCAAGTACTTCGAGCAGAGCTTCCGGTTGTTCAAATAAAAGAGAGCGACGAAGACAAATTCATAATAGATAAGAAAGACAGACAAGACAAATACGATGCAAATGAAACTCGCAAGGATGAATATCCAGATGAAAAAGGAAAATATTCTTTGACCCCTGAGCAAGATAGAAATCAGATTGAAACAAAAGAACAAACGCGAACAGTTGATTCAACCCAAAGATATGAAACAACGAGTGCAACAAATGAAAAACTCATTCGAGTTCGAATCATGAATGACTTACCTAAATTCCTCGGACAAGACAAGAATATCTATGGCCCATTCAAAAAAGATGATTTAGTTGAACTCCCTGCATCTTTAACAAACATCCTTCTCAAGAAAGGACGAGCAGAACTACTGGAGTAGAAAGTTAAACAAAAAAAATTAAGAAGTTCAAAACTTCCGTGTATTCTATCGAAAACTATATACACTAGTTCCCCCATAGAGTGCATCTTGGTGCAACCATGAAGATTGTTAGCGCATGTCTCGCAGGAATGAATTGCAGGTATGATGGTAAGTCAAGGCCTTGCCAGAAAGTAATTGATATGGTCAAACGAGGAGACGCGACGCCAGTTTGTCCCGAACAACTTGGAGGACTTGATACTCCGCGCGATCCCGCGGAACAAATTGGTCCAAAGGTTTTTACAAAAGAAGAGAGACGTTACTGCACAATTCGAACGAGGAGCACTTGAAGTGCTACGTGTTGCAAAACAAATCAATTGCACAGAGGCAATATTGAAAGCAAATTCACCATCATGCGGCTCGGGAAAGATTTATGACGGAACATTCTCAGGGAAATTAATCGATGGTGATGGCGTAACAACCAAACTTCTAAAGCAAAACGGAATCAAAGTAATTACTGAGAATGATTTGTAGAAAAAATATTGTATGAAAAAAACAATTTTGTACGTCGTTAATTAATAACTTATG
>CAITEO010000060.1 GCA_903891505.1 uncultured Candidatus Woesearchaeota archaeon
CAGACGCATTATCAGCCTTACCTACAGCACTAGCATTAATAGTAACACTCGCATTAACATTACCATCATTCCTAACAGAAATATTACTCTGCGTAAAACTAATACAAGCAGTACCTGTCTGCTCCAAAACATCAGACGTAACATTAGTAGTAACACCATTACCACTAGAAGGAGAGCAACTACCGAAATCAACAATATTACCATCAGTAGTAGTAATAGACACCGATTGTGAAACACTCAAATTAACAGTACCTGTCGCAGAAGAAACATAACCTGTAGTCTTTATTTCGTTCATTCTGTTTAGACTTAGTATTGTTCCTCCTAAAGATATTACCATAACTGCTAGCAGAAGAACCGCTAATGATTTATTTGAAAACTCCATTTTTATTTCCTCCGTTACTTAAGATCTTGGATGTATGTTCAATGCAACATATCCCTGTGCAGAACTTTCCTTTGATGCCACTGCAGTACCTGGAGACACTACTGTTAAAGTTATTTTCCCCTGTGTCGTTTGACTTCCTGCGCTGCTAACTTGTGTTGCACCTATTTGCGTTGTTCGTACATTGGCTCCGCTCGTCTCTCTAAGAACTGTAAAAGTTCCTAAAAGAGAAACTACTACTGCCAGAATAACCAAAATCACAAGTGTCTGCCTAGAAACATCTCTCTTCTCAGGCTTTTGCTCCTCAATTACTTGATCCATTCTACCACCCTCCAAAATTTAGTTAGTATAATACTACTAAGTCAAACTTAAATAAGTTAAACTAAACTCTTCATTCACAATATGCTATTTAAAGTTTTCTATTTTTACTCAACTCAGAAGTAGTTTAAAATAAAACTTCTTTGCTAAAGCACAATAAAAAGTGTTTCTGTTTCGCAAAATTAATTATGCGCTCAACTTATTACTTCTACGATAACAAAACAAACAATATTACTAAAAACATTGAAAACAATTTGTATTTGAACTTTCACTCCAAAGAGCATAAACATTATAAATGGCCAAAAAACCCTTATAGATGATACATGAGCCTGTAGCTTAGCCTGGTGGAGCACACGACTGATATATTGACGCAAAGACAATTGATCGAAACGTCAGTTGCTGAGATCGTGAGGTCCGGAGTTCGAATCTCCGCAGGCTCATCCATACCTTTAAGGTACAATTCGCTTAAATTTAAGAAATAAAATATTTATATTAAATTTTTATTAACACTTATGCTTTGTAGTATACGGGTAGTTTTAGTATAATATACTTCAATAACTTTACCCTCTAAATCTGAACTTTGTTTTGATTTAGTTTCTGATAATAGAGACTTTATTTCTTTTTTATTATTTACTGATGCAAAATAGTATCCGCCGTTACGATCAGCACAAAATAATTTAAATGTCAGAGTTTTTCCAGATTCATCAAATTTTGGTTCTTTTATTACTCCATAATCTTTTTTCACATTATCTAATTCTTCATCTGATAAGGTTCTTAAGTAATATTTTTTGTCCATTTTATTTTCCTCCATTGATAAAATAATATAGATAGGAAAATGTATAATTTATATATAAATATTGCGGTTTTGTTGCTACTTTCAAGTAATACTTATGTTTTGTCTGTTTGTGTCGCCCACGTTCGCCACATGTTCGCGACTCTCTCGCTTGAAGTCCTGCGAAATCTTATTCGTCGAGACTCGGCTCAGTTCCAGATGTTTAACCTCTGGAGCTTTCCCTTTTCTCGGCAATTCCGCTCTAAAGATTCGTTTAGGGATTTATATATCTTGTCCCATTTGAGACGAGAAGTTGAGGTTTTTTAACATTCTGGCATCGAAAGAAAAATATCCCAGCACCTTTGTAACTTGACTATTCCGACAAACCGACCATTATTATTAAGATTATTGTTGCCATTCAGACCATTATAATTGTTGTTGAGGAACAGCAAACGGCCCAAAGTTAGCACTTTCACCTATAGTTTGCACCACCACTTCATTGCTGTCGTGGTTGAATTTTATAGCAATTCCGCTAAGATTGCCTTAGTGAAAGGGCATGTAGTCCAGCTACTCCAAGTTCGCACAAGCTTTGCGGAAAGCTCCTGCTGTGCTGGGATGAAAAAGACAACAGAATAAGAAATATATAAAATTATCTCTTTATTTTTTGGCGACGTGCGCCTCCGGCGCTACCCCGACAAACCGACCACTATAATTAAGACTATTGAGGCCATTCAGACCATTAAAATTGCTGTTGAGGAACAGCAAACGGCCCTGAGACACAGATGGATCAACCTCGCTAAATCTATGATGATTTCCAACTGTTTCATTATCGCTTTTCTTGGCTTTTTCAAAATAAGAATCAAGATAGTTTAAAGTTCCAGCTCTTGCAAGAACTACTGGATTCTCTATGAATTCTTGTTTTGTGAAATATCCTGACTTAGTTGCCTTTGCATCATCAAAATTCATGACGACAGCATATCTGTCAAATGGATTACTAATTCCTTTTTTCAAATCTTCAAGATTATAAATTTGAATAGTTTCTCCTGTTGGAAGAACTCCTTGCAATAATTTGTCAAACTCGCTATCAGTGTATGTTGCCGCATTTTGCGGGGTCAAGCCAGATTTATATGCTGTGCTAATTCTCTTTGGTGTCAAAATACCTCCACCATGCACTGTTACAAGAACAGGATCGCCTGCTTTTCTTGCGAAAATTCCTTTTTTATCTATTCCGATATTTTCTTCAGTTAATGCTGTGAACCAATATTGCCACAAATAGTTTTCCTTTTCTGCTTGAGCTTTACCCGCGATAAGATAAGGCATTGACGCCACAATACCATTTGCATCCGCGTATTTCAATGCTTTTTGGAATGCTATAGGTACGCCTACCCAGTTGCCATTCTTATCTTGTTTATCGCTGTAGAAATATTTACCATTGTTAACAAGGTCATCTACGCTAAAACCATTCGAATTGAATGCGACAGCAGTATTACGAGGAATAATTGGTTGATGTTGTATTGGTGCTTGTTGCTGAGTCGAGTCTTTTTCAGGATTCCACTCCAAATGTTTTATTCTATCAGCAGGAATAATTTTTACCATCTTGACAATAACACCTCTATTCCATCCTGAAGCATTTTATTTTTATCATAAACAGGAGTATAAAATATATTAGGATCATTCTTGACTGCTGTACCCAAAGCATATTCGCCTCCGATTTCAAACATCAAAACTTTATTGTTAGGATCTTTAGCTAATTTTTTCATTTTCTTAGCTTCTCTTTCAGTTCTTCCCTCAAGAACAAGATTTCCATCTGTAACAACAACATAACTTCTCTTAAGACCATCGTTAAAATCCTGAATGCATATATCCTCATGACCATATCCGTTCTCTGGCTTAAACAAAGTAGTAAGAGCTTTACCATTTCCTTTTAGGAAATCCTCGACAGATATAATCTCTGAGCTCTTCTGAGAATTTGCAAAATTATGAACTCTTAAACTGCACTTCTTATTCAACACTTTTCCACCCTGATAAAGCGCATCAATGTAACCATAAATAACATTGCTAAGCATATCCCAACTCGAACCATCATTAAAACCAAAGTTATTAGTTTCCCCATACATAGAACCTGAACTATCAAGGTAAAATTCTACGATGTCAGGAACATCCATTGTTTCATCTACAAACTTTATATCCTTAATTTCCTTCGTTCTGATTTCATATTCATTCAATCTATACTGATGATTTTCTAAAGGAATAAGTACAGGCAAACCAGTTTTTTGTTGGAATCTTGCTACATGTCTAAGATTGATTTTTGATAAATTATCTTCTGTTATAACTTCACTTTTTTTCAAATGCCAATATTCTTTATTATCAACAACAACAGATTCGCCAGTTTTGCTTCCGCCAATAATCTTTATGTTTGGATGATTTCTTTTGTAAAATTCATGAATGGAAAAAACATCAAGTGTATTGTATTCTTCATTTGACTTTGTCCCACTAGAAATACTGCCTGGTTTTCCCATACCCATCTGTGCCAAGTTCTTATCAGTAGAAAGACTATTTATGAATGCAGATTGTTCGCTTGGGGTCATGTCGTCCAATAAATCCTGTAGAATATTCTGAGGTGAAGTTCCGCTTCCATCTCCTTGTTGATCAGGTCTTCCCTGAGGCATGTCCTTTTGAACATACGGCCCTAGAACACTCATCAATCTCTCAATGCCCTTGTATCGTCCATCGCTCGAGAAAACCTTTCTTATTTCAGATGAATACTCTTGCAACGTATCTAATTCTTTTAATGCACCAGACTTTTTTCCTTTCTTAACTATTTTTGTTGCTTTTCCAAGCAAAGACAAATCTTCTTTAGGTAAGGGCGTTGTTTTCTGGACAAGCGAACCTAGCGCTTTCTCAGCAACGTTTGCACCATCTTTGCCTGCTTTCTCCTGAAAAAATGAATAAGTACTTTGAGGACCATAAAGAACGCCATACAAGAATCTTGTTATTGTGTAAAAATTAGTTTTATCGTCAGAGTCCTGTAATTCTAGCAAATCCCAAACCGGAATTATATCCTCTTGCACATATTTTCCTTTTTTATTATCTAAATAAAAGCGATTATCTAAAATGAAATCTTTAACTCCATTCTGTGATGCATGAACCTTAACTAATTGATCAAGAGGAGTGAGCGCTGGCTCTGCACGTAGCACTCCTTTTCTTATTGCCTGATGGATAAGCTTATTATCACTATGATCTCCGTCCACGCTAAAAGGTGCTTCTAGAGGATGATATAATTCATGATTAAGTAAATATTTTAATGTTGCTCTAGCCAAATCATCAGGAGAGCCCTTCCAATATTTAGTTACAACAGTCTCAAATTTTTTCTTTAAAGAATCATCGTTATTAATTAATGAAAATATTTTGTTTAAATCAGTATAGAACTCCCAGTCACGATTATTGAGTTTACCTGTTTTTACAACAGGCGTGTCGCTATGTAAAGGAAAGTCTCTACGAACATCTTCTCTCCACTCGTGTTCTGCTTCATCCAATAAAACGTGCATGCTTTTCATAAATACACCTTATTATTTTTTGGCGACGTGCGCCTCCGGCGCTACCCCGACAAACCGACCATCACTACTAAGATTACCGCTGCCATCCAGACCACTACAATTGCCGTTGAGGAACAGCAAACGGCCCTGAGACACAGATGCATCTCTGCCACTAAAAGGATGCCAATTGCCGAGCGTAGAATCATCAGATTTCTTTGCTAAATCAAAATACGAAGCAAGATTCTCAAGTCCTCCTGCTCTCGCAATAACCAAATCATTATTCAAAAACTCATCCCGTGTATGATAACCTGACTTCAAAGATTGCATCTTAGTATAATCATTAACAACACCATATCGTCTAGGAAGATTGCTTATTCCTTTCTTGAAATCATCAATAAAATATAGCGGAATCTCCTCACCATAGACACTTCCCTTAAGCAAATCTGAAAACTCAAGAGGAACATACTTAGCGCTTCCATTAACGAGGCCTTCTTCATACGCCATCCTAATTCTCTGAGGAGTAAGTAAACCTCGCCCGTGCAAAGTTATCAGAACAGCGCCTCCTGGCTTCACATATTTTCCATTAGTATCGATACCGATATTTTCCTCTGTCTGGACAGAATACCATTTTTGCCAGAAATCATGAGTTTTATCAGCTTTTATTTTGGTAGCAATAAGTTCAGGCATTGTCGCAACAATGCCATCTGTACCTGCATAATCGAGTGCCTGTTGTAACGCATCAGGTAATTTAGCGTCATAAAATATTTGTCCAGTCAAAATAGCCTCAACATCTGCAGGAAAAATAACATTCGAAGTAGGACTAAAAGATACTGCACTCTGCGTTGCACTTGAAGTACTAGGGAGAACAGACCCTCTATCTGGATTCCACTCAAGGTGTCTTATTTTATCAGGAGGAATAATTTTTACCAATTTATCCTTCACCTCAAAATAGATTCTAATCTATGTTCATAAATGCTACTCTGGCCTTTCTTTTCATTATAAAGATCTACAAATGCTTGAAAGCTTCCTTCACCCTGTTTTAGAATCTTCGTTATGTCTGCTTCGAAAGTTTTGCTGAAATGATCTAGCACAACAAGATCAGCAACAAGACGACTTTTCAATGTACCTTCAGCAGGAGTTGTTGTCTGCGTATTCAATGCATTTATGCTATTTGCTATTGTATTTACGTAACCTGTGAATCCTTGCTCCTGACCAGCATATACTGCTGCCTGCCAAGTTGCTTGTCTAAAACCATACTCCTCTGGAATATTGTGTGCTTTATGTAAGTCAGTGTATGCTTTTCTTGCATCATTAACAAGATTAATTAATTTACCATATTCAGAACCTGTTATGATTTTGCTTTCAAGAACAACACCCATACTTACAGCGACATCATTAAGATTAACACTCGGTTCATACGAGCCATTCTTTATGCTCTTAATAAATCCGATAAGTCTTGCGAGATTGCCTATTTTTCCAAGATCTCGACGAACAAAACCATGCTTCAGCAGATTCTGAGCTTCAATTACTTTATTGTAATTGTTGTCTTTTCTTACACCAAAACGAGCAGTTATTCCGCCTTGTTTAATTAACTCCGCATTATGTTCAAAAGTCTCAATTGGAGCATGACCGACATAGCCAAGAGCTACATCAATAAATTCTCTGGTTTCTCCGTTTAATTCTACTTGCAGAGATTCAGAATCAGTAACAACAGGATAAAACTCTCGCCATCCACCAGTTGTGCCTGCTTTTTTATTGAATGAACTCCAAAATCGGTCATAAAGACCATCTTTAACTATTTTATCGAGCTGACTTGATGCAGCTTCATCTACTCCATTTGGAAATCTGAATTTTAAGAATCTATTCTCTCCTGCAATATCAAGTTCTGTTGCAGATTTATGCTCTGCATCAGGCGGATTCATTGCGGCAATAACCATCAAATTTTTGTATCTCTGTGGACTCGTACTCAGGATAGGAACTCTCAGGAATCCTTTATCTCCATTTATGTGAATTTCGCCATCCACAACTTGTAATACTTCCTGACTATCTCCTCTATTAATTTCATCTATAAACAATGCACCGTATTTAGCGCATTTCTCATGATCTATTCTTGTCTTTGGAACGCCATTCTCCATTACTGTTTTTGAAAAAGGTTCAAGTGCAGAGTTTCCCATAATTCCTGTGCTAAGTCTTAATGTGGTGTATCCATCATTGCCAAATACTGAACTGAATAGTGCATCGCTTGTGTATGTTTTTCCTACTCCTGTGACTCCTTCATAAAGAATGTGAAAATCGTCGAAAAACAGTGATGCTGCATCAATATCTAGAACTGTAATCTCCGTTGTGTTTGGACGAGGAAGTTCTCCTTTTCCATTGAGGAATTTTACATTTATTTTATCGCTTTCCTCTATTTCCATATAGGGCGTTGGAGATATTGCTCCGCTAAGTGTTTGATATATTGATTCTATGAAATACTTTCTGAGTTCTTTTTGATTAGTAGTTTTCATTTTCATCCTCTCTTTTTCTAATGATGTACAAGAGCACATCACTCTATTTTTATCTCTTATCCAGTAGTGAGGAGTTCTACTATTTAAATCTTTCGTTATTTAACCACTTCTTAGTAACGAAATTGCTGTTTGGTGATGAAATATTAATTAAACAGTAGGACAAAATCTCTTCAACCATGAGTCAAAAACAGGCAGAAATAACAACATTTGATCAAATCTGCACCTATGACAACATCAGACTTGCCTATGAACGAGCAAGAAAAAGAAAAACTAAAAAAACATATGTAATAGAATTTGAACAAAATTTAGATCAAAATATTCGCGAGTTACAAAAAGAACTTATAACAGAAACATATTTTCCAAAACCACTCAAAATATTCATAATCCGCGAGCCCAAAACTAGAAAGATTAGCAAATCAGAATTTAGAGATAGAGTGATTCATCATGCAATATGCAACATCATAGAGGAAAAATTTGACAAAGCATTTATTCATGATAGTTATGCCAATAGAATAGGTAAAGGAACATTAAAAGCAATTAAACGCTTCGATGAGTTCAAAAGAAAAGTTTCAAAAAACAATACAATAGATTGTTATTTTCTTAAAGCAGACATAAAACATTATTTCGAAACAGTCAATCACAATATTTTAATAAAAATACTTGAGGATAAAATCAAGGATGAAAAAACAATACGCTTGATAAAAATAATTCTTTCTAATCATAAATCTGAGCATGAAGGTAAAGGGATGCCACTTGGAAATCTAACAAGTCAGTTCTTCGCTAATGTTTATCTAGATAAATTAGATCAATATGTTAAGCACGAACTTAAAATCAAATATTATATTAGATATGTAGATGATTTTATAATTTTAGATCATTCCATAGACATTCTCCAAGAATACAAACGAAAAATAAATCATTTTCTTAATGAAGAACTCAAGCTTGAACTTCATCCCGACAAATCGAAAATCTTGCCAATAGAAAGAGGAGCAAATTTTCTCGGATTCAGAATATTTAATCATCACAGACTAATAAGAAGAAAAAATCTCAAAAAGTTCCAGAGAAAATACAGCAAAATTAAGACGGCACATAAAAAAGGTTTAGTATCGAGAGAGAAAATTATAGAGAAGTTCGAAGGCTGGTTAACCTACATAAATCATGCAGACACATATAAATATAGAAGACATTTAGCGAGAAACTTGAATCAAGATTTTCCACTTGAATGTGAAATAAAACTTGCGAACATAAAAAAACACGAAAATGAAATAAAAAGAACAGATACATTAAACTTTCAATATTCTCCACAAAAAACGTTGCGATTATTTAACAATAAACTCACAATCAAACAAATAGCAGAAAAAAGAAGAATAAAAGAATCAACGGTCTACGAACACTTGACTAAACTCATCGAATACAACCAATACTCAGTTTGGAAGGTTCTTCAAAAAGAAAAAATCATCAAAATAAGCAGACAAATAATCACGGAAAACGACTCGCTAAAAGAAATCAAACAAAGAATAAATGATAATAATCTAACATATAACGAGATAAATTTGGTTTTGGCAAGTATCAAGGCGAGAAACAAAAAGAAAAATATACTGTTCCACATTAAATGGTATAAAAATAATTATTGCAGAAGAAAATGTTTCTTCGACCAAAAACAAATGCTTGCTTGCGAAGCAAAATTTAACCAACTAATAAGCAACAACCCTCAACTAAACATAACAAGAAAAGAATTTCTAGACCTATTCAATCACCATATCAAAATATGCACATTGTCAGACAAGAAAAAAGAAGAATATGTACCTTGGGCTGAATTCAAAGTCAGACTCGCACTAAACAAAAAAACGCGATAATCCTTAAGTGTATTACAAACTCCGAGTCGATTATATTAATCTTGGGAGCCTTCGCAATAGTACGGAGGCGATACACAATGGTATTTGAATACAAAAGAGAACCCTTAGAAGAAAACGAAATACTAGCCCTACGAAAAGCATGCACCACATTCGAGGAAGAACTCATCATAAACGTTCTTCTCGAGACGGGTATGAGAGTCTCGGAATTCGCCAAACTTAGCGACGAAGAGATCAGCTGGCAACGAAACTGCATAACCACCATCGGCAAAGGAAACAAAAGACGAGTAATCCCTCTAAGCAAAACCGCACGATTCTATCTAACAGAGTATTTTAAGGACAACCACAAAATCCATCTAAGCCCTAGAATTATTCAGATGCGTTTAAAGTTTGTTGCTGATAGAGCTCGCATAAAAAAGCCCGTAACACCCCACGTTTTAAGGCATACTTTCGCTGTATGTTACTTGCATCGTGGTGGAAATGTAAGGGCGTTGCAAGGTATTCTTGGCCACAGTAGCCTCATAACAACCGACGTTTACCTAAACTACTCAGGTCAGAGAGTTATTGAGGATTTCCAGAAAATATGGGAACAAAAACCAGAACCAAAGCGCGATAACAGCTTGTTAAACTATCTAGGGTAAAGAATGGCTGAATCAAAGAAAGAAAACAATCCAATGTTTTTCTTCGTCATAATAATCTTAGCTTTGGGGCTTGTTGCATACAAATGGTACGACTCAACAAATAAAACCGAGCTGTACCACAACATAATTATTATCGGCCTGATAATTTTAGGAGGGGCTCTAGTGCTGGGAGCAATAGTTCTTTTAATTAGAGGGTACGTGTTAAAGGAGGAAACATCTAAGAAAGTAGCAAAAATACTCATCATCATTATATGTACCATAATAATAGGAAGTTTCATCTATCGAACGTTGTTCTTGAAAATAATTTTTGATTACACGTACATTTTTCATGGCCTGCTATCGTTAGCGATATTTTTGTTTTACAACTACAGAATTCATTTCAAAATATTCAAGAAAATAACTAAGAAAAGAGCTGAACAGGAAAGAGAAAGACTAGAAATAGAAGAAATACAAAAACTACTACGACTAGATCTGGATAGACTGGATGTAAATGAATTGAATAATTTGCAGGACAAATTAAAAGTTAAAATAGCATCAGGCCGCATAAAAGAATACAACAAAGAAATATGGCATAAATTAGTATTAATACCAAAAATTATTGAAATCAAAGAACAAGAAAACGAACTACGCCACATTCTCAAGAGAAAAGATGATGCGTTAGATAATTTAAGAAGAATTCAAGACAAGAAACACGAAGAAGAAGTAGATGAAGAACAAAAAGAAATTGAAGTATTAGACAAATTAGAAGATGAAGGAAACGTCATAAAAAAAGAAGATCTGTCAGAAGAAGAAAAAGAACTTCTCCTAGAAAACGATTACAAACAAGTCAACGAATACTGCGTTTACGAACAAAAAGTCATAACAGTTCTAGTTAAACAAATCTTGAATCACTCACCAACACACACGTTCTTGGTATGGTCTATTATGAGATTAATCACTGATTTCGGAGTCAAAAACCTCCAGACACATGACACACGAGAAGCAGACATCACGTTCAAATACAAACATCAATGCTACGCTATCGAGATAGAAACAGGCAGTTTACTAACAAGAAAAAAACAACTAGAAGATAAAGTCAAATATCTCAACAGACGTTACCCTAAACGCTGGTTTTTTGTAGTTTCAAACAAAAATCTGCAACCAAAGTACAGAAAATACGGAGTCGCCACCCAGAGAGTAGGAGTGGAGAAATTCTTGAAAAAGATGCTGAAAATACGCACCCAGAACTAGGTGGGTGCACACCCAGTTTTGTCGACAATACACATCTTGAAAAGTGGCACTGAAATGCCTCGATGTATATATACATATACCCCCTGCCCCGCAGGGGGTGCTTATTACTACTAGCTGTTGCTTATGCTGAAGCATTCCATGTTATTCAAAATAGATTTTGGTTCTTGCTTAACTCAGTTATTATATTCATTTTTTCTAATAATTCATCATGACTTATATCTCCACTTGCAAATCTTAACTTTAAAACTTCTATTGGATCTGATAACTGCGCTGTAGCCAAATTAGCGCTTCTTACGTTGGTATCTTTTTTTCCAACGAATGCTTTCTCTATTTTTTGTTGCAAGTCTTTTTGGCTTACGTATGCGTAGATTTGTGTTGTGTAGATATCGCTGTGTCCTAGGCTTCGCTGGATGTAATACAAATCAACACCACGTTCCAACAAATAGGTTGCATAAGTATGTCGTAGCGTGTGAAAGCTATACAAGTGTCTTTGTTGTTCATTCTTAGTTTTCTTCCAATCCAATAACAATCCTGCTTTTTCAAGATACGCTCTGAATTTCAACGAGATATAATTTGGACTCACGCCATCACTTGCTGTTGTAGGGATGAAGAACTCTGATTCTGAGACTCGAAACCATTTCTCAATTAATGGTTTGAGGCTTGATGGCAACATCACATATCTGTCCTTGCAACCTTTGCCCTGAACAATTTTAATCTTGCAATCAACCAAGTCGACATCTTGTCTTTTGAGCTGACAAACTTCGCTAATACGCAGACCACAAAACAAAGCCAGCAAGCACGCCAAGAAAATATCAGTCTCATCAATTACTGTGAATAACTCGATTAATTGCTTTTTGTTAAAAACATTTGGCAAACTTCGGTTCTTGCCCTCATTTTGGTTTTTTCCTCTACGATTTGAGTGTTTCATTTTTACATTCCTCTCACTAATTGCATGCCTTGTAATTTTATGCTTATGCACGCATGGCTGTTGGTTTCGTGTCGGCTTTTGAAGTGCGTATTTAACGCGGTTTTTTGGCTAATTGTGCCCTCTTTGAGTTGAAATCGTAGTGTTTCAGGTACTCTCTCAAGAAGGCACCACCTGTAAACTTTGTACGGATTGTGTCCGTTCTCAATTAAGAAATTGTATAATTCTCTATCTTTGCCTAGAAGAATTGATTTCTTTTTGTTGTAATGATATTGTGCAAGCATTCCTATTTTTTGGTGGAAATTGCGAAAATATTCCTCACCAAAACGAACACTCACTTCTTTCTTTATAGACTCATAATCAATGAGCCAAGTCTTCCGAACAATTTTATCTTTCACGAAACACCACCTCTAGTCATTTGTGAAATGCCGAGATTCAGCCACGACAAGCCCCGACGTCAAGATTTCGCAGAATATAAATCTTTCGTTTCTTTACTACTATCTAGTAACTATGTTGGCTTTTCATGTTATTTTCTGTTTTTTTCTCGTCGGAATAAAACTATTAATAGACGGGGAATCTCCGCAGGCTCATAACATTCTTGATTATGCGGACGCCGAACGCTAGTGAGAACGTCCGCAGAAATAACACATGAGACTGCGGACCGAGAGCGCGAGCGACCCTGTCCGCAGGCTCAGACCAGTACGCCCGTCTATGCCCTACTAGGGCAGGACGTTCGCGTGCTCAGTCCTGCTCCGTAATCCCTTATCAGCATTTCTAAAACAAACTAATTTTAAATAGAAAAGAAACATTATAATAATAAGCAAAGAATCCGTATCTGTTGAAGAAAATGGAAAAGGAAACAAAAATAGAAAAAATTAACAAAATGATGTACATCGATGTGCACGCGCACCTTGACGCGGAAGAATACAAGAATGATCTAGATAAAGTTCTAGAAGATTGCCTTGCACGTGGCGTCAAAGCAATAATAGTCAACGGTGTACATCCTGAAAGCAACAGAAAAATTCTCGAACTTTCACAAAAACATCCTATCATCAAACCAGCGCTTGGCTTTTACCCAACACACATTGTTGAAAACAAATGGGACGCAGTCGAAGAAGAACTTAATTTTATACTCCACAATAAACAAAAGATTGCAATAGGTGAAGTGGGTCTTGATTACAAATTTGGAGAAGAATCAAAGAATGCACCGAAACACTTAACGATCGATGATCAAAAGAAAATGCAACGAAAAGCATTTGAGAAATTCATAGAAATAAGTGAGAAAACAAAAAAGCCATTAATAATACATTCAAGAAAAGCAGAACAAGATATTATTGAAATGATCGAATCATCTTCTCTAAAAAATCCAGTGTTTCATTGTTTTTCTGGAAAGCGAAAGCTCGTTCAAAAAATCGCGGACAACAAATGGAATTTTTCTGTACCTGTAACTGCAATTAAACTTCAGCAATTTCAAGAACTCGTGCAGTATACAAACATAAATCAATTGCTGACGGAAACAGACAGTCCATATTTAAGCCCCGTACTTGGCGAGAGAAATACACCTGCGAACGTTACACTTACTGTGAAAAAAATTGCAGAGCTAAAGGGTTTTGATGAAGAAGAAACATCAAAAACAATCTTCATGAACTATCAGCGACTATTCTTGTAGCAAAATCTAATCATTAACAAAATCTACAAATCATCGACGCTCCTAAGCGGATAACCATTCATATCAAGTCCTTTCTTGAAAGAAACAATATTACAATTCGTGCAAATGAAAAATGGACCAAACTTTCCTTCTTTTATGTCGAGGTATCGACCGCACGCACATTTCAAATCAACAAGTTCCATGTCTTTATGACGTGTGCATACAGGAACCTTCTGAGAATTTTTTGTAATCGCTGCGCCCCCACAGAACGGACAATGCGATACATTCTCTTCCGAATAAACTTTGCGCATGAACATGAAATCACTTTTCTCTTTGACTTAATTTTCTCTAACTTTCAACTCCCTCTAATTTTCTCAATAATATATTTTTATTTCTCTGACCAATCTGCGCGTACGCGCAGTCAGGCTCACCGTACGGCGAGAAAACATCTGAGGAACCAAAAAAAATTACTAATCATAAAAAATGCGACGTAATGAAAAACAAAAAATAATCAAACAAAATAATTAATTAAAATCCAAAAAAATCCGCGATGCAGATTTTTTAGACGCAGAAAATGCAAAAGCATTTTCTTCGAAATAAAAAAAACATTTACTTTTTCTTTGGTTTCTTGCTGCTTGCAACAACAACTTTCGTTTTGACTTCGGTCTTGGCGCTAGATTTGTCCTCTTTCTTGCTATCGTTCTTATCGTTTGCAAGAGTAGTCGCAGCGTTCGTTGCGCCGTTTGTCGTCTTTGTTCCTGCAAGTTCACATCCATGTGCATACTTTATTGCTGCTTGCGCAGCGGCTAATCTTGCAATTGGTACTCTGAATGGAGAGCACGAAACATAGTTCAATCCAACCATGTGGCAGAACTCTATTGAAGAAGGGTCTCCTCCATGCTCGCCACAGATTCCTAGTTTAATATTAGGTCTTGTTGCTCTTCCTTTTTCAACAGCCATCTTGATTAATTGACCGACTCCGTTTCGATCAAGTACTTGGAATGGATCTTTCTCTATAATTCCTCGCCTTAAGTAATCAGGAACGAATGAACCTACATCGTCTCTTGAAAAACCAAGAGTCATTTGTGTTAGATCGTTTGTTCCAAAACTGAAGAATTCAGCTTCCTGTGCAATGATATCAGCTGTTAGCGCTGCTCTTGGAATTTCTATCATTGTTCCAATCATGTACTCTACTTTTGGTTTGTCGCCGAGAACCCTCTTCGCAACAGATAGAACTATGTCTTTCTGATTCTTCAACTCAAGAACTTTACCTACAAGAGGAATCATTATTTCTGGTTTTACTTTTATTCCTTTTGCCGCAACTTCTTTTGCTGCTTCAAATATTGCTTCTGCTTGCATCTCTGTTATTTCAGGGAACGTAATTCCTAGTCTACACCCTCTGTGGCCGAGCATCGGATTTACTTCATGCAACTTCTCAGCTTTTTGTTTTAGCGCGATAAGAGGAACCTTCATATCTTTTGCGAGTTCAATTATGTCCTTCTCTTCTTTTGGTAAGAACTCATGCAGTGGAGGATCTAGCAATCTTATTGTTACTGGTTTTCCGTCCATAATCTTGAACAGCTCGATGAAATCCTGCTTTTGGAATGGCTTGATTTTTGCAAGCGCAACTTTTCGTCCATCAACATCGTTTGCAAGAATCATTTCTCTGACTGCTTTTATTCTCTCTCCTTCAAAGAACATATGCTCAGTTCTGCAAAGACCAATTCCTTCAGCTCCAAATTTTATTGCTTGCATAGCATCTTTTGGAGTGTCCGCATTCGTTCTGATATTTAGCACCCTGAATTTGTCTGCAAATTTCATTAATTCTCCAAACGAACCAGAAAGTTCTGGATTTATTGTCGGAACTTGTCCTTCATAAACAAGGCCTGCTGTTCCATCAAGAGTTATATAATCTCCTTCTTTGAGTTTTACTCCTCCAAGTTCGAGCGTCTTTTCTTTCTCATCTACTTTTGCTTCACCGCAACCTGAAACGCAACATCTACCCATTCCACGCGCAACAACTGCTGCGTGTGACGTCATACCGCCTTTCGATGTTAGTATTCCTTGCGCTGCATTCATACCCATCAAATCTTCTGGGCTAGTATCATTTCTAACAAGAACAACAGTATCTCCTGCTTCTTTCATCTTAATTGCAGAATCATTGCTAAATGCTATTCTACCGACAGCTGCACCTGGGGACGCGGGTAATCCTTTTCCTAACACTTTGTGTTTTTTCTTTGCAATTGGATCAAGCTGTTTGTGAAGCAATTGATCAAGCGAATCCGCAGGAACTCTTGTAACTGCTGTTTTCTCGTCGATAAGTTTTTCCTTAACCATATCTATTGCCATTTGTACTGCTGCTTGAGCTGTTCTCTTTCCATTTCTTGTTTGCAACATGTAGAGTTTGCCTTCTTGGATTGTGAACTCCATATCCTGCATATCTTTGTAATGTTGCTCAAGTTTTTTGTAGTAAGAAACTAGTTCATCATATACTTTAGGCATCGTCTTCTTAAGTTCAGAGATTGGCTTTGGTGTTCTAATTCCCGCAACAACATCTTCTCCTTGCGCGTTCATCAAGAACTCGCCGTAGAATACATTCTCGCCTGTTGATGGATCTCTTGAGAAACAAACTCCTGTTCCTGAAGTTTCACCCATATTACCAAAGACCATTGCTTGTATGTTAACAGCAGTTCCCTTAAGTCCTTTTATGTCATTTAATCGTCTGTAATGAATTGCACGATCATTATTCCACGAGCTAAATACTGCTTCGATTGCAAGCATTAATTGCTCTTTAACGTCTGTTGGGAAATCTTTCTTTGTTACTTTCTTGACAAGCTTTTTGTACTCATCAACTACAGCGTTCAAATCTTTTGCGTCAAGCTCTGTATCAAATTTAACCCCCTTCGTATTTTTTCTGTTACCAAGTATTTGTTCGAAGTCATGATGCTCAACACCAAGAACTACATCTCCGAACATCTGAATGAATCGTCTGTATGAATCCCATGCAAACCTTTCGTTGCCTGTTTTTTTTATTAGTCCTGCAACAACAGCATCATTCAAACCTAAATTTAGAATTGTATCCATCATACCAGGCATGCTCGCTGCTGCGCCGCTTCTAACTGATAATAGAAGAGGTTTCTCTGCATTTCCAAGTCCTGCGTTCATTGCTTTCTCAAGTCTCACCAAATTGTCCTCAATTTCAGCAATTACATGCTCAGGAATCTTTTTTCCTAAATCATAATATTCTGCGCACGATTCAGTAGATATTGTGAAACCTGGCGGAACAGGAATTCCGAGATTTGCCATCTCAGCAAGGTTAGCTCCTTTGCCACCTAGAATGTCTTTCATGTCTTTTTTGCCTTCAGTCATGTTGCTCCCGAAAAAATACACTTGTTTTTTCATTTTATGCCTCCTTGAATAGGATCATTGATGGATAATAAGGGATATTTTTCCATAAATCCCTCGACTTCCACACTTCCTCTCGAATAAAATTCGTGGACTCACTTTCAACTTAAAAGCGTTGCGGTGCTCAAAACCTAACATATATAAATAAGAAAAACAATAAAAGTTGAGTTTGTCTTCTCGCCACCCCGAAGGGGCCATCCCCCGTCGAGACGCGCCTTATATTTTTGGCGGCGTACGACAAACTCAAAACAATAAGTTCAATTAGGTGAACCTCATGAAAATTGAAATCGATACTAATCTTGATAATGAAGAAGAAATAATGAACGCGATTACACTCGTGCAGCAAACACTTGCAAGGCGAAAAGAGCGAGTGCAAAATGAGAGAATGCAAACGACACAAACCGCGCAAGCTCAACAAAACATCAATTCAACACCAAAAATAATCACATCCACACAAACTTCTGTCTCTGAAAAAAAAGAAATGCCTAAAATAATTCTTGAAGAATACAGTGACATGGACACATTGCGAGCACGTCAAAAAGAAAAAACGGCAGCAAGACTCAACCAAGAAAAAACAGCAAACGACAAGATTATAGACAACAAAAAGAACAAGAAAGACGACACTGACGATATTCCTAAAGTCGAGATCGTCGAATATTGAAAATATAAATGCAAATAATACTGCTAAACCTTCTATTTTCGCGAAAACCTTTTAAAAATAGCAGACTTTTCTACTTAATATGGTGAGTGCAAAACTAAAGCTAAAAGAAAAACAAAATAAAAAACTGAATGAAAAGAAAAAAGAAACTCTGAATGTAAAAATAAAGGAGAAGAATAAAGAGTTTGAATTTTTAGATCATACAGCTGACGTAAAATTCAGGGCGTATGGCAAAATATTCGAGGAAGCACTCAGAAATGCAGCAAGAGCAACAATCGCAGTTACAACAGACATCACAAAAATAATACCTAAGAAAACAAAAAAAATAATTGTTGAAGCAAACACAAAAGAAGCGTTGCTCTATGATTTTCTCGGCGAAATAATATATCTTGTTGACACCGAGGGTTTTTTGACGTGCGACGTCAAGCAAATCGCAATTACATCAGGCACCAACACAGAAACATACAAGTTTGTTTTGCGCGCAGAACTCATTGGCGATCTTGCAACGAAGTACGACGTGCACACATACATCAAGTCAGTAACGTACAACGACATGCTAATTGTTGAGAAGAAAAATAAAGTAATGATCCAAGTCGTACACGATATATAAAATCAAGAAATGAATATTAAAAAAATAAAGAAAATAAACACAAAATTTATCTGACATACTTCTTTATGGACTCAACCAGATATTTTTGGCGCACTATAGGCCCAAGATTTTCGACAGTGTTATTGAGCTTGAAATTCTTATCATAAATTAATCCAACAACTGGAAGATTTGGCATTTTACTATTCAATGTATCAACAACGGTTTGACTTCTACTATTTTGATCAATTGTCTCCCCTGCATCAACCAAAGCAACTGCAAAATCTTTGTAATTTGTTTCCGGTACTCTTCTCTTAATATATTGCTCATTTGAAAATGTTATTCGCGTACCAGTCTCTTGCTCTAAAAGCGAAACAAGACCGTTCGCCTCTTCCATACCACTAATATACATAGCTAAAAATACTTTCTTTTGTTCCTTAGTCATAAATCATTCCTCCGAACGAAAGAGAACAACTACTAACTATTTAAACATTTCTCTTAAGTAGTGACACATACATGATTTTTTTGACCTGGATTCTTGCAGAGTTTTGCATTTCTCCCAAAACATTTTAATAATAAGTAAAAATACTCTCAATATGACTCTCAAAGAGAAAAAAACAGAAACAAAAATAAAAAAAACAGAACCAAATAAAGAAAATAGTAAACATAGCAAAATTGAGAACAAAAAACAAGACATCATAGAACTAAAAGAAATTGAAGAAGATTCTCAAAAAATAAAACCTTATGAAAGAATCATGGTTGAAGTAAAAAAACTCAATAACTATTCTTATCTCGTCGATAAAAAAGATGGAATGAATGTTCCACTCAAGATTTTCGCATCAGAAAAATTGATGAAAAAAATGCAGGAAGATAATTGCATCCAGCAAGGAATAAACGTCGCGCATCTTCCAGGCATAAAAGGATTCTCCATCATGATGCCTGACGCACACCAAGGCTACGGATTTAGCATCGGCGGTGTTGCAGCATTCGACCATAAATGTGGATGCATAAGCCCCGGCGGAATTGGATATGACATCAATTGCGGAGTTAGACTGCTTGTAACAAACCTCACAAAGGACGATGTAAAAGATAAAATAAAACCTCTTCTTGAATCACTTTTCAAAAATATTCCTCCGGGCGTTGGAGAAAAATCATTATTCAAACTTAATGAGAAAGAACTAAATGAAGTTTTAAAAATAGGCCCTCGCTGGGCAATAAACAAAGGCTACGGTGAAGAAGAGGATCTTGAGAATTGCGAGAGCAATGGCTACCTTGAAGATGCAGACCCAAATAAAGTTAGCCAGAAAGCACGGGGACGCGGACGATCGCAACTAGGAACTCTCGGTTCTGGAAATCATTTCCTCGAGGTACAATTTGTTGGAGAAATATTCGACAAGAAAACTGCGAAGACATTCGGGATTACAAAAGAAAATCAAGTTGTTGTATTAATCCATAGTGGATCAAGGGGACTTGGACATCAAGTATGCTCAGATTATCTGAGATTAATGGAGGATGCCGAGCCAGAACTTGTTGCATCACTAATAGATAAAAGTTTAATCTACGCGCCAGCTGAGAGCAAACTCGCAAAAGATTATTTTAGTGCAATGTGCGCTGCAGCGAATTTCGCGTGGACAAATAGACAATTAATAACATATCAAACGAGAATTTCATTCAAAGAAATATTCGGTGATAAAGTAAAACTAGACGTTGTATATGATGTTGCGCACAACATCGCAAAACTTGAAGAACACACAATTGAAGGACGAAAAGAAAAAGTTTGGGTGCACAGAAAAGGCGCAACACGAGCCTTCCCCCCTAATCATCCTGAGATACCTGAGAAATATAAAAAAACAGGACAACCAATTTTCATCCCAGGGAGCATGGGAACATCATCATACGTTCTCGTCGGAACAGAGCGAGCAATGCTCGAGAGCTTTGGAAGCACAGCACATGGTGCTGGACGAATGATGAGCAGGCATGCTGCAATTGAAAAATGGAACGGACAACAATTAAAAGATGAACTCGAGAAAGAAAAAATCTACATACGCGCATCATCAATCAAAGGACTTAGCGAAGAAGCACCACTTGCATACAAAGACGTCGATGAAGTCGTGAAAGTCTCAGATGATGCGGGCATCGGCAAACTCGTCGCTAAACTAAAACCCATGGGCGTTGTAAAGGGATAAAAAAATTACAAATCTATTATCTTTCCTTTAGAACCGACGTTAATGACGAGTGTTCCTTCGATGTATTCTTCGAGGCCTTCTGCTTCATGCACGTGACTGCAGAGCAATATGTCTGGTTTGAATTCGCGTATCGCATCAGTTACGCCAGTACTTCCATGCACAAAATTAGATAATTTTTCCATTTTACTCCCCGCTGGATGCACGTGAGTCATCATAATTTTCTTTCGAACATCATGCAGCCAATCATGACCTTTTTTTAACGTGTTGAAAATTTCTTTTTCAGATATTCCGTGTATTCCGACATTTGCCGCGCCGCAACCAAATATTCCTATGTCATAATACTTTGTTGAATAACCATGCATATGTCTTGCTTTATTCACGTATGCGAGAAACTCAGTTGTCGAGAGACTTTCATGATTTCCAGAAATAATTAACATCTTTATGCCCTTCTCTTTAAACGGCGCAAGAATATTTTCAACAGTATCATCATCTGCCAAATCGCCGCAAAGCAAAACTAAATCTACTTTTTCTAAGACTGCTCGCTCAGATAATTTCTTTGCAACAGCAAAATCTCCGTGAAAGTCTCCTGCTCCTAGAATTCTCATTTTTCGCATTCCAACTGGCTCATACAGAGTCAGTGTCTTCCTTTAGATCTGTCCTTTATCTTAACTCTTTCATCATCAAAATGTATGAGTGTAGATGGAGCACCTTTCTTCTCTCCTTCATAAATTATAAAATCAACACCTTCCTTGATATGTTCATTTAAGTCATCAACAGATGTCATGAATTCTTCACCAGTAGGATTTGCACTTGTTGCAACAATTGGCACACTAAGTTCTTTTACAAATTCAGTTATCCAATGATCAGGAATTCTAACACCAATAGTATCCATACCTTGATTAACATTCTTCGCGATTGCTTTCTTATTCTTCAGCCTTAGTATTACAGTAAAACAAGTCTTTTTTCCAGATATAACTAATTTCTTTCCAAGAGCCTCAACGTAAGGCTTCTCTTTTTCTTCAACAACACAATTCTTGTAAACCCACTCTTTAGAGGGCGCGATTATTGAGAACGGCTGAAGATTGCTTTTCTTTAAACTTCTTATCCTAGAAACAGCCGCTTCATTCGTTGCATCACAACCAATCCCATAAATAGAGTCCGTTGGATAGATAAAGATTTTAGATTTCATGAGCTTCAAATATTTCTTCCTCGAAGCCCCCAGCTCTTCTTTTAAAACAACTTGCATTTAGAAGTGGAAGTAAAATCGATTTATATATTTAATGTAAAACAAAAACCTCTCAAGCGTTGACAGAGTTTCTTTGATATTTAGTCGAGAAGTTTTTGAAACAAGAAAATTTGCAAATTTTCTATAAAAATTGAACAAATTTTTATAATCATATGACCCTCTTACGATATGCACGCATACGTTAACGAGAGATTAATACTTTCAGGATGCCTTGTTCTAAATGACAAAAAAGAAATTCTGCTTTTATTTAGAGAAGATCACTGTCATTATGAAACTCCTGGAGGAAAAGTTAGGCTTTCTGAATGCAAAAATCCTGAAAATCCGAGCGTGGACGATTTATCAAAAGCAGCAGAGCGTGAATTATACGAAGAGCTAGGAAATCACATCAACGTTGAAAAACTAAAATACTTCGACAAAGCAGAATTCACAATTCCTGATGGACGCCTCGCAGTCGCAAACAAATTCTTAACAAGAATAATTTCTGGAACTCCAAAAATAAATGAACCAGAACGATTCTCGAAACTTGAGTGGCTCCCTCTTACAACACTTGAAAAATATCCTATTTCTCCAGATCTAAGAATCTTGTTGCCTATGCTAAAAGAATTGGTTAAATGAAAAAAGTCCGCCCAAGAAAATCTTAGAGAGCTGCAAGACTCTCTAAGGTTGAGAGCTTCAGCGACCCTGTCGAGCGGAACTTTAATGGGTCATACGGGTAATATGAAAACAATCCATAATCATGAATTCTCTTGAAAAAAAGAGGTATTCGAGAGATCTCTTGAATTAACATAGCTCTCGAAGTCCATAAATTCAACATAATTAGTTGAATTGCACTCCCATTGAGCGTTATGCATATTCATTATCAGTCACCTGGATGAGATAATCCTCCACCCTATCCATGTCTTCATCAAACATGTTCTTCTCTTTGAGTATCGGTATTAGTCTTGCTTCGTAGTTCGGATATATTCGCATTTTATTCACCTCCTAGGCAGCCAGGCTTCCTAGGTTTTTCATTGTAAGCTTCCTTGTAAGTTCAAATGTTATGTCTCTTATCATTTCTGTGTCTGTGCATTGTGTGTAGTCCATGTTTGTTCACCGTTCATTTTTTATTGTCTATCTCTTTGGCCCATCAACCAACGAGCTCGCATCGAATCACTTTGCGTCGCCCTGATTTGTTCTTGGTTTTTGACCAATTGTTTTAAGAAAATGATGAGGTACTTTGTTTAAATACCCGACGCGAGAGTATGTCCAGTGCATATATGGGTGTGTACAGTGCTAAGCACTGTATCAACATTAATTCATCAAAGAAACAAATATTTAAAGCGAAAAGAAAATACACAAAGTGTGAGCTTGAAACATATCTTGAAACAAATATTAAAACCAACAAAAGTAAAATTAGTTTTTTTAGTTATTCTTCTTGCTATTTACTTATTCCTTTTACTCTCAAAGCCTTGTCCTGATAAGATAAGAATATGTGCGCCTAATATTGCAGATAAAAACGTTAATGCGTTGCAAGGAACGCTTGTTCCATTAACTTGTCAACAAGTTTGTTCGAACAAAGACTACGCGATAAATTTAACTCTTGGAATTCTACTTGTTATAATCATTCCTGCAATAGTACTCTACATCATACTCTCTTTGCTTTTAGCTGTTGGAAAAGGAAAGAAGAAAAAATGAACGAAATGAAGAAACAAACAGCCGAGAAAAGAAAAGTTAAACCAAAACGAAAAGTTGGCCTATTCCTTTATTGGACACCAAGAATACTTGCAATAATATTCATACTTTTCCTAATGCTGTTCTCATTGGATGTTTTTGGAAACGGATATGGTTTCTGGGAGACAATCTTAGGATTACTCATGCATAACATCCCTGCATTTGTTCTAATCGCGGCACTCATAATCTCCTGGAAATATGAAATTGTAGGAGGGATTGTTTTCATCCTTGCAGGACTTGCTTACATCCTAACCTTGATACTAAAACCTAACTTCGAATGGTACATGCTCTTATGGTCCCTAATAATCGCGGGCCCTACATTCCTGGTAGGAATCTTGTTTATCATTGGATGGAAAAAGAAGAAGTAAAGATAAAGGAAACAAAGAAAAGAAATAAAGAGAAAATAGACAAAAAAGGAGAAATTAGAAATCCTTCAGGGTCTTCTCAACTATTGTTGTGTTGCCCCCTTCGCCTGTTTGGCGCATTGTCTTGATGAACTTGCCCTCTTCGAGTTTTGCAATCTTGCGCTGGAACGTCTTGTAAGATGATGCACCGCCTCTCTTCTGGTAAAGTTTAAACAAATCACCAATCTTCTTTCCTGAATTCTCTCGAACAAGATCATAGATTATTTTTGTTTCAGCTTCGAGAAGTCCTGCGTTCTTAATCGTGAATTCTTCAAGCTTCTTAACAGCCTCAGACACATTTTCAAGTGTTATTCTCTTGCTCGACTTTTCTTCTGCTTGAAGAGTTGATTCTTTCAAAAGAAATATTCCCGTTCGTATATCCTTAAGCTCGAACGTCTTCTTCGCAATAAGATCAAATCCAGACACATCAAGAACTCCTGGATAAAGTGCAAGCTCCGATCTTACTTTCAAAATATCCTTCGTTTCTTTCTCAGTGTATGGCTTGAACTCAACTAACTCAGGCGTTAATCTTGACTTGATGCGCTCATCAATTTCAACTAAGAACTCATGATAATTAGTAATTAAGAAAATACTCTTCTTATGTATCTCTTCTAGAACAAAATACAAGAAATCAAAATCCTCAACCTGATCAATCTCATCAAAGATAAAAACAGCAGCCTTCTTGTTCAGCATCGAAGAAACAACCTTGAATAACTCAACCGTCTTCTTGTTCTGCGTAAACCTATACCCTAAGATATCGCACATCTCCATAAGAATCTTATACGTAGTATTATGCTGCCAACAATTAATGAACAATATTTCTATCTCATCCGTTTGATCTTCAAGATCACGCATGACGAACTTTGTTGCAGCAGTCTTACCAATACCAGGCGCACCAAAGATAAAAAGATTTCGTCCAGGCAAAGAGTTGAATAATGGCTTGATACAAGTAGCTAAATACTTCTGCTGACCCTCCCTATATGGCAGCGCCTTTGGCAAGAACTCATAATCAAGCGCATCAGCATTCCGAACGAGCGTCTGATCAGACCTCAAAACATCATCAAATAACCCCATGACTTAAGAGATAAGAAAAATTCTTTAAAAATCTTCCTGAAACGAAAGCGAAATTCAAAAAAAACTCGCTAAAAAGAAAAAACTTAAAAAGGAGAAGTATACAGATATGTATACCAACCCCTGAATGGGACGTGAGGATGAACAATATGGCAGAAGGAAGATGCATGAAATGCAAAAAACAAGTAGAGATCAAAGATCCACAGGATACGTTAATGAAAAACGGCATGAAAGCAATAAAAGGCGTCTGCCCAGTATGTGGTACTAAGGTTTTTAGAATCTTAGGAAAAGCATAAATTAACAATTTTTTTTATTAATTATTTTCATATACCTTTCTTATTAGTTTTATGAGTCTTGTTTTTAGCACAATACTTTCTTTGATACATCAATAAAATAAAGAAAACATAGAAACTGCATTAGCATTTTCTCTGTTTTCGAATTCACGCGAGGGGCTTCATCCTCACCCTGAAGAGTGATGTATTCGTCCCCTCATGAATAATATTTACTCCTATTTCCAAGCTGCGCTTTGCGCAGAAATAACTGCCCTGAAAGGGCAGGATAAAACAGAGAAAGAGAAAAGACATAAAAAAAATCATAATAGTACTAAAAACTAGGAGAAAACAACAAGTGAAAAGTAAAAAAGTTTAAAATCTATCTCATGAGCCCTTTAGACAATGTACCACAATAAGGACAGTGATTAGGTCTGTCAGTTTCAGGATCGTACTTGTATTGATACTTGCATTTCTTGCACGTATTCATAATTCTACCATCATCAAGCTTAGGCGCAGTACCTATACCTGATTCTGCCCTTTCTGCTGCTTTCTTCACTGCAGCTTTTTCGATTAAATCATCCTCCGCATCCCATCCAGCAGGAGGAATATTTTTCAAACCACCTGTCTGACTCATCGGTTTAGGCTGAGACTTTGGCATCTCAGTAGGTGTATTTCTTACTGTTGGCTGTGTGCCTGGCGCTGATCTTGCAGACATTTTTCTTTCGTTTGCGCATGACCTGCAAATAGCCATTTTGAGAATTGGATCAACTGAAAACTCACTAGCGGGAGCTTTCTTACCGCATTTCCTACAAGTTACTGGAACATCCATCACTGAAACATCACCTAGATTTAGCTAACTTTACCTAGTATTTATACTTTTTGATAGACTATTCCACAAGAACAACAACACAAACACCTTGGTTTTCAGAACAAAAAAGTATTAAAACAATCATACAACCCTTTAAATTATGGAAGATACACGAAAAGAAAAAGAAAACAAAGATAAAAAAGAAGAGAGGAAAGATGGAGAAAAAACCAAACAAACCCTAAAAGAAGAGTATTCTAAACTACAAACAAAGTACTCACTTCCAAGCTTTGAACTCCTAGATAAAGACTTTGAAATTAATGATATTGAAATAGAAGATAACATCATACGAGAGATTCTAAAATCAATCCACGGACATACTGAATCATACACGAGACTTCTTGAAGGACTAATACAGCCAGACTCAAAACTTGGAGATATGAAAGAAGCTAGCAACTTAACTCAAGAAGATCAAGCACTCATAACAGACCTTTACCGAAAAGGAATGCTACTAAATAGAAGCATCCTGCTCGTAGATCTTGATTATAATGAAAAATTGGCAGCAGACATGATAATCAATGCTCATAAAGAATGGCAGAACATGAAATGCGACATGAAAACTATACTTGAAAAAATGAGAAGTACATGGGAATCAAAATCACCAAAAGAAAAATACGGAGGAGGATACTTCGGATGATAATCGTAATAACAGGACCACAAAGCTCAGGAAAAGGAACACAAGCAGAAATACTCCAAAAAGAATACGGCTTCAAACACATATCAACGGGCGATATTCTAAGAGAAGAAGTAAAAGCGGATACCCTTGAAGGACGTGAAGCGGACTCGTACATGAAAAAAGGATTGCTTGTTCCCTATGATCTCAATAACACAATCTTAAAAAAAGCACTTGACAAATACAAAGACAAGACCATTCTGCTAGATGGTTACCCTCGCACTCTACCTCAGGTCGAACATCTGATGAAGATTGCAGAAGTCAAATGTGTAATTTACATAAATATAAGCGACGAAGTCGCAGTACAAAGAGCATGCAACAGACGAATCTGCACAGCGACAAACAAAATTTACATACTAGACAAGCTAACTCCTCAAGACTATGAAACCTGTAAACTCGCAGGTGGCGAAATAGTTCAAAGAACGGATGATAATCCTAAGACAATCAAAGCAAGACTTAAGATTTATCACGAACAAACATCGCCTTGTCTTAGCTATCTAGAAAAACACAAAATACCTGTATTCAAAATCAACGGCGAGCGACCAATCGATGCAATATCTGCTGATGTTAAGCAAGAACTTAAGAAGATTAAATTAATTTAGACCATCAACTCTTACAGTTTCTAAATTTTTATTGATTTAAGCACTTATGAATGCCTGTACTTTGTCTCATTATGAACTACTATCTAGACAGATACAAGTTATCCGTCGCAAGAATTTACTCTAGAAAGAGTTGATAGCATAAGTGATTGCACTCCATTCAGGGAACGCGGGAACATGACGACAAAACAAAAAATAACAATCATAGCAACACGCCGTGAAATGGGATTCATAAGATCTCGTTCAAAATTAAACAAAAACATCTTACCCAAGACCAAAACTCCTATCAAACTCCTTCATTTCACGAAGTTTGTTCAAGAACTCTATTCCTCTATCTGTGATTATAATATATTCATATTCCTTTTTGTTTATTTTCTGCACAAAATTCTTCTCTACAAGCTCTTCGAGATATGACTTCATTTGAGTGTGAGAAAGATTAGACTTGTACATCAGATGAGTGGGCTTAATCTCCCCATTCTTACCCTGAATTGAGAACAGAATATCCTCAATTATTTGTAATCTTTCCCTTTTTTTTGCCATGTTTAAGCACCGATATAAATGTCACGAGTAAAATCACATAACCTGCAAGTTGGACCAACTCTCCAACAACATACATAGAGGAATAATTGTGTGCTAATATAAATAATATCAGGCTCAAACTTATTATTCCGAAACTCATTGCAAGATATTTTGTGGTTCTCATTCCATTAAGTCTATAATTCCTCAAAAGAGAAAGCGCAATCATCAACGTAAGCAAGAACGCAGTTAAATGCATGAATATATATGCATCATCCGTGAATAACACAATTGTAACAAGCAAGAACATTATCAGAATTACTGATTTAATTGAAAACTTTTCGTAGACAGTGAAGAAAATAAAGAATCCTATAAGCATAAGTACTGCATATATAATAAATGAAACTGCGAAAAGTGTATTAGTAGGAGTCACATAATAAACTAGTTTTCCAAACAACTGATACACTTGAACCTGAAAATGTGATGAGTATAGAATGAAATAAGTTGCTATCTTGAAAATAAAAGACAAACCTAGAAGAATAAAAGATGTGAAAATAAGCAAGTGTTTCTTATTTGACTTGTTTAATGAATAATACTTCCAGGAAAAAAAACCTATTAATAGCAGAACAACTACACTTACAAGATCTATAATAAAGTCGCGACCTAAAAACCATTGAGGCCCAGCTGGAATATCAAAATGCATAATAGACGATAAAATGAATTTGATTTAAAAAACTTATGAATTATTACTACAGAAGATTGCTTCACACGGTTTAAATACTTCGGCACGAATGATAATCAAGAAAACCCAAAAAGGTTTTCTGGATGCAGAAAATGCCATGCATTTTCTTCATGTTAACAAGTTGTGCATCGACGATAACAAAGAAAGATGCGACAAAAAAAACAAATTAGACAAAAAAAATATGTAAATTTAAAAATAAAAGGTGATTAAACATGCACTTCAAAAGAATAGGAACGAGCAAGCTACAGGATTTAGAACTTGACTTTGACTCAAATGAATTCAACCAGATGGGAAGTCTGAAAGAAGACGAAATGGAATTTTTACAATCAAGAAAACTTAGAAGAACAATGTCCATGTATGCTCCTGACCCAAGGAAGAGGAGCTACGACGAAGAATCGTAGTTCCCTTATACCTTGGATTCGACAAACAATACACTTGATTAATGATTCCTCAATACACCTCAGCCCCGCAATAGTGCGGGGCTCATAATCATTTTTTAACCCCTCCAACAAACCAAGAAAACGTACAAGCGTTTTCTGGGTCAAGAAAATCTACGGATTTTCTTGACACCAAACCGGGGCAGTTCACCCTGCCCCCTTATAATCCCTCCAATACACCAAGAAAACACACATCCAATTAAATGGGGTGAGAAAAAAGAGCAAAAAAGTTTGAAGAGGCACCGATTCAAACCGCAAGCGCCGTACGTGGGGTACGGCGCCTTTTTCTCATTAATAAAATATTTAATACCAAAACAATAATTTCTTCATTATGTTATACAAACTCGTAATCTTTGACATGGATGGCGTTCTATTCGACTTTGAGAATTTCTGGATCAAACTCCATGAAGCACTAGGCACGCTCGTTGAAGGGAAAAAATTAACAAAACAATATCTTGATTCTGATTTTAATATGCTAGTTGACGCTGTTGTAGTTAATCTTTGGGCAGGAAAAGATGCAAAGCAGTATTACGACCTCGTCGAATCAATTGAATATCTTCCTGGTGTAAAAGAAACATTCGACTTTGTGCACAAAAAAGGATACTCTTCTGCAATTGTTAGCGGATCGAGCATCGATGTTGCAAAACGTGTGCAAAAAGATCATGGCGCAATGCATCTATTTGCAAACGAGCTTGTAATTAAAGATGGCAAAATAACGAAAGAATCATATTGGCCTGTTGCTGAAGGAACAAAAGAAAAAGCAGAAATAATCACAAAGCTTTGCAAAGACTTAGATATTTCGCGTCTTGAATGCATCTACATAGGCGATAGCAAAAAAGACATTGAAGCATTCAAGATAGTCGGCAAATCAATCGCGTTCAACTCCACTTGCCCTGAACTAAAAGCCATCGCGACTCACGTCGTTGATAGCAAGAACCTAACTGACGTGATACAATACTTGGAATAGAAAAATAAAGCGCTCGGGGTGAACGCTGAACTCTGTAAGTTCAAAGCATCTTCAGTTGCTTCCACTTTTACCTCCCATATTTCTTCACGTGTTCTTCTATCTCTTTCATATTCTTATAAAAAACAGGATGTGCTTTTGACATTATTTGCATGCCTCTATCGTCTAAAACATGATCCTCATTTAGTAACTCAGGTTTATCTACAGCTTCATATGCTAGCAACAATTTATTTCTAAGATTATCATCTATGTCCTCATACACTCTAACTAGAAGAAATGCTTTTATGACATTTTGATCTATAATTAAGTAGTTGCCACCGTAGAATTTGCGAATATCTCCAGTTATTTTGGCATAGTTTCTTTTTTTATTTACAAAAAAATCGAATAGATCAGTATATGCCAAGTAAAATAAACATTTAGACGAGATTCCTGGCACTTTCTTTTTTCCATCAGGCTTTGTCGTTGGTCGATTCTTTTCAGGGATAATGTTTATAATTAGTCCTAGAAATCTATTGAATTCATATTCAACACTAGAAAATTTTCCCTTTGGATCTGAATATGTCCACATTAGAAATGCATAATCACTATCTAAGAATTTGTCTGCTAGGCCATATTCTTTCATGCCCTTATATAATTCTTTGAATGCTGAAGGTGTCCATGAGAGTCTTTTGACGACACCGATGGAATCATACTTTTTTTTAGCAGTAGGTTTCTTTATTGTAAGAACTCCTTTTCTTCCTAATGAATTTATGTATCTCTTTATGCTTAATTTTGGTCTTTTTGTTTTTGCATCTTTACTTAGATCCCATTCCTCTATTATGGTTCTATTAAACATCCACCCTCTTGCTGAATTATAGTCGCTATTCTCTAAACGTTCAAGATAACGAAGATATTGTTTATTCTCAACATTGAAGGATAGTTTAGAAAAGTTCATCATTATTTGTATAATCTCTATTTCCGCAGGCGTGAATATGTTCTTTTTGTAGGACATATAAGTAGAAGTTTAAGCTCTTATTTAAACTTTCTGTTTTGGGACATTTTTTGTAATAAACTCTTATATATTGGTCGACGTTTATATAAAATATGAAGTTAGAACTTAAACCAAGAAAATTAATTAGAATAAATAAAACCTTGTTAATTACTCTGCCAACAATTTGGCTTAGACAATACAAGTTAGAAAAAGGAAATGCAGTTCAGGTTGCAATAGAAGATGATGGGAAATTAAGCATAATTCCGGAGGCATCAAAATGAAGAAACTTAATCCGGAATTGGAAAAACAGTTTCCAGAAGAACTCAGAATATTTAGAGAATTTTACTTCGTGCTAGCGGAGGAAAAAAATGAATCCAAATAACTTAGTGTTTCTGGAAACACAACAGATTGTTATTACCCCTAAGCACATAGCCTTGCTAGACAGACTATCTGACTCCGAGGAGCATCGTCAAAGTGAGCTACGAAAATTATTTAACAATAATAAGACAATAACTTGTTTGTTATTGCAGGATCTATTGCATATGGGCTGGATTGAAAAAACAAGTATAGGCTCAGAGAAAGTAGGCAATATAATTGTAATAAATAAATACAAATTAAAAGAAATAGAATCTTTCTTGGGGTGGTGGAAATTTCTGAAACGCTCTGTACTAGTTCGGCCCCATAAATTAAATGCTAGAGGCCTCATCAACGCGGAGGACTACACAAGGGAGCGACTAGCATTTGCATTAGGAAAAGACCACGAAATAAAGCCCACAATAATAAGAAATAATACGCAATATATTATTTGTACGCCTGTAGGAAAAATAGTCATTTTGAAGAAATCTCCTCTTGTTGAATTCTGGATTGATTCTTTTATTCTTCCAGTAAACGAGAAAGATCTGGAAGTTTTTGAAAGTTATATTACAGATGCAGTTATGTGTAGATTAGAATATATGATAGATGAAATAAATAAACATACACCCCAACTCAAAATTCATATTAGTAGCATACGTTTAATGAACAAAGTTCATATGGGTATTCTTGAGAAGAAAAATGCACGTACTTTTCTTAAAATACAGCACGAGATGAAGGATCTCGGTTTTAATAAGGACAAATCTATAGGGGGGTGTTTTGAACATGAAGTCTGTGGTTCGCTGGAAGAGGTACTTAGCAATGTGGCTTTTGCAATCAATCGCCATTTCGAAGAGGAGGAATAAAATGAAAAGTGAAAATAAATTTGAAAGAATATCGCCTGGTCAAGCAATGGATATTTATGGCGACGATTATTCTAACATGGGAAATGAAATGATTGAAGAAATATGCACAGTGACGTCTATGCTTAAAAAAATTATGGCACTAGACATTCTTAATAATGTTTTTTTTGTGTCAGACACCAAATGCGATGGCTTCTACTTAAATCTTGAAAAGGTTGACGAAAGACATGTAATCTTTCTGTCTAAAACACTACTTGACCTTGGAAAGACTGAACGTCGTCTAGTAATTTTGCATGAACTGGGGCACTACATACGGCAGGCCAAACCCGAGGAAGCAAGTGCCGAAACGTTTGTTGAAGAATTTTGGGATGAGTCCTTACCTTAAATGGACTTTAGGTGATAATAATGAGTGACACAATTGACACAAGTAAAACATTACAAACATGTGACCCAATGTTCAAGGAAGATTTCCTTCTGTATGGAACTACAATTCTACATATTATTGAAGGTAGAGCTATCTGCAGACAAGTGGCCAGAATTAGGGCTAGTCCCAATGCCTTGAAGCTACACAAATTAATTCAATCCAAGAAAGAAATTGATACTCCTACGTTGCTTCTTATGTTCCCTCTTTCAAGACAAAATACGTACAAGAATCTTAAACTCCTAAGCAATGTAGGACTAATAACTTGTACAAAATCTACAGCTAAATTTGGCCAAGTCGTAAAATATCAAGCAACAAATGAAACAATACAATCAATTCTAAAAAGCAATAACATAGATTTCCTAGACGGAGTAGAAGGAAAACAATTCATCAAAGAAATAGACAAGCTACTCGAATTCATAGAATAAATATCGCATCGGGGAACTCACGCAATCCTGCAGGATTGCGTGGGCATACCCCTGCCGTCGGGAGTCCGAAGGACTCCCGACAATAAGGAGCACAAAATGAATTTTGAAAAGCATTTAGAGATAACAATGGGGGCACTAATTTTATTCTGGATTGCCCAGTTTAATTTTAAAATATTGCAATTTACGTTTCTGGAATCTATTATTTTTACCGCTCTAATGCTAAGTTCAGGTCTGGGCCTAGATGTCGATTCGAGTAGTTCTAAACCTCGAAGAGTTGTTGTTTATTCTCTAGTTCTCGCTGGCCTGATTGGTTTTTTCGGGCTTATTGTTTACAAAAATAGTTCAATTAGCTGGCCGGTCATGCTCGTATTATTGGCAATAATAGGAATTATAATTATTGTAAATAGTCGTCATCGCGGAGTTTTCCATAGTTGGGCATTTATTTTGAGTGTTGGTGTGGCTTTATTTTTTGGAATAACATATATCAATAGTTTGAAAAGTTTGCCTGAGTTGAGCCCCTTCATTGTATCTGGATGGATCTTCGGAGGGGCCCTCCATCTAATGATGGACAAGATTTCTACAAAAATATGGTAGATAAATGCTTTGCTTGGTAGAGTATCTAGTTAAAATATGTGGTTCGCTCCGGAGTGCTGCGCAAAAAAGAAAATGTTATAGAAAACTTTTTAAATTCAAATATAAATTTTAACCACATACTCTGAAGGGAGGAGAATATTATGGGTTTATTTGGTTCAAATAAAAGCAGTCCTTTAGATATTGTAACTAAGGTTTCAGTGTTTCCTACTATTGGCTCGATAGTGTTGCGAAAAGATAACAAATTACTTGTTTTTAGTCCACAATACTTGCTTGGCAAACATGGAGATACAAGTAGAGAAGTCGCGTCTAAGTTTATGAATCTCAGTTTAGCGAAACAATTACTAGAACTCATAGATAATTATGTTTCAAGTAGTAAACTATCTGGTGAAAGAGTGGAAATCAAAGAAATGAATTTCGGGTCTCCAGTTGGAACTGATGCATTAGTTAAAATTTCACCTGAACAAGCAGGAATGCTTCATCAAGAGAATGTTAGAGGAAACATGATAAATACTATTTTTGTTGATAAAGGTAAGATTCCCACGACAAATCTTTTGAATATGATTCTAGTTCCATTCAACCCACAGTATGGTGGTGGCGTAGAGCAATTATTTAAACAAAAATATGGAGGAATTATAGGCTTTGAGCATTTTGAAGGAGCGTATGCTGTATTGACTATCTTTCCAGGAAAATATGCTCCGCCTATGAGCGATGCCTCATTCTGGAATCAGCATGCACTATTGAAAGAAATGAATTAGATGGCGTCATATATTTACCAAAATTTATAAATATAATCCGCGCTAATAAGTCATACTATGGCATTCGCTAATTTTGTTAAACAATGGTTTCATAAAAATACTCCTCCTGATTTGAAAGGTTTTAAATCTTTAAGATCAGACGCTTATTCTGAATTTTCTCAAATTCAAAAGTATTTTGATAATTATGCGATCAAAAAAGAATTATTAGATGCATTAGTTATATTATCTTCTAAAAAAGATTCTAGGCAGAAAACTATTCTTATTTCATTAAGAAATATTTTAAATGCTGACATTGGTAGGAATTTTACTGGATTAGTGTCGTATATAATTCATGCACTTACACAAATTAAAGAAGAATACGAGTTTCTTACAGCTGCAATAAAAGATCAGGCGCTTGCTATAACAAAAGATGAAAATACACTCAAGGAATTAGAACAAAAAGAATACAAAGCAATCACAGCATTGCAACAAATATTAGAGGGCAAATTGTTGCCTATTTTGAAAGCTCAAAAAGAATTTTTGAGTACAGACAATATTGAACAAATCATTAATCAGAAAAGCAACATCATATCATTATTAAATGAAGAAGGACGCACACTTGTATATATAAGACAAATTGTACAAGAATTAATTGCGGAGATAATTCAATCAATAAAAATTGCTGAAGTGCCTATAGAAATAAGAATTCCAGGAAGTGCAAATGAATTAAAAGGATTTCAGACTGCTGAAGGTACATTCTTACGTAAGAAAAGCGGTGGCGAAAAATATCCTGGAAAAGCAATACTTATAGAACAACGAAGTGAATATGGCGGAGTACTTTTTTCTCAACATCTTGGTTTGCGAGCACCAACAATCACATTAGATTCTATGACTCCGGAAGAAATGAATTTTATTAACACACACGAATTTATATCCAACAAAGATGCTATCTACAACATCATATCAAGTAAAAAAATGAATGTTGCATACATTGAGAACACAAAACCGCTATTTGATGTTCGTGGAGAGGTAAAAGATGTTATGCGCGGATTAGATCCAGGATATTTATTTGCATGGCCTCCAAAATCTCAACAAGAGATGATACTTTTATTTTTCTTGGATGTCTTCATTAGTAATTATGATCGTCATGGAAAAAATATAATGGTTGATTCAACAAACAACATTTTTCCAATAGACCCCGCCATGGGATTTAATACCGTTAACTTTGTAGCGAAATCATTTAGCGAATCCTATGGTTATCCATTTACTCCAAATATTAATTTAGAAAATTATAAGTCATTTTTATATAATTCATTTACAAGGTATATTCTTTGTGTTCAAACTGCATCTGACTTAAAATGGGCTGCTGAACACATTTCATCAAAATTTGATGATGCTACTATTAGAACACTTGTTGGAAGAATGTATGAGCTACGACCAAAAGTAGAATTTTTACCCCCAGAAAAGAGCATATATGCATCTTCTGACGTTCGTGATTTATCTCATGATGAAATGATAAGTATTCTTATATCACGCAGAAATGAACTTTTATCAATGATTCTAAATTGGGATACATTCTCCAGACAAGTAGAAGTTTTTGATTTGTTTTTTGATGAATACATGAAAAAAGGAAAAGTGTCAGACGTTCCTTATACTCCTCAGTATTGTACTTTTAGAGACCACGCAATGATCAGAAAAGTATTCTATGACAACAAAGCACCAATAAAACGAGAAGATGCTATACGTTCATATTATGAAGAACAACAAAAGAAATACACCACTCAAGATGTAATTAAAACGGTTATCTCGGATTATTCTACTAGTCATGAAGAACCATGCAAATTAGAAGCTCAAATACGTAAAGATCATGAACTTGCATTAAGAAATAGAGATTCTGTTTCAAGAACGTTATTATCCGTAATAATTTCAGATATCAAATATGCTGAATTAAGAAAGCGCGATGAACAAGTAGAAAAAATTGATTTCAGAAAAAGATTATCTTCTCTTAAAAGTTTAAAAATAAAATTAAATGATGATGAAATCATGTTGGTCGTATTTAGACGTATTAAAGAAAATAAAGATATGATTGAAAAAGCACTTCAAGTAAAAAGAACTGATATGATTATACAATGCGAAACAGATAATAAATTACTACATAGATATGTTCCTAGACAATTAGAGGATGATGAATTAAAAAATATTATTACAGCATATGTTGCTGAATCTGGAAATAATGCTAATCCTGGAATAATAATTGGGCGTTTAATGAAAGAATACAAAGGAAAAGTTGATGGCAAAAAAGTTAATATGTTTGTTAGCGAAGTTTTACAAAGAGCGGCTTAATTAATTATCCATTGGATGCATTAATTTATTTTTAACGTGTTTTTCATATTTTTCGTTTAATATTTGTACTGGTTCACCAATCACTTGAAAGATATTTCCTATTTTGCAAGTAGAATCATATTGGCTATACTCTCTATTACCTAGATGAAATTTAAGCGAGGCCATAATTGTATTTTTCATATTTGTTTGGGGTACTATGCATTGCCCGTGCTGTATTAATTGGACATAATGTTCTACAGTCTTCTCGCATCCTATGTCGTCTATTTCATATTCAAACCTATCAGTTCCCACCTCTTGAACTATAACTCCTGATGGTTCAAATGGCTCATCTACACTTCTTCTGTAATATGTTAATAAGTACAACGATAATTTGTCTTCATGCATATTATTATAAAAGCGCACCAATTTATAAATTTTACTACTATTTAATGATTAATTCAGTAATCTTTATAAATTAACCTTCGTTCCACAATATATGAACTTAGATTTTTCACCTGAAACAAATACAGAGGAAAGAATAATAAACTCTGAATTATTTAAACATGCAATATTGTGGGGCGTTGCTAGACCCGGACATCCTGAAGGAAATCTAGGCACACACATCAAACACATATTAGACTACATAAATAAATCAGACCAAACAGAATATAGAAAAGATTTAAGATTGTTGGCCTTATTGCATGATATTGGAAAACCATACACAGAAGGCACGCACAACAGCCACGCGATACTATCTGCTAAACTCGCACAAATATACACTTCTGATTCAACAATAATACACACAATAGAGCTTTCAGATAAGTATTACGGACTATATAAAAATTCATTAAGACAAAAAAATATGAATGATGAAAAGATTAAATCCATTTATGCAGGTGCTGATTTGCAATTGCTTTTAAGATTTAATTATGCCGATTCTGCAGATAGACCAAAAACTGCAATAAATTGGTTTGAAGATAAATTATTTGAACTAGGATTAACAACCAAAAAATTATACAAAATAGACTAAAAAATTACCCTTAACGAAATCTAAACGTAGAAGGATGCTTCATTTTTTTATTCGTGATTTTCTTCTACATCATTTGTAGGTATTATTAAAAAAAGCCTTCGGGTTACTTTTGTGCTTTCTTGAACTCCTCGAACTTCTTCATTATCTCAGGATTCTTCAATAGTTCCATCATAGCTTTTATTGTATCATTTGTTTCTTCCTCAAGAATTTCTTGATTCTTCAGGTGTATCTTTATTGAAAGAGGTCTATAACAATTCGGGCAATAGTCTTCATCGAACTTGACTGGTGCATTACAAACAGAACATCTTTTCGGTTTACTCTTTTCATCTTCTTGTACGATGCCTTTAGATTTCAGATACGCTTCGCGTATCTGTTTTTGTCCGAGATGTGTGTAGTTGTTTAGTTGTTTTGATCCTGGAGACCATCCCATTCTTACACATCTTACGTCGGGCGTGAGTTCAGTAGCATCTAGTGAAGCTCTGCTATGTCTAAACCAATGTAAATTATGTTTCTTTTTTATTCCTGCTCTTTCCATGCAGTCTTTGACCAGATTTGTTGCACCAGTATGTCTTAGAGGTAATGGCCCATGTTCTTGTTCGAGTGCACGTAAACGTTTCTTCTTTATGTTATCCTGATACCACATCGGTGCTTCTTCATTTTGTTTGGCCGGATGCACATCCAAGTATTTTATTATGTGACCAACACTGTCAATTATGTCAACTGATCTTGGTTTTGTTTTACTTATTGGAAAGAATACTTCTCCTATGCCTTGGCCATTTACTTTAAAGTGTTTTACTTTCATACCGAGCATCTCTCCAGTTCTAGCTCCTGTCTCGTGGAGTAATGAAATGAATGCTTTTTCTTTAGGAGTTCTACAACCCTTAGACAGAATTATGGATATATCCTCTTCAGTAATTACTTCAGTCGGATCTATTTCTTTTGTCTCAAAAGAAGTTTTGA
>CAITEO010000061.1 GCA_903891505.1 uncultured Candidatus Woesearchaeota archaeon
GTAGAGCACTTGACTTTTAATCAAGTGGTCGCGAGTTCGAATCTCGTCAGACCCGTACTGGATGTACCGGTTCATAAAAAATAATTTAAGCATAGTATTTGGCGATTTTACTCGCTTCGTGGCTAAGCGTAGTGCATGTCGCACTCGGTGAGTACAGTCACTAAAGTTCCTGTATCCCTCAAGGGATACGGTCGAAAATGTAATTGGGGAAAAAAATGGCAACAAAAGACTCGGTTAAAAAAGAAAAATCTGTTTCTAAAGAAAAGAGAATTAAGGTCAAAGTGGTCAAGGCAGTAAAAGAAAAGCCTTTCAAAAAACCAAAATCACGAAGAGTGAGCAGGACAACAGGCAACAAATTAATTGTTGAACATGTGCTTGTTCCAATGCATACAAAACTAAGTGAAAAAGAAGTAAAAGAACTTCTCGAGCACTACAAAATAAACATTAAGGAATTACCTAAGATTTACATCGACGATCCTGCAATAAGGCATCTCGACATAAAAGAAAACGACGTAATCAAGATAACAAGAATAAGTCCTACGGCGGGAAAAATAGTATTCTACAGGGGGGTTATAGATGAATAATCAAATCAATCTAATGGAGATGCGGTCCAAGATTCTCTTGAGAAAGTACTTCGAAGAAAACTCCATTGTCCAATCTGACATAGAGTCATTCAACAAATTTGTTGACGAGGAACTTCAGAAAATTGTGGAAGAGAACAAAGAGGTAGAACCAACAATCATCCCGACAAACGTCGAGGAATTCAAAATAAGACTTGATAGAATCTCAGTAACAAGGCCTGAAATAACTGAAGCAGATGGATCAAAAAGAGATCTTCTTCCGTCAGAAGCAAGACTTAGAAAACTATCATATGCCGCGCCAATATTTCTAGAAATTTCAGCTCATGTCAATGGAGTTCAACGAGAACAATTCAAGACGCAAATAGGAAATCTTCCTATAATGCTCAAGAGCAAATACTGTCATCTCAAAGGAAAAAATAGGGATGAATTAATGACGATGAATGAGGACCCTGAAGATCCAGGTGGTTACTTCGTAATAAATGGAACAGAAAAAGTCATTGTTGCAGTAGAGGATCTTGCAGCAAACAGATTTGTTGTTGATGAAGAATCAACAGGCGAGTACGTAGGAAAAATTTTCTCAGAGCAGGGATCATACAAAATTCCTCATCAAATTGAGAAAGGCAAGGACGAAATAATATACATAACTTTTACACGAGTAAAGAAAGTTCCATTAATAGTTGTCATAAAGGCACTCGGAATTTTAAGAGATGAAGATATAATGAGATTGCTCGCTTTGCCGAACAGCTCAGAAGTTTTCATAAACCTCTACGAGTTTGTGGACATAAAAACAGAAGAAGATGCAATAGATTACATTGCAAAGAGCATAGGCATAACTCAGTCAAGGGAAGTTAGAATTGAAAGAGTAAAAGAAGTTCTTGACAAATACTTGCTTCCGCACATCGGAATGACTGAGGGACATAGATTACTAAAAGCTCAGAACCTCTGCAAATACATGAAGACATACCTAAGAACAGTTGCAGGAGAACTTCCAATAGAGGACAAAGATCACTATGCAAACAAGAGAATAAAACTATCAGGAGATCTTCTAGCTGATTTATTCAGAGTTAACATGAAAGTTTTGATAGGAGATTTACTCTACAATTTCCAAAGAATTGTCAAGAGAGGAAAATTCCCGAGCATCAAAGTAATAATTAGAGAAAAATTACTCACGCAAAGAATTTACAGTAGCATGGCAACAGGAAATTGGGTTGGTGCTAGAAAAGGAATTAGCCAGAGAATAGAGAGGCTAAACTTCATCCAGATGCTATCCGCTCTGCAAAGAGTAATAAGTCCTCTTAGTTCAAGTCAAGAAAACTTCCAAGCAAGAGCATTGCATCCAACACACTTAGGCAGACTTTGCATGAGTGAGACTCCTGAAGGAACAAATATTGGACTTAGAAAAAACGTAGCATTGTTATCAAAAGTTTCAAATGAAGTTAACGAAGAAGAGCTTCTTGTGAAACTAAAAAATATGGGGCTCGAGACGGTGAAGGTAAAATGACTGACGTATTCATGGATAATAAATTTGTGGGAACAGTAAAAAACCCGGCAGAATTTGTCGACCAGATAATTTCTGATAGAAGACTTGGCAGAATACAAATAGACACAAACGTGCTATATGTTGAACTCGAGGATAAGATAATAATAGAAACTTCCAGAGGAAGATCAATAAGACCTCTTGTCGTTGTAAAAGATGGCAAGTCAACACTCACTGAAAAACATCTTCAACAGCTTGAGAAAGGAGAAATATCATGGTCTGATCTTTTGAAACAAGGAGTAATAGAATATCTTGATTCAACAGAAGAGGAAAGTTCACTAATAGCATTTACTGATGCAGAAATAACTCCTGACCATACTCATCTTGAAATAAGTCCAATAGCAACAGTTGGACTCACAACAAGCCTTGTTCCATTCGGAAACTTCAACCAAGGAGTACGTCTAAACCAAGGAGCAAAAAACCAGAAGCAAGCAATCGGATTTTACGCATCAAACTTCCTTGTAAGAATGGACATGGATGTAAACCTTCTGCATTACCCTCAGAACCCAATCGTCAAATCAATAATGCACGACGTATCTGAGTACGGAAAACATCCTGCAGGACAAAACGTAATTCTTGCAGTTATGAGTTACAAAGGTTACAACATGGAAGATAGTATTGTAATCAACAAAGGCTCAATAGAAAGAGGACTTGGAAGATCAACATACTTCAGACCAATAGTCGCTGAAGAGCTAAGATACTCAGGCGGACTTATGGATGAAATAACAATTCCAGACAAGGAAGTTCGAGGCTACAGATCAGAGCACGACTACAGATTCCTTGAAGGAGATGGAATAATATTCTCAGAAGCGAAAGTCAACGAGGGCGATGTAATAATAGGCAAAGTCAGCCCTCCAAGATTCCTTAGCAGTATGGAAGAGTACAGCCTTGCTGGAGATACAAGAAGAGAATCATCACTCGCGCTCAAGCACGGAGAAAAAGGAGTTGTCGATTTCGTTTCTATAACTGAAAGTGAAGAAGGAAACAAATTAATTCAGGTAAGACTAAGAGAACAAAGAATTCCTGAAATAGGAGATAAGTTTACTTCAAGACACGGACAAAAAGGAGTAATTAGTATAGTTGTTCCAGAACAAGACATACCATTTACATCATCTGGTCTAAAACCTGATATAGTTTTCAGTCCACACGGAATACCTACAAGAATGACAGTTGCTCACATGCTTGAATTACTTGCAGGAAAAGTCGGTGCACTAAGCGGAAGATTCATTGATGCAACAATGTTCGAATCAGAAAAAGAAGATGACATAAGAAAAGAACTTCTAACATTCGGCTTCAAAGAAGATGGAACAGAAACTATGTACAATGGAATAACAGGCGAACAATACAACGTGCAGATATTCATAGGCAACATGTACTACTTGAAGTTAAGACACATGGTAGCAAACAAAATCCACAGCCGTGCACGTGGACCAATCCAACTACTCACAAGGCAACCTACAGAAGGTCGTGCAAAAGAAGGCGGACTTAGACTTGGAGAAATGGAGAAGGATACATTTGTAGCTCACGGAGCATCATTAACTCTAAAAGAGAGATTCGACCCTGACAAAGTAGTTGTTCCAATTTGCGAACGATCAGGACTCGTCGGATACTATGATGCAAAGAGAAACAACAGAGCAATCTCACCAATTTATGATGAGGAATCAGAGATGTCTGACATCGAAATAAGTTATGCTTTCAAGCTTTTGCTCGATGAGTTCAAATCACTCGGTGTTTATCCGAAGATAAAATTGAGGAGTAAGTTTTAGGTGATTACAAATGGATAATACAAAACCAGTTTACAAATACGTTGATTCAATAGAATTCGGCCTATTGTCTCCTAAGATGATAGAGAATATGGCTAAAGCAAAAATAGTAACGCCTGAACTTTACGACAAAGAAGGATACCCGGTAGATGGTGGACTTATGGACGTAAGACTAGGAGTTATAGATCCTGGACTTCGGTGTAAAACAGATGGTCAAAAACTAAAAGAGAGTTTCGGCCACTTCGGATACTTAGAACTTGCAAGACCAGTTGTACACATATCATTTGTAAGTGTATTACTTGATTTACTAAGATCAACATGTAGAATATGCGGAAGAATACTAATTCCTAAAGAAAAGATAAAAGCGTACATGGAGATTCTCGACAAAATAACTCTTGAACAAGGACTTACAGAAAGACGTGATAAAATCAAGATGATAATAGCTGATTTGAAAACAATTCAGACATGTCCATACTGCAAAGCAAAACAACAGAAGATAACAATCGAGAAACCTTCAACATATATGGAAGAAGATAGAAGAATTTCTCCAATTGAAGTTAGATCAAGACTTGAAAGAATACCAGACGATGACTTAGCAGTGTTTGGAATAAATCCAAAAGTTGCAAGACCAGAATGGATGGTACTTACAGTTCTTCCAATTCCACCAGTTACAATAAGACCATCAATCACACTTGAAACTGGAGAGAGAAGCGAAGATGATCTGACACATAAGCTCGGAGATATTGTAAGAATCAACCAGAGATTATTCGAAAACATAAACGCTGGAGCCCCAGAAATAATAATAGAAGATCTATGGGACTTATTACAATACCATGTAACAACATTCTTCGACAACGAAGTTAGTCAGTTGCCCCCTGCAAGACACAGATCAAACCAGCCACTTAAAACACTTGCAACAAGAATCAAAAGCAAGGAAGGAAGAATAAGAAAGAACCTAGCTGGAAAAAGAACAAACTTCTCAGCGAGAACTGTTATTAGTCCTGACCCAAAAATTGATATCAATGAAGTTGGAGTTCCAATGGTAATCGCGATGAAACTAACAGTTCCTGAAAGAGTAACTGAATGGAACATGGATTACCTAAAAAAATTCATCGAAAGAGGATCAGAAACATATCCAGGATCAAACTATGTACTTAGACCTGATGGAAAAAGAAAGAGAGTAACAAACGAAACAAAAGAACAATTACTCGAAGAAATCCAACCAGGATTCATAGTCGAGAGACACTTGATGGATGGAGACATTGCACTATTCAACAGACAGCCAAGCCTACACAGAATGAGCATGATGTGCCATCGAGTAAAAGTTCTACCAGGACTAACACTTAGATTAAACCCTGCAGTATGTGAACCATACAACGCGGATTTCGATGGAGACGAAATGAACCTTCATATTCCTCAAACAGAGGAAGCACGTGCTGAAGCTGAAATTTTAATGCAGGTACAAACACAAATAATAAGTCCAAGATACGGACTTAGTATAATTGCCTGCCTGCAAGATGGAATATCAGGAAACTACCTCTTAACAAGAGAAGGATTCAAAGTTTCAAGAAAAGATGCAATAGATTTACTTGCATCATCAGGAATAGAAGACTTTGACAAATTACCAAAAAAAGAAATGGTCACAGGCAAAGAAATATTCTCTAGCATACTTCCTGAAGACTTTAACTTCGAGGGAAGATCTAGAATGTTCAACAAAAATCCAAGTGATCCTGATTCAATTGTTAAGATAGTTAATGGTAAGCTAGTTTCAGGAGTAATGGATTCCAATAATCTTGGAGCTGGATCAGGACTATTGCTAAGAACGCTTCATAAAAAATATGGAGCAGACGAAATTGTTATTTTCATCAGAAAAATAAACGGTCTCGGAACTGAAGTTCTAACAAAATATGGGTTCACGTCTAAAATCTCAGATATTGATCTGGGAAAAGAAGCAAGAGCAAATGTAAATGGCGCGCTTGATGCAGCAGAAAATGATGTTGTTAAACTAATTGAGAGTTTCAAAGCAGGAACACTCGAACCTCTACCAGGAAGAAACCTAACAGAAACACTAGAACTTAGAATACTCGAAAGATTGAACAAAGCTAGAAACGAATCTGGTAAGCTAGTAGAAGCAGCAGCATCCCAGACAAGCAATACAATGGTCATGGTTAGATCTGGATCTCGTGGAAACATAATCAACGTAGCTCAGATGGCTGCGTGCGTCGGACAGCAAGCTCTTCGAGGGGGCAGAATAAGTCGAGGCTACCAAAGAAGATCACTTTCCTGTTTCAAGAAAGACGACCTTGGCGCAGAAGCAAGAGGATTCATAAGACACGGATTCAAAGCAGGATTAAAACCACAGGAAATGTTCTTCATGGCAATGACTGGAAGAGACAGTCTGATGGATACTGCACTTAGAACGCCTAAATCTGGATACTTATACAGAAGACTTGCAAATGCGTTGCAAGACTTGAAAGTAGAGTATGACTTTACTGTAAGAGATGCATCAAAGAAGATAGTTCAATTCAGCTACGGCGAGGATGGACTTGATGTATCAAGAACAGAAGGTGGAAAGATCAACGTAAAAAACATAATCGATTCAGTCGAATAAAAAAAGGAGAAACTGAAAAAATAAAATTAGGCGATTGAGCGCAAAGCGAATGTCGCCTGTCGGGGGGTACGGCCGAAAACGTACAGGGGAATGAAAATGAGCAACGACCATAGCGATATAATCAAAGAATACATTGGAAGATTACCTGAGGCACTAATACAAGAAGTCCAAGACAATCTCCCTGAAAGATGCGGGAAAGAAAGACTCAAGAAAATCATGGCGAAAGTAGAAGAAGAATACATATCAAGTCTTGCTGCGCCAGGAGAAAGCGTTGGAATCATAAGTGCAGAATCAATAGGAGAACCAGGAACACAAATGACATTGAACACATTCCACTTTGCAGGTGTTGCAGAAATGAACGTTACAACAGGTCTTCCTAGATTAATAGAAGTGCTTGATGGAAGAAAAACAATCTCAACAGAACTCATGACTGTTTTCTTAAAAAAACCATACTCTGAAGGAAAAGATATAAAGAGAATAGCAGAGTCATTAAAAGAACTTACTCTAAACTACTTCTTATCTGAAATAGTAATGAACATTTCAGAAGGACACATGAAAATAGTTCTGAACCAAGAAAAAATGGATCTAGTTGGACTAACCGCAACAAACATCAACGACACATTAAAGAAAGCAGTAAAAGCATACAATTTCAAGCTTGACAAAGACAACACAATAATAGTAACTCAGTCAGCAAAAGACAAGGACATAATACAATTATACAAGCTGAAAGAAAAAATCAAGACAGTCCACATACATGGAATAAAAGGAATCAAACAAATACTTCCAGTAAAAAAGGGAGGAGAATTCCTAATAATAACTGCAGGCTCAAACCTAAAAGAAGTAGTCGCACTTGACTTTGTCGACGCTACAAGAGCATACACAAACAATATTTACGAAGTAGAAAAAATATTTGGAATTGAAGCAGCAAGACAACTAATAATAAATGAACTGATGAAAGTCATTGAAGAACAAGGTCTTAACGTAAACATCAGACACATAATGCTCGTAGCAGATACAATGTGTATGTCAGGCAGAGTGCTCGGAATAAATAGATACGGAATAGTAAAAGAAAAACCATCCGTACTTGCACGCGCATCATTCGAAACACCAATTACTCACGTAATCAATGCAGCAATGGCAGGAGAATCAGATCCGCTAAATAGCATAATTGAAAACGTAATGATGAACCAGCCAATACCTGCTGGAACCGGACTTCCTGGACTAATAGTTAGAGTACCGAAAAAGGGAAAGAAAGAGTAAGAATCGCAGTAAAATAAAAGATTTGTAGCGCAGCATTTTTTTGTTTTGAGGTCCAGCGAGCAAATCAAAGAAACATCGATAACACTAAACTCGGTTTTCACGGCGAGAAAAGTTCGATAGCTCGCGACCTCATAAAAAAAGGCGGAGCGTAAAATCAAAGGGGATAAGTAGGACAAATTTTCCTTCTCGACACCCCGAAGGGGGCAACCCCCGTCGAGTCGCGTCGTAAATTACGACGGCGTCAAGAAAATCCGAACGGATTTTCTGGATGCAGGAAACGTATTCGTTTCCTTCAAGCGGAAAATTTGCAATTAAATTCAGAAAGGTGAATAATACAATGGATGAAATAAAAAAACTGCTAGCAGCAGACAAATTAACAGTCGGAAAAGAACAGACACTAAAGGCGCTAAGAAACAGCGGACTTAAGAAAGTATTCATCGCAAAAAATGCGCAACCAAGTCTTGTAAAAGACATAGAATACTACAAAGACCTAGCGAAGATAGAAATAGAAACGCTAACTTTGACAAATGAAGAGATAGGTCAAGTGTGTAGAAAGCCATTCTCAATATCAGTACTTGGTGTTTTGAAATAAAAAAAAACAAAATAAGTAGAGAACAAGATGAGAACAAAATTCGACGTAGAACTTCTAGGACTAATGAAAGTCTTTGAAGATTTAACAAGAGCTCGAGTCAAAGATTGCTTCTACAATAAAGAAAAACTTGTTTTTGTCGTCGAACCAGGCGAACTAATGAGGGCGCTTGGAAAAGATAGAAACAATGTAACTCGCCTCGAAGAGAGACTCAAAAAACCAATTAAAATAGTAGAATTTAACGAAGACATGTTACAATTCATCAAGAACGTAATGTATCCACTTCGAATGCTAGATATAGCATATGATGGAGCAGGTATAGTCACAATCAAAGGAACCGACGCAAAAACGAAAGGACTAATGATAGGCGCACGCGCGCAGAACCTTCGAAACTTCGAAGAAATCGTCAAGAAATACTTCGACGAGTTGAAAGAAATAAAAGTAGTATAGAACGGGAGGCTGAGCGTGAGCGAATGCCGCCCAGAGAAAAACATCAGTTTTTCTATGTCCAGAAAATCATTAGATTTTCTTGATATCGGTGGGCAAAGTCACTAAAGTTCCTGTGTCCCTCGTGGGATACGGCCGAAAACGTACAAGGAAATAAAAGTAATATGAATAAAAGAAAAGAAAGATAGAGAAAAACAAGGTAGTAAGATTTATAAACAAAACCCTGTTCCTAGGAGTTGTAAAAATGGCAAAAAAAGCATCAGGA
>CAITEO010000062.1 GCA_903891505.1 uncultured Candidatus Woesearchaeota archaeon
AAAAATTTGTGTTGCGCTTGAGACTTATGTTGTTATTTATTGTTCAACACTTTTATCTTTTCCAGAGAGAATTACTGCATAATCTTTGCAAAAGTTAGAAACGAAGTCTTTTGTTTTCAGGCATCCGCCGTTTGAGATATTTGTTTTGCTCTGTAGTTTCAAAGAAGTATATGCTTCTTCAGTAACTTCTGTTAGACTTATTCTTGCAATGTGATTTGCTGAGTGTATTTTTCTTAGATTATTTTCAAATTCAGTAACGATGGATTTATCTTTTCCTGAAAGTACAAATGTACGAACAGGTTTAGAAAACTCGCGTTTAATTTGGTATTCTGCGAAAAAATATTTGTAATCTGTCGCCATAAGACTAGATTCGAGTGTAATTATATAAATATTATTATTCTAGAGTGATTACAAAATATAACTTGAAAATAAAGCAAAAAATTAAAGAAAAAATAAAAAATAATAAAAGTATGTTTACGTTTCTCGTCAATTAAGAGCATCCAGTTGTATTACCGCAGTCTTCGCAAACTGAGCATGATCCGCTTTGTTTGAGTTTCATTGATCCGCAACTTGAGCATTGTTCTCCTGTGTAACCTTTGGATTTAGCTTCGAATGCTTCTGTTTCTTTCTCTGTGAATCGTATTTGTTTCTCCTTTGGCATTTCAAGTTTTTGTGGCTCTGGTTTTGAGTCCATTGATTCCATGGATTTCACGTGCACAAAATCACGTCTTCCGAGATACTCATAACCAAGTACTCTAAATACATAGTCTAGTATTGATGTTGCGTTCTTTATTACTGGATGTCCGTTGACTGGTCCTGATGGTTCGAATCTCGTGAATGTAAACGAGTCAACGAATTCCTCGAGAGGTACTCCGTATTGTAGTGCTTTTGATATTGCTATTGCGAAGCAATTCAAGAGTGCGCCATATGATGCGCCTTCTTTGTATGTGTCGAGGAAGATTTCGCCTATTGTTCCATCTTCATATTCTCCCGTTCTTAGAAATACTTTCTGTCCACCAACTACTGCTTCTTGGACGAAACCAGAACGTTTGTGTGGCATTTTTTTCTGTTTAAGTTTATATGTTATTACTTCTTGCACTTTTTTCTGATCGATTGTTTCGTCAACGTCGTCTGCGTCTTTTATCATAAGTAGCTCTGCTTCATCTTCAGTTGTTGCATTAAGTGGTTGACTTAGTTTGCTTCCGTCCCTGTAAAGAGCAACTGCTTTTAGCATAAGTTTCCACGATTCTAAATATGCGTCACTTATGTCTTTTATCGTAGCAGTTTTATCCATGTTTATTGTCTTGCTTATGGCACCTGATATGTATGGTTGAACTGCAGCCATCATCATAACATGACCCATGTATTCTATGTATCTCTTTCCTTTCTTTCCGCACTTGTTTGCGCAGTCAAATATTGGAAGGTGGTTAAGTTTGAGTCCAGGCGCGCCCTCAAGCATCATTGTTCCGCAGACGTATTCTTCTGCTTTGTCAATGTCTGCTTTTGAAAATCCGAGTGCTTCAAGAGGATTTAACATTGGATTATTTATTTGTGCTTCATTGAATCCTAACTCTTTGAGTTTATCGACGCCAATTATCCACTTTGAGAATGCATATTTCAACTCAAATGCTGTTGGAAGTTCAGATTCTATTTTTCTTATGGTTTCATCATCGAATCCTTTCTCTTTTAGCACATCATGATTTATTGCAGGACTTCCTTTGAGCGTTCCGTGACCAATGCAGTATTTTACTATCTTTTCTATTTCTTGCTGTGTATATCCAAGGTGTGCAAGTGATTCTGGTACTGATTGATTTACTATTTTGAAATATCCGCCACCTGCAAGTTTCTTGAATTTCACGAGGGCGAAGTCTGGCTCTACACCTGTTGTATCGCAATCCATTAAGAGAGCAATTGTTCCTGTTGGTGCAAGAACTGTAACTTGCGCATTTCTATATCCATATTCTTCTCCCCAACTAAGTGCGTCATCCCATGCAGTTTTTGCGGCCTTGAGAAGATATTCTGGCATGTGTTCTGGAATTAATCCTCGTGGTTTTATCGTCAGCGATTCATACTCTGTTGACATTGCATTGTATGCCGCACGCTTGTGATTTCGTATAACTCGAAGCATATCTTCTTTGTTGTATTGATATCTTGGGAAAGGACCGAGCGCCCTTGCCATTTCAGCTGAAGTTCTATAGCTCTCTCCTCCCATTATGGCAGTTATTGTAGCAGATATTCCTCGTCCTTCATCACTATCGTATGGAAGACTCATTCTCATAAGAAGCGCGCCTATATTTGCATAACCAAGACCGAGTGTTCTATACAAGTAACTCTTTCTCGCGATTTCTCGTCCAGGAAATTGTGCCATTAATACTGATATTTCAAGTATTGTGGTCCATATTCTAACTGCATGTTTGAATTTTTCTACTTCAAATTGTCCTTCTTTTGTGTTGTAGAATTTTACAAGGTTTAAACTTGCAAGGTTACATGCTGTATCGTCAAGGAACATGTATTCAGAGCAGGGATTTGATGCATTTATTTTGCCGTCGACAGGACATGTGTGCCATTCATTTATCGTGTCATCAAATTGTAATCCAGGATCTGCACTCATCCATGCAGCATATGTTACTTTGTCCCAAAGCGCAGTTGCTTTTAGCGTTTTATGCACGCTGCCATCAGTTCTTCTTATTAAGTGCCAAACATCATCCTTTTGAAGACTTTCTATGAATTTATTAGGGATACGAATTGAGTTGTTGCTATTTTGACCCGAGACAGTTATGTATGCTTCTGATTCGTAGTGTGTATCTAAAACAACAAAATCTATGTCTCGTTTTCCTTGATTTACTAATTGCAACGTTCTTTGTATATAATTTATAGGTACATTTGCATTAAGTGCTTTCTTTATTTCTTTTCTAAGCATTGTGTTTTCTTTTAGGTTTGTTGATTTTTTCTCATATGCAATGCTCATTATTTTATCTAGATAATTTTTGCATATTGCACTTCCAGCAACGAGCGCTGCTACTTTTTGCTCTTCTTTTACTTTCCACATGACAAATTCTTCTATGTCTGGATGATCTAAATCAAGAGAAACCATCTTTGCTGCGCGTCTTGTTGTTCCTCCTGATTTAATTGCGCCTGCAGCTCGGTCAAATATTAATAAGAAAGACATTAATCCTGATGATGATCCACCACCTGAAAGTTTTTCTCCTCGTCCTCTAAGATTAGAAAAGTTTGTTCCTGTTCCTGAGCCATATTTGAATAGTCGTGCTTCACGTGTAACAAGATCAAATATTCCTCCTTCGTTAACAAGGTCATCTCTTATTGATTGTATAAAACATGCATGTGGTTGTGGTCTTGTGTATGCGTCTTCTGATTTTTTTACTTCGCCTGTTTCTGGATCAGGATAGAAGTGTCCTTGTGGGTCTCCTCTTATATCATATGATGTTGCAAGTCCGGTGTTGAACCATTGAGGACTGTTTGGTGCAACCATTTGATTAATTAGCATGTATGCAGTTTCATCATAGAATGCTTTTGCATCTTCTTCTGATTTGAAGTAGCCATATCTTGCACCCCAATCCATCCAGCAATTTGCCATTCTGTGTGCAACTTGTTTTATGCTAGTTTCAGTTCCGAGTAGTTGTTTTCCTGTTAATCTATCAATTATAGAGTTTCCGAGCGAATCAAATTGTGGAACTCCTTTTTTTCGTATATATTTTTGAGCGAGAATATCTGTTGCTACTTGGCTCCAAAACGTTGGAACTTCAACATTATTTATTTCATAAACTATTGAGCCATCCGCATTTTTTATTACTGATCGTCGCTGTTCATACTCGAACATATCTGCAACGTTTCTATCTGCGCGTGTATATATTCGTTTGAATTCTAAGCCTTTGTCTGAGAATTTGTAGCCATTCTTATTTGGAGCAGTAGTTGAGCTTGTTGCTTGCTCTTGTGCATTTTTATTTCCATTTCCGTTGTTGTTTGTTTTCCCGTTCGAAGAAAATGTTTTTACATTTTCTGCGTCCAGAAAATCCGCAGATTTTCTTGATCTATTTTCACTTTTTGGTCTCATATTCTCCCCCTGCAATATTTATGTGCACAATTATTTTGTGCTTATGCTCCCTCTTTTGGTACTTGTTTTAACGAATCCATCTCGCGTCTAAATGAATCTATGTCTTGGAACTCCAAGTAAACAGATGCGAATCTAATGTATGCAACTGAATCTATTTTCTTTAGCTGTTTCATAACTAGTTCTCCGATTTGTTTTGTCGTGATTTCTTTTTCCATCATACTTCGAAGTTTAGCTTCGATGTTTGAGGCTATTTCTTCGAGTTTTTCCTGACTGATGTTTCTTTTTCTAACTGCTATTTGCATTGAATGCATTAGTTTTTGTTTATCGAATGTTTCTCGTCTACCATTTTTCTTTAGTATTGTAATGTCTGTTAGCTCTACTTGTTCGTATGTAGTGAATCTCTTTTCACATTTGAGGCACTCGCGACGTCTTCTTGTGACATCTTCTTCTGTCTCGCGAGTTTCAAGAACCTTTGTTTCTGTATGATTACAATAAGGACATTTCATTTTTGTTGAAAAAACAATACATAAATTGAATTAAATTGCATAAATTTGCGCATAATCCTATTTAGCACTAGTTTCTTTTCCTCCAAGTAAATAC
>CAITEO010000063.1 GCA_903891505.1 uncultured Candidatus Woesearchaeota archaeon
ATGATGATTTCATCAAGAAAGCAGATCAAAACATAAAAATAATAGAGTGTGTAAGAAAAGAGCTATCAAACAATATTTCTCCATCAAGAATACTCGAGATAATAAAATTAAGTGAAGAAACAGGAGTTATATTTTCAAGAATAGCATCATATTATTCGCTAAAATCATCTGAGAACACACAGGATGAAGAAGCACTTGCAAAACTTAGCGCGCTTAGTATGATTAGTTCAGATTTTCAGATAAGAACGCTGTTCTTTGAACTCTGGTTTTTATCGCTCGACGATAAAGTTGCAGCAAAATTCATAGAGAGTAAAGAGCTCGCGATTTACAAGCAATATCTTGTCAGAATAAGAGTGTTTAAGCCTTACACAAAATCTGAAGAAATAGAAAAAATACTCACAATAAAAGATGTTACGGGTGGAGATTCGTTTAGTTCGCTCTATGAGATATTCGTGAATTCTTTCAAATTCAATGTTGATGGAAAACGTGATTTGACTCTTGATCAGGCAACTAATTATTTCATGTCTGATAATTCTAAATTAAGAGAATTTGCATATAAGACGGTGCTTGGCAGATATAATCAGGAGAGCACTTTGCTTGCAGAGATTTACAAGGATGTAGTTCTTGATTGGTACAATGAATCTATAAAGATAAGAAATTATAAATCACCTATTAGCGTTAGAAATCTTGGAAACGACGTTGATGACAAATCAGTTGAGATTCTTTTGAATGTTGTGAGGAAGAACAGCAAAACTTTCGTCGAGTATTTCAAATTAAAGTATGAGCTACTTAACAGAAAAGAATTGAATGGAAGTAAAAATGATAAAGAAAATGCCTGCAAAAAAAAGAATAGTAAAGACAAATTCAAATTTTCAAGATATCATATTTATGCGCCGTATAAGAAAATCACGAGAACATATTCGTACGACGAGACAAAGATGATTGTTCTTAATACATTCAAGCGCTTTGATGTGAGGTTCTATGCTGCTGCGAAGAAAATAATCGATGAGCGCCACGTTCATTCACATCCACGTTCTAGCAAGCGAGGGGGCGCGTTCTGTGCGACGGTTGATAACAAGATAACGCCGTACGTTCTTTTGAATCATACAGATAGATTGATGAGTGTTTTTACAATGATGCACGAACTCGGTCACGGTATTCATAGCACTTTCTCATCAAAGCAAACAGAGTTACTCTCGCATACAAGACTTCCGCTCGCAGAAACTGCATCTGTGTTTTCAGAAGTTCTTTTGATGCACAGACTTCTTAGTGAGACAAAAAACAAGGAAGAAAAAATATCGCTCCTTGTCGAAACGATGGATGAGCATTACAAGTCAATAATGAGACAAGCGTACTTCGTTATATTCGAAGAGTGGGCGCACGAGAACATCAAAGAAGGAGTTACAAAGCAAGAGATTTCAAATTATTACAGGTCGCTCTTGAAGGAACAGTTTGGAGAGATGGAAATTCCCGAAGAATTCAATGTAGAATGGACGTACATGCCGCACATTTATTACACTCCATTTTACTGCTACGCATATGTTTGGGGGCAGTTGCTATCGCTTTCATTTTATGCGATGTACATTGAGCAAGGTCAAAAGTTCGTTGACAAATACGTGGAGTTCTTATCAGCAGGATCAAGCAAATCAACGCTAGACATCATGCTTGCAATGGGCGCAGATCCACGAAGCGAGGCGTTCTGGCAAAAAGGATTTGACATCGTAAAAGCAGATCTCGAGGAATTGAAGAAACTTATCTTAGAGAAATAAAACTTTTTAATTTTTTATCTATTTTTAATTTATATTCAATCTTTACTTTACCCAAAGTAATACTCTTCTTTATCTTTGAGTTCTTTTTCGTATTGGAGAAGATCTTTTAATATTTTTTCTTTGAATTCTTCTTTGTCGAGAGCAAATAAAGGAGATATTTCAACGTGTTTTAGTTTGACAACAACATCTGGGCTAAATCCTGCGTGCAAGAGCCACTTCTTGAATAAATCTGTCTGCATTTGATATGCAGTTTTTGGGCTATCTTCTCCTTCAGCATTTTTTATTGGCGCGAATTCTTCTTCACGTAAAACTTCAAACACAAAACTTTTTTCGGCGTGAGGCATAGGGTCAAATATGAATGCTTCAAATTTGTATGCATTAGGTTTTTCAGGTAAAATCAGGTTGCCATCATTATTGATGTGTTGCACTTTTTTGAGCGCTGCTGTGCTAAAATCTATTAGATTTAATTTGTGCATTCTTTCAATATACGAAACGTTTAGTATCATTATTGCAATATTTCCGGCTTTGAAAAACAGCTCTCCTGTAGGTGTTTTTTTTACGGAGTCTTCTGGTGTTAGATTTATGTATTCTATTATTCTATGGCGCCCTTTGTTTTTTACTATGACTCCGATTGGTTCTCCTGGTTTTTTCTCGATTGATTTTGCACTTATTTCAGAGTTGAAAATGATGTGGTATCCTAGATATAGAGGATCTACTGGTGTCATAAATGGGTTGTCTAGGTTGAAGTAGGAGATATATTTTGTTTCTTTTAGAATCATTTTGCTAAGTAAGTTGCTCTCTGCAAGGCCAGAATATATTCCCCCTGTTCCATTTGGGTTGAAAAACACTTCGTGTTTGCTCTTCAGCAAGACTTTTCCTGCTTTGTCGACAGAAGGCAGCACGCCTTGGATGAAAAAATCAAATTGTTTTTTTTCTAGTCCAAAATAATTGTTTTTTTCGAAAAAATCAATCGTTGCTTTATTGTTGTCTTCACTTGTCATTATGTAAACATCGAACTTGACTTTATATTTCTTCTGTGCGGCGAGTATTTTTTCTGAGAACAATTGAAATAAGGATTTTTTAGATATAGGTGTGCACGGAAATAATCCTTTTGGGCCATTAAATCCAAGTCTTGATCCTTGGCCTCCTGCAGGCAAGAGTATTGCGAGCTCGTTTCTTTTGATTGCATCCTCGCCAAGTTTCAGTGCCTCGCTATGTTTTGGAATATAAGGATACTTGCTTACAAGATCTGGTTGGTCGATGTTATTGTATTTCTCATCTTTCTTTGAAGTTACACATGCATTGTATAGTTTACTTATTAATGCGTAGTCTATCTTTAATGAATGTTCGACGAGTTTACTTTTTTCGTCATCGCTAAGCTCGTTCCAGAATCGAAATATGTGCTCTTGACCATGTCTCTCTGCTCTTTCTCGTTCTTCTACATATTTGTGGTGCAATGTTTTCTCGAGTATATGCGGATGATGAAAGTGATGTGGTTCTTTTTCAGATTGGTTAGCTTGTTCTTCGTGTTCGTGAGTCATTATGTGCTCATTGTGATGCGGTGTATTTATTATTTTCGTTTCGAGCAGTTTTCTACTCTAACTTCATTAAAGAAAACTAGATTTATTGAGAGTTTTCTACTATAAAAGATGTTTGATGTCTATATCTTCAATTATAAGGGAGATTTTTCGGATGTAGTTCGGACCTCTTTTAGATAAAATTATTAAACTCGTTCGTCTTAACCGTGCTTTATGGGCGTTGCAATAACTAATATCTTAACATCCAAAGAACTCAAGTTGGAAGATCTTTCAGGTAAAGTTCTCGCTGTCGATGCATTCAATGTTTTATACATGTTTTTAACAACGATAAGAGGACCTGATGGAAGTCCTCTTGCAGATTCAAAGGGAAGAACAACAAGTCATCTTGTTGGTTTATTTTCAAGATTTTCAAATTTAATGGAGAAGGGAATAAAGTTTGTTTTCATTTTTGATGGTGTCGCACCCGAGCTTAAGCGCGAGGAACGTGAGCGTCGAAAACAGCTCAAGGTTGATGCGCAAAAATCTTATGAAGAAGCAGAGCAACAAGAGGATATTGATAATATGAAAAAGTTTGCTGCACGTACATCAGTTTTGACGAAAGAAATGATTGAGGAAGCAAAAGAGTTGATTGTTGCGATGGGTATGCCTATAATTATTGCTCCGAGCGAAGGAGAATCACAAGCAGCAGAGCTTGTTAAGAACGGTGATGCTTATGCTGTTATGAGTCAGGATGCAGATAGCTTGCTTTCCGGTTCTCCTCGTACAATTCGTAATTTATCAATAACTGGACGACGAAAAATGCCAGGCACTCATGCGTTCAAAAACGTTGTTCCTGAATTATTTGATTTGAAAGATAATTTGGCAGAGCTTGATTTGACGCAGGATCAACTAATTATTCTCGCAATTCTCGTCGGAACAGATTATAATTATGGTGGTGTTAAAGGAATAGGACCTAAGAAAGCGCTTACGCTTGTAAAGAAACATGGTGCTAATTTCGACGCTATATTTCTTGAAGCGAAGTGGGATGAGAGTTCATCTGTTCCTTGGAAGAAAATATATGACACGATAAAACATATGCCTGTAAAGAATGATTATGAGATAAAATTTGAACTATACGATGAGGAGAAACTAAAGCAGATTCTTGTTGTCGAGCATGATTTCTCTGAAGAGCGAGTTGCGTCATCTTTTGAGAAGCTCGAGAAATTTAGAAAGCAGAACTCCCAGAAAGGACTCGGTGAGTGGTTCTAATAGTATTTTTTGTATTTCGTATTTTTTTTGCTATTTTATCTATATGTTCCTCCTGAAAAACTTTGTGAACTATACAGTATTTGTCGTCTTCCAGATCCACTTGTTGCGAGCAATTCTAAGAATACTGCAGGATCAATTCCTCGGCTAAGCGCATATGATGCAAATGCGGGGTTTGGTCCTGGAGTTAATGTCTCAAGTCCGATGTTTCCAGATTTGTGCCTGTCAATCATTTCGTCGTGAAACGCTATTGCCGCAGTCATAGTTTCAGTTTTCAAAAGAGCGTCAAGTTCAAACTTTTCTTTCATTGCATTTTCCCAAATAAGTTCAAGTTCAACAATTTCTTTTTCTTCAGCAGCAAGATCTGCTTTTCTACTCACAACAGTTGGGTTATTATAGAGGGGTTTCGGTACATATTTTCTAGGATTTGATTTATTCATTGGTTCTTCCTTTGTTTCTTCTTTTCTTCGCACAAGGACAGAAGTGTAGTTTTTATTTAAACTTTTCATTTCTTGAAAATCATTATAAATGAAATGTATTATCCTTTAGTGTGCTAGTACTAAAAACAAAACTGAATGCTGCCGAGAGGGCAAAAAGGAAAATAATAGAGCAAAATGCTTTAGCATTAGATTATACTATAGAAAAAGATGATGAGTATATTTATTTTCCATTAAAGGAAAAAGAATATTTTAATGAAATAGAGTTAAAGGATGATGATTTTGCGTTTATTGATTGTGAAATGCGTAAAAAAAAGATGCCTCCGACAAGAGATTTAAGGAAGCTTCTGGAAGGCAAACTTTCTATTGAGGAATTTGAGAAGCTAAAAACATCCTACGATACAGTCGGCAACATAGCCATTCTTGAGATTGACGATGATCTAAGGAAGTATGAAAAGATTATTGCGGAGGCGCTTTTGGAGTCAAACAAGAACATCAAAACAGTTCTTAGGAAGGATGAGAAACACGAAGGGGAATTCAGGACGCAGAAGATGAAGTGGCTTGCAGGCATTAAGACAAAGGAAACTATTCATAAAGAAAATGGAGTTCTTTTGCAATTAGATGTTGAAACTGTTTATTTTTCGCCGAGACTCTCAACTGATAGGAAAAGAATAATGCAGCAAGTCAAAGAAGGAGAAGATATTCTTGTTATGTTCTCTGGCTGCGCGCCATATCCTTGCGTGTTTGCGAAGAACACAAAAGCAAGAACAATTGTTGGTATTGAGATAAATCCTGAAGGTTACAGGTATGGTCTTAAGAATCTCGAGCTAAATAAATTAAAGAATGTTGTGCTCATTAATGGCGATGTAAATAAAGAGGTACCAAGAATTTATAAGCATATTCTGGGCTTAAAATCCTCAATTGATGAGGATGAGCTAACTCGAAGACTTATGGAAAAACCATTGATGATGGAGTTTCATTTATTCAAACGCGACTTGTTTGAAAACAGATATGCACTCGAGAAAATAATTCAAGAATTCAAGAAGAAAAACATACAAGTCATTATGCACATGCCGTTCCCAGAAAAAGAGAATCATTGGCTCGGCGGAAAAACCATTGATGAATCAGTGGTCGTTCTCAAAGTGCTAGGAGATATTTGCAAGACGTACGATGTTAAGGCAGTTGTTCATGTTACATGGGGAAAACCAGAGATTAGCGATGAAGAAATCGCGAATAATATAAAAAAACTAAAAGAATATTATGATTATTTTTATTTCGAAAATGGCATTGAGAGTTATAGTACGACGGATCAGATACTTAGAATTAGCAAATACGCAGGCATAAAGAATGTCTGCATAGATACAGCACATTTGTACATAGTTTACAAGAACAATGAAAAAATAATACATCACATAAATGCGATGCGCGAAAATTTCAATACATATTTTCACCTCTCTGATTCTGATGGGATAGGAGAGGGTATGCTTATTGACAGCGGAGATGTTGACATTGAAAGAATACTCGCCTATGTTCTTAGAGGAATAGTTGAGGTTCGGAGCAAGGATGAAAAAAATCCAATAGAGATGATTGGCAGCTATCGGGAAATAATTTCTGAGCAAAAAAAATTCAATCGTATCTTAATGCCGCTGCCAAAGAGCGCAGGGGATTTTCTTGATACTGCGCTTCTTGCTGCGAAAAAGGGCACAATAATACATTTCTATAATTTCCTTCGAGAAGATAACTTTACAGAGGCAGAAAGAATTGTTGATGCAGCCTGCAAGCGCGCTGGCCGTACGTGGAGAAAAATTGCGTTTGTCAAATGCGGGCAGCACGCACCGAGGACGTTTAGGATTTGTCTTGACTTCGAAGTTCTAAACTAAAATCAAAATTACGTATTTTTTGTTTCTTAGCAGTAGTTACAAACGAAAGATTTAAATATTGGTTGTGGCTTTGTTATGAATTATGGTAAATCCATTTAGGAATTTAGGTCATAAAACTAGAGTAGGAGTACTTGGTGGACTAGCAGGGATGATAAGTCTTTTTGGATTATACAATAATGCTCAAAGTCAAGATTTTAAGAGTGCAGCGAGTGGAAACTTGCATATTAGTGGTCATGTTTATGGTGTTCCTGGTGGTGTTCCGATTGCGAGTGTGGATGTGAAGTTGTATAATAAGACGACTATGTCTCTTCAGAATGAAGTAGTTACTGATATCAATGGTTACTTTGATGCTAATTCTTTTTATGTTGGTCAAAATGAGAAGAAAGGAACTCTTGAGGATTTGGTGTATCCTAATCCTTATAGTGAGCAGACGAATATTGAGTTCAATGCGGAGCAGGGTGGAGCATATTTGTTTTTGATTTATGATGTTTCTGGGCGGGAGATTTACAAAGCAGATATTTATGCAGCGATAGGAGGGAACAAGCTCACGCTTGTTGGGGGGAATATTGGATTGCACTTAATTGAGATTGTGAAGAATTCTGAGAAGCATGTATTCAAGTCGTTGAAGACGTTGGATAGTGGGGTGAATTTTTCATATAGGATAACTCAGGAGGAGAGTTCTGATTTGAAATCAATAATTAAAAATCAGAGTTCTTGGGATAGTGTGTATGTGGTGTTCTCGAAGAATGGTTTTGTTACTGGCGATACGACGCTTGCTCCTTTTGATCAGGTGGTGGATAAGAACTTGAAGCAAATACCAGCGTATGCTATTAATACGACATTCAAGCCTTTTGATGTTAATGGTAATCCTGCGAATATTACGATTACTGCGCATTGGCCTGATGGAACAACGGGTAATTATTCTCCTAATTCGAATAATGAGATTGTTATTCAGAAGGATTTGTACACGGCGAATGCGACGGCGACGCTTGAATTGGATTCTGTTGCGTTTGTTAATAACCGATCATATTTATCGTTGTTTATGGGTAGATTGATACATCAGGCGATTGAGGATTCTAATTTGTTTCAGAGTCCGAAAGAATGGAATCAGTTTGCTCAGCCGGTTAATGTTGATATGAGTAATCCGAATATTAATGGACATGTGATTTATAATTATGTTATTCCGAAGTACGTACCTGATGAAACAAAACCAGGAGATTCAATTAGGATGGATTCGCCGACGGTAACTCAGATGATGACGAGCAGATCAGGTGCCGGAGGCGAGATTTCTAGGTATATTCCTATTTCTGATCCGACGAAGCAACCGTTTTATCAATTCAGGCTTGCATATAATAAGTCAGATAATACGCCTATGTCGCAGACTCAAATTGATAGGATGAAAACATGGCGCGACGTTGTTTATTCGATGTC
>CAITEO010000064.1 GCA_903891505.1 uncultured Candidatus Woesearchaeota archaeon
CCACACAAAACAAAATTGCGAGACTTTGTTTTCATTTAATTTTTTTAGAAAAATTCATTCTTCTCTTTTTCTCTACAACGTTCTTTGTCCGTCTTTATCTACTTTTCCAGGAATGTATTCTGGCTCCTTCAAAGTTTTTGGCTCGTTTGACGTCTCAGAATAATCTGGTTTGAGTGATTTCGAACTATGCACGAATTCTCTTTGATGTTTCTTCTCCTCTTTCTTTTCGTTTCCTTTCGCATCTTTTCCAGACGAAGTTTCCACTCCACTCTCATCCGTTTCCTTCTCAGTTTTTTTATCGGTCACTCTCGTTCCCGATTCCCTCTGGGACTCAAAGAAATCCTTGATCAAACTCTCGTACAAAATCGTCGTCTTCAAGTTCCAAGATGGCGGGAAACATCGCATGTATTGTGGCCATGCATATCGTTCATCTAAAAATACAATTACTCCTCGATCCGTCTCCGATCTTATGCATCGTCCTGCACTTTGAAGTGTCCTGTTGAATGCAGGGAAGACGTAGCCGTAGTCCCATCCTTTTTGGAATTTTTTATCATAATATTCTATGAGAGCTTTTGTTTCAAGATCTGGGCGTTGAAGTGGAAGTCCAACTATGACTACTCCTTTCAAGAAATCACCAGGGAGATCTATTCCTTCTCCGAAGCTTCCTGATGTGCAACCAAGTAAAACTGCGCCTACGTTCTTGTATGATTTGTATTTTTCAAGGAGCTCTTCTTTCTCCCCTTTTGTAAGTCCTTGTTTTTCAAGGAACACGGTCTTTGAGCATTCTTGCATGTAATTATAGACGTCATCTCGCATTTTGAAGCTCGGAAAGAACACTGCGCTGTTTCCTGGAATTGTGTTAACTATTTTTGTAATGATTGTTCCCATTTCTTTGTATTGATACTCTGATCTTTCTGTGAACTTCGTACTCGTCTTTGGAACAATGATTGAGAGTTTATTTTTTTCAGGGAACGGACTTTTGAGAGTCATCTCTACTGTGTTTTCCTCTTGGAAGCCGAGAACTTCTCTATACATTGATGTTGGTGTTAATGTTCCTGACATCAAAATCACGGATGATGATGCTTCAACAACTGGTTTGCTAATAACGCTTGGATCTAGGCACTTGTAATTTAGAACTAGGATTTCTTCTTTGAAGCCTTTTACTTTTGAAAATATTCTTGTGAATCCTTCGACCTCATCTGGCCATGCTTCAAGGAAACTTGCAACGACACCTATGTATGATTGCTTCTGATCTTTTCTTACATCATTTGCTATCTCCATGAAAAAATCTATAATTGTATAATAATCCTCAATCTTATTGACTTTTTCGATGAAGTCTTCTCTTTTTATGTACACTTCATCTTCTCGTTCATCAAGCTGCGCGAAGTATTCTTCAAGTATTGTCTGCATTCGTCTTAGTATCTTTATCGCTCGTGTCTGCTCATAATGCTCAGCTTCCGATATTGCACGTCTAATTATTATGCTAGATAACCTTTCGCTTGCAAGATCTCGTATTCTTGCTGGAAGATTGTGTGCTTCATCAACTATTATTACAGCATTATTTAGCTCTTTGCCTATCTTTGTTAAGAACGATTGTCTGATTTTAGGATGGAACATATAATAATAATCAGCAACTATTATGTTTGAATCCTTGCCAACAAACATAGATATTTCGTAAGGACACACCTTGTGTTTTTCGGATATGTTAATAAGATTTGATGTTGTAACAGGACTATCAACTACAAGTTCAGAGACTGCTGCTTTCGCATCAAACGACAAAGACTCTTCATGCTTTAAATTTGAGTAGAAGTCACATCTATTATCTTCACGAAGTGCCCTGCAATACTCCTGGAATTCTCTTGATGGAAGTGTCGCAACACCCTCTTGAAGACACATGTGTTTCTTTCCTATTATATCAACACCTATGATTTTTACATTGTGTTTATTTCTGATGTCGCGGATTGTATCCATCGCGATTTTGTGCTGAGTATGCATTGATGTTAGAAAGAAAATTGTTTTTCCATTCTTGAGCGTCTCGGCGAGGCTCGGCGCGATACTCGCAGCAGTTTTTCCGAGGCCTGTTGGCGCATGAACTATGAGGTTAGAATTATTCTTAACAGCATCCGCGACCGCGTCAAGCAACACATCTTGGATTTCCCTAATATTTGCATGCGGGAACAAAGAAGTTGACATAGAGATAAGAAATGAGCTTTTTTATATAAATTTAGTGGAGAAATATAAAAAAAGAAGCGAAAGAAAAAAAATATAAATGCGCAATACTTTGATTGCATCTATGAACAAACTAGTGTTAGGCATTATTTTTGTACTTCTTTTAACCGCAACAGCCTGCACAAAAGATCCTACGAGACAAGATAAAAATGGAGTTATGATTATATACTCTCATGCGGGAGATTTTTACGAGCCAACCCCTGCAGAGCAATGTAACCAGACAATTCAACAACTTGAAGAATATAATATGCATACTGGCTGTGAACTGATATCTGGCGAGAAAGTTGAGATGTCAAAATGCCAAAGGAATCCTGTTTTAGGAACTTGTTATAAATGCACGATTAAATGCGACCTCCCGTCTTAAAAAACAAAAAAAAGTCAGAACCCTACTTTCGTATGTCCAAGCCTAGTTCATCCATTTGCTTCTTGTCAATAAAGCTTGGTGATCCATCCATTGGGCATTCCGCATTCTTGTTCTTTGGGAACGTGATGACTTCACGAATATCATTCGTTCCAGCCATTAATGCGACTAGTCTATCAAGTCCTAGTCCCATTCCTCCGTGAACTGGCGCGCCGTATTTGTATGCTTCGAGTAAGAATCCGAACTTTTCTTTTGCTGACTCTTCATCTATTCCGATGAATGCCATTATTCTTTTCTGAAGTTCAGGGTTACTAACTCTAATTGATCCTGACCCTAGTTCAAAGCCATTCATTGCAAGATCATATAAATCTCCTGTAACGTCACCCGGTCTTTTTTCAAAATCAGTTACGAACTCTTTGTTCGGCATTGAGAACATGTGATGTTCTGGTTCCCATATTTTTTCATCTTCATTCCAAGAGAATAATGGAAAGTCAACTATCCAACAGAGTTTGAACTCGTCTTTCTTGACCATGTCAAATTTGTCTCTTAAGTAATTTCTTACCTGGCCAAGTGAAGTCTCGGTTATCTTTCGTTTGTCCGCTACAAATAGTATTGTTGCTTTATCTCTTGCACCTAAGTGTTTTATTAACTCATGCTGTTCGCTTTCTGAAAAGAACTTCGCGACCCCAGATTCTAGTTTGATATCTGCTACTTTTGCGTATGCAAGACCTTTAGCTCTATAAATTTTGACTAAATTTGTCATCTCATCTATATCTTTTCTTGTGAGTTCATGATCAACAACTATGCATTTTACAACTTCTGATGTTTTGAATGCTTCGAACGTTGAATTCTTCGCGAGAACAGTCACATCTTGTAGTTCAAGTCCAAATCTTATATCTGGTTTATCAGAGCCGAATCTAGACATTGCTTCTTTGTATGTGAACGTTGGGAATTTTTCAAGATCGTACTTCATTGTTTTTTTGAATATATGTCTGTATAATCCTTCAATGAAGTCCCTAATTTCGCTAGATGTCATGAAACTTATTTCCATATCTATCTGAGTATGTTCTGGTTGCCTATCTATTCTTAGATCTTCATCTCTGAAACATCTCGCAAGCTGGAAGTATCTATCAACCCCTGCAATCATAAGTATCTGCTTATAGAGCTGAGGTGATTGCGGGAGTGCGTAGAATTTACCTTTGTTAACTCTGCTTGGAACAACGTAATCACGCGCTCCTTCTGGAGTTGATTTTACGAGTATCGGTGTTTCAATCTCCATAAAATTATGGCTATTCAAGTATTCACGCGCAGCCATTGCAACATCATGTCTAAGCTTGAGTTTTGCTACGACTTCTTCGCGCCTAATATCGAGGTATCTGTACTTTAGCCTCATTTCCTCTGATGCATTATCATCAATAGGCATTGGCTCCGCTGGGTTTATTAGTTCAGCGTTTGTTACATGAACCTCTATTTCTCCTGTTAGAAGCGCCTTGTTCGGAACTTCTTTCTTCGTAACTTTTCCTGTGACTTTTATTACTGATTCCTTCCTGAGCTGGAGGTCTTTTAGAACATCTGTATCTAGAACTATTTGTGTTCTGCCGTATCTATCGCGCAGATCAACGAAGTTAATGTTACCATGCTGCCTAATTGAGTGAACCCAACCGGCAAGGGTAACGCTCTTTCCAACGTCGCTAGCTCTTAGTTCTCCGCATGTATGTGTTCTGTAATGCATTTTATATCCTCTAAATATCTAATATATTATCTTATCCTCCAAGAATCCCTGATTGATATAAATAGTTTACGAAGAAATACTGCTTTTATAGGTTCTATGTTTGTGATCTGTTTAGCCCATAGAAACGCTCTTATGAATTTCCCACGTTTTAACAGAATCATTTTCTCCCGTCATCTTTAGAATCGTAACATTATCAAAAAAACAATCAAAATACTCTTCTTTTCCTTGAATAAAATTCCAGACATCAGTGCATTTTTCGTTACAGTCTTGCGCGAGTGTAGTATGAAAATGCAATCTCTCCCCATCAAATACGTTCCAAGAGAGCCAATCTATCTTCTTTAGCTCTACTATTAACTCTAAGAACGTTTTCTTAGCTTCATCAGAAAGAATTACATTAAGAAATACTGTTTTTGGAAAGAATTTTCCAAATCCGCCGACACGAACAGGTGTTTTCTTATGAGTCTCACAAAACAGCTGCACTGATTTATCTACATCATCAATGTTTTTGGTTTCGAAGAAATACTTCAAAGTGAAATGAGTCGCTAAATTCTCTTCTTTTGTTATATTCAAACCAAACTTTTGATATATTTCATCAACCAAATTATGATGATATTGCTCAACTGGGCCTTTAAGCAAACATTGAATCATATACTTCATACTTTGATTGAATAGCGCCCGTTTATTAAATTGTCGAAGAAACATACTAAACAAACACTCAAGAACTAATTTTTCTGATCTTTCAAATCTTTTTCTTCTTTGCCGCGGCTATTTTCTCTTTGAACTTTGATGCAAATCCCTTAGCGCCAGTATGCGCACCTAGTTTAATTCCTTTCGTGCTTCGTTCAAGTCTTTCGTCAGCGCGGTCAACAAGTTTTACCCATTCTTTGCTGAATTCTCTCATGACAACATCCATGTTTTCAGTTTTGTTACCGAACTTGCTAAAGTAGACAAGAGTTTCTATTGATTCTTCCTCTTTTGGCTCTGGCGCTTTTGCAGGATATCCTACAGTTATGAGTGCTTGAACCCGAACTCCATCAGGAACACGGAATCTGTCTGCTATGACTGTCTCTTCAAATGAGCCTATCCAGCACGCACCAAGGCCTAAATCGTGTGCTGCGAGAAGTATATTTTGTATTGCTGCTGCGCAATCCTGTATTACATATAGTCTTTCTCCTCGAAGTCCATATGTCATCTCTACTCTCTCTGCATCCCCGCAGACAATTATAACAAGTGGTGCCTCTGCTATCCAGTACTGATTCATGCAAATCTCAGGGAGCTGTTTTATATCTTCTCTTTCAGTTAGAAGTATGAATCTGTAAGCTTGCAAATTGCCCGAACTCGGAGCTTTAGATGCTGCCTCCATTAGGTATGCAATCTTATCGAACTCGACTTGTCTTTCCCTGTATTTTCGGCAGCTTCGTCTCGTTTTTATGCAGTCAAATGTCTCCATTAATCAAATCAGAAGAAAAGAAGTTTATATATTTAACTAAAGAAGATAGATATTTACTTCAACTTATTTCAGTCTCGCACCACACATGTGACAAAAGTTGCTGTTGGAATAATGATTTGTGCCGCATGTTGGGCATGAAATTATGTTTGGAGTTTGCGAAGCGCTCTGTGATCTACTTTGCTGACTACTTTGCGTTGAGTGAGCACCTTGAGTTGTTTTGTTTTCTATTGTTCTCATTGCTTGCTGTTTCTCTCTCATCACTCTTTCTCTTTCCTCAGCAGTAATATTAACATCGGCTTTGAGCCCGAGGCCAAACAGTCTACTTTCTTTTTCAACTTTTAATTTAGATTCTTTCTTCTCTATTTTGTCCCTAGTGATAAATCTTGTAACAATTTTGAATATGCCAAATGCTATCAACGCTATGCCTACCCAAAAGAACAAAGCGAGCCCTTTTCCTCCCCTATTTTGAACATACCTAGCGAAAAGCGAGATTATAGGCCCTATTACAAGATATACCCACCCACTAATCTTGACCATTTGTAAATGTTTCTTGGACAAGTCTATTTATAGTTTTTGTTTTAGGTTTTGTTTCAATCCATATTTAGAGTCAATTTCAAATTTTAGAGTCAATTTCAAATCTTAGAATCAATTTTAGAGTCAATTTTAGAGTCTAGAATCAATTTTAGGTTATAGAGTTGAAAAAATCCAACAAACTTTTCAGTACAAAAAACAGTATAGTGTTGTGAATAAAAAACTAATGTGTTTTCTGCACAAAA
>CAITEO010000065.1 GCA_903891505.1 uncultured Candidatus Woesearchaeota archaeon
AGATATTAAAATAAAAAATAAAGAATAAATAATTAAATTTAACAATAGAAGGACAAGAAGTGTTAAAGCAAGAAAATATATTTTCAAAAATTATAATCTTTCTTTAATTCATCGAATGTTAGCTTTGTCGCAGGCGATAGTTTATATTTTTCAGGATTCCATGTATAAATAACTTTTATTATTTCTTTTCTGTCAGGTCCACGAAATTTACCTTTGAATGTTACACGATATACGTGGATTTCGTGCGGCTGAATGCTAGTTCCGTTAACAATTGGTTTGTAGAGTTGTATTTTGTCAATAATTGTTCCTGGTGCTTCCTCAGAGACTTCTCGGAAAAGGCATTCAATGTCAGATTCATATCTTTTTTCAAAAATAGAGTCATATACTTGTGTTTTCTTTTGTTCTAATCTTCCACCAAGCAATTTATGATTGCCTGCCTTATCAACTCCCAGTAGAAATCCTTTGTTTTTGTCGACGTATAATGCTAGTACTGTAATTTTCATGTTTTTTAGAACCCTGATTTATTTTATAAGTGTTTGGATAAGTAAATATTTGTTTTAGAATTATTGTGTGATTATTTTACATTCAGCAAAACAAATTTCGCAAGTAATGCTTCTAGTTGGATGAATTCATCGCTTCCTTCAACCATGCGGAACTCTGCTTCTCCGCATTGTTTTATCATTTCAAGTTTTATTTTGTTGTCTGCTTTGATTTTCCATGCTTCTTTCTGAATTTGTTTTATCACGTCAATTCCTGATAGTCCTTGTTTTAGCATTGTGTCGAGAAGTTTTTTCTTCGCCGTCTCAAAATCTGATTTGACGCACGCTTCAAGTACTTCAATTATTTCTTTTGGCTCGGCAAAACTTGCAATTGCATAGATGTTTTCTTCTTCTATTTTTGTGCCCATGGCAGCTGTGCTTTGCATTAAATTCTCAAGTCGTCTACAATCGCCGCCTGAGACATAGTATAGTGCTTCTTTTGCCTTCTCACTTATCTTGAGGCCTTCTTTCTTTGCTATGTGATCTATGATGTCGTAAACATCTTTTTTTGAAAGAGGCTTGAATTTGAATACTGCACATCTGCTCTGGATAGGATCAATGATTTTGCTAGAGTAGTTGCACGACAAAATGAAACGTGTAGTTTGAGTGTAGTTCTCCATTGTTCTTCTAAGTGCTTGCTGTGCTTCTTTCGTTAATGCATCTGACTCGTCAAGATAAATGATTTTAAATGGTGCATCACCGATAGATTTTGTTCTTGCGAAGTCTTTGACTTTCTGACGAACAACATCGATTCCTCTTTCATCTGATGCGTTTAGTTCGAGGAAATTCTCGCGCCAGGAATCACCGAATAGTTGTTTTACGATGACAAGCGACAAAGTGGTCTTTCCTACTCCGGGTGGTCCTGCGAATAAGATGTGAGGCATGTTCTTTGTCTCAACAAATGCCTTGACTCGTTTTACTATTTCATCTTGGCCCAAAACTTCAGAGAATTCGCTTGGTCTGTACTTTTCCGTCCAAATTGATTGATTTAGATGCGTTGCTGCTTCATCAAAGTCATCCGAATCTGTGGTTTCTTTTGGTTCTTTTTCTCTTGAGTCTTTTTCTTTCATTGTCTTAACTATGTGGAGTAGTTCTTCTTTTATATGTATTTTGATTTGATGAATGTCATTGAATGTCTTTTTGGTCATGTATTTCAAGCAAAACCATTAAAAACATAGAAGTAAGTCTTGTAGTATGCCTGAGGAAAAGGAACGCAAAGAAAGGGAAATAAGAGAGAAAGAAAAAGACTCGAAAGAATCTCCTAATTATGAAATAATCAAGTTCAAGGACTTCGTTCTCGATAGATTCCAAATTGAAGCGATTCATTCTATTGAGCACAATCATTCTGTTGTTGTTAGCGCTGCAACGGGTACTGGTAAAACACTCATCGCTGACTATGTTATTGATAAATATCTAAAAGAAGGAAAGAGAATTATCTACACAGCGCCAATCAAGGCGTTATCGAATCAAAAGTTCGGAGATTTTAGACGTCAATATGGAATTGAAGCTGTCGGAATTATGACGGGTGATGTTACAATAAATCCTGAAGCGCCGCTTCTAATTATGACGACAGAAATCTACAGGAACATGCTTCTTGCAAACGATCCATTCATGGAACAACTAGCGTATGTTGTCTTCGACGAAATTCATTTCCTTGGCGATATTGAGAGGGGTACTGTTTGGGAAGAGAGCATAATTTTTAGCAAAGCACACGTGCGTTTTCTATGTTTGTCAGCGACAATTCCAAACGCAAAACAATTTGCGAATTGGATTGAGCACATAAAAAAGCACAAAGTTGACGTTGTTATCGAGAAGAAACGTGCAGTTCCGCTGGCATTGTTATTCTTTGACAACGAGCATGGCTTTGCGTCGCTTGATCAAATTCAGGAATGGAAGCAGCTTGATAAATATCCTAGTTATCATCAAGCATTTCGGAACAGACAAAAACACATGGAAGAAATGAAGAACAGAAAAAGACTTTCGCATCTTGATCTTTTGCGCGAGCTTCAAAGTAAAGGACGTTTGCCGTGCATATATTTCTGTTTTTCACGCGCACTAACAGAGAAACGTGCTGAATCACTCAAGCAAAAAAATGATTATTTGACGTCTGAGGAGCACGCAAGAGTTCAAAAAATAGTTAGAGATAAACTCGCAGCAACAGATCCATCAGTTCTCGGGCTTAAGACGACAAAACTCCTAAGGGAGTGTCTCTCGCACGGTATCGCGTTCCATCACGCAGGAATACTCGCTGTCTTAAAAGAAATAGTCGAAACGCTTTTTGCAGAAGGACTTGTAAAAGTATTATTCGCAACGGAGACTTTTGCCGTCGGTATAAATATGCCTGCAAAAACAGTGTGCTTTGATTCGCTCGACAAATATGATGGAATAAATTTCAGGGCACTCTACAGCAAAGAATATTTTCAACTCGCTGGACGTGCGGGTAGACGTGGAATTGATAAAGAAGGATTTGCTGTTAGCATGATTGATAGGCAAAGCATGGATATTTCTTTGATAAAAGAAATAACATCTGGGGACAAAGATCCATTAAGATCACAATTCAAGCTGTCATTTAACACAGTGTTAAATCTTTTGAAGACACACACTGAGGCAGAGCGTCAAATAATACTCGCGAGCAGTTTCTATTCATATCAGCAAGTAGGAAAAGGAGGAGTATCTGGAATACTTGCGAGTTTCGAGAAGAAAAAAAACAAACTCTACAGCGAAAAATATATTGTTGATGGTGACGAAGGTGTCGAACTCACAGACAAAGGTTTGTTCGCAACACGAATATATACGGAAGAACTGCTCGTCACAGACATTTTCTGCTCTGAAATAACAGAAGATTTTTCTCCACAGGAAATATTGCTTATGATTGGCGCTATTTGTTTTGAAGAGAGAAAAAATACAAAATTTGAAACAAAAAGAAGGAACGTTTCAAATCAAATACTAAAGAAAGTTGGTCATGAGAAAAACTTGTATTTGTACTTCAAAAAAAGTCCTCCGTTTGTTCTTGAAACATTCCTTATGGCTTGGTATGAAGGATGCGAATTTGTCGACTTACTTCAATACACAAATATGCCTGAAGGAGATATTGTTAGATTCATGAGGCAAATTATTGATTTGCTCCAGCAAGTTCAGCACGCAACAACCGACGACATGCTTCGTCAAAAGATTCTTTCAATAAAAGATAAAATAGATCGAGATGTCGTGAGCGTTAGGTTCTAGGGGTGAATTTCAAAAACATTTTTATATTCTTAAACAATAGGTATTTTATGACCAGATTAATATTATTAAGAGGACCTGCAGCGATCGGAAAAACAACTCTTGCAGAATTATTGGCAAAAAAACTAAATAATTGTGCTCTTGTAAGTGAAGATTATTTCAGAGGATATTTACAGGTTAAAAGAGGAGAAAATAATAAATTAACTCATAAGAATGCAGGTATTTTAGTTCAAGCGTTAGTGGATAAATTAATGGAGCTTGATAATTATGAAAATGTACTTATAGAGGGATTATTTCCAGATGAAAGAGTATTATCTACTTATTTTTCATATGCTAAAAAAAAGAAATTCGAAATTATCTTATTTCAATTAGTTGCGGGTAAAGAAATATTACAAAGTAGAAATAAGATAGAAAGAGGACATATTGTCAGAGATTCTGCACTAGATGATCATCTCAAGTTATTCAAAAAAGCGCCGAAGCAAGACGATAGAGAGTCGTTAATATTCAAATCTTTTTATGGTCCAGAAGATCATATACGTGAAAAAATGATAAAAAATGCGCCCAGAATAGCAAACGCCATAAAATGGAAATTAAGTAAAACAAAGACAATAAATAAATCAATAAGCACACAAACTTTTGATCCATATATTACCGGAGTTATAACAAATTCGTCTTTATCTAATCCTTCATCACAAGTAAATGTTATGTCTATTATCGGCGATAGTAGCAAAATGACTATCATGGGTGAAGGCGGGGTGAAATCTACTAATGCTATAACTGATCAAGCCAGACAAATATCTAATTCAGAAGCTGGGTTTGTCGATCCATTGCATACTCCGGAAGGCGGGAATATAGGAATAGCTGTACACCTTACCGCCGGAACCATAAAAGTTGGGAACGATATTTACGGACAGTTTGTTGATAAGAATGGAAAAGATCATTTGTTAAAGCCATTAGAGTCCTATAATCATAAAATAGCATTTAGTGATGAATATGATAAAGACTTAAAGCCTAAAAATAAAAAAATAAAAGGTATTTATAAAGGGAAATTCCTAGAGTTTGAACCTAATGATGTAGATTATATTATAAAATCACCAATAAATATGTTTGATGTATCCTCGAATTTTATACCATTTTTAAATTCTATTCAAGGCAATAGAGGTTTAACCGCTGCTAAAATGCAGGAACAAGCGGTTTCATTAACAAATAGGGATAAGCCTTTATTTGAAATACATAATTTTTCAAAAAAAATATCTGGCATTATAGCAATTCCAAAATCAAAAGTAAATGGAGAAGTTATAGGAATAACCAATAATAAAATAACCGTAAAAGGAGATGATGGAAAAGAATACATCCATAATTTATACGATAATTTCTCTCTTAATTCAGAATCGTTTTTGCATAATGAATCCACGGTAAAAGTTGGAGATAAAGTGATGAAGGACCAGGTGCTTGCAGATAATAATTTTACTAAAGACGGGCATATAGCTCTTGGAGCTAACTTAAGAGTAGCTTATATGCCATATAAAGGATATAATTACGAAGACTCGGCTATAATATCGGAATCTGGGGCGAAAAAATTAACATCTCAACATATGTATGATTTTAAAGATAGAAGGTCTTCTGCTGGAATA
>CAITEO010000066.1 GCA_903891505.1 uncultured Candidatus Woesearchaeota archaeon
GTTCTTTCTTATTATTCAGTCTTATTATTTCTTGCTCTATACTCGCTCTTTCTTACTTTTCTTAATCTTTCTTTCTCTTTCTTATTCTTTCTTTTTCGCGTTTCTTCATTTTTCTCTACTCTTGCGTGTTTCCATCGTATAGAAACTTATATAAATAAACTATACTGCGATAATTTCATGGTGGAACTTAGAAGGGTAACTATTAATGGGAATCATTATTATTATTTGTTCCATGAAATAAGAGAGAACGGACAGTTCAAAAAGTTCAGGCATTACATTGGCGCGCAAGAGCCAGATAATGCAATGCAGCAAAAACTTGAACGAGATTTCATGGAGGATATCAAGAATAACCCTGATAAGTATAGCCCAAAAGAGAAGCAAAATATCATCGCCGTCCTTCAACAGATAATGGAGAAGGAGAATTATATTTCTGAAGAAAACTTCGTGCGTCTCTCATCAGAGCTTGATATTCCTTTGGTAAACCTTGTTGGTGTTGCGACATTCTATTCTCAGTTCAGACTCACAAAGCCAGGCAAGCACACAATTAAGATTTGTGATGGAACTGCCTGTCATGTAAAAAACTCTGCTGCACTTCGAGTGTTCCTTGAAGAAACACTCGACATTAAATCTGGTCAAGTTACTAAGGATGGTAACTTCGGCCTGGAAGTTGTAAATTGCATTGGCGCGTGTGCTCGTGCTCCTTCAATGATGATTGATGAAACAGTTTATGGTAAACTTGACAAGAAAAAAATCAAAGAAATAATTGGAACGTACAAATGAGAGAATAACAAAAACGAAAAGAAAACAGAATAGAACCAAAAAAAAGAGCAAATAAAAAACTAAAACTAACGAATTTGTCTTCTCGACACCCCGAAGGGGGCAACCCCCGTCGAGTCACGTCGTCAAAGCCGACGGCGCCCAAGAAAATCGAAGATTTTCTGGGCCCAGAAAACGTTAAACGTTTTCTTGGGAGCGACAAATTCGTGGACTCAAAATGATAACAGACCAACAAATTAAACAGGCTCAAAGAGAATTAATCGGAGATCATGTTGCGGTAGGCGTAGCCACATGCGGACTTTCTGCCGGAGCTGGCGCAGTAGTTAGCGCGCTTGAATCTGCAAAACTTAGTATTCCTGTAACAAAAGTTGGCTGTGTTGGAATGTGTTACAATGAACCGATTGTCATGGTTGTTCAAGATGGAAAAACTTCGTATTATGGAAACGTCACAAAGGATAACGTCGTTCTTCTAATCAGCGCGATTAAAGCAAACAAGCGTTGCAATGAACTCTTCTTGTGCGAAAAACTCGAAGAGCTTGATTTTTACAAGAAGCAAGTCAGATTAACTCTTGAGAACTGCGGTGCAATTGATCCATTGAAACTCGAGCACTATGTTGCGCGAGGCGGATACTCTGGTCTCAAAAAAGCTATCGCTATGACAAACATGGAAGTTATTGCAACTGTTGACAAAGCAGGAATTCGAGGGCGCGGGGGCGCAGGCTTTTCAACTGCGAAGAAGTGGAGCTTCATTGCGAACAAGCAAGGCAAAAAATATATTATTTGCAATGGTGATGAAGGCGATCCTGGAGCGTTCATGAATAGAACTCTTATGGAGAGCGATCCGTTTAGAATTCTTGAAGGTCTTGCAATCGGCGCGTATGCAACTGGCGCTGATGAAGGAGTTATTTATACAAGAGCAGAATATCCGCTCGCACTTGAAACATTAGGCAAAGCGATGAAGACTGCATATGAAAATAATCTTCTTGGAAAAAACATTCTTGGCAAACAAGGATTCAATTTCGATTTAATCATCAGAGTTGGCGCAGGAGCATTTGTTTGCGGCGAAGAGACAGCACTAATTGAGAGCGCCGAAGGTAGACGTGGAACTCCAAGACCAAGACCTCCATTCCCTGCTGACAAAGGTCTTTATGGTAAACCAACTATTGTTAACAACGTTGGAACTTGGGGAGATGTCTCAACCGTTCTAAAAATTGGCCCTGATGAGTATGGCAAATACGGAACAAAAGCTACGAAGGGAACAAAAACTCTTTGCCTTAGCGGAGATATCAAAAGACCCGGAATTATTGAAGTACCATTTGGAATCACCCTTAAAGAAATCATTTACGACGTTGGTGGTGGACTTCCGGATGGAACAAAGTTCAAAGCCTTATTCCCAGGTGGACCTGCAGGTGGATGCGTTGTTGAAAAAGAACTTGATACTCCTCTTGATTATGAAACAATGACTAACCTTAAGACAATTATGGGCTCAGGGAGTTTTATTGTGACGAACGATAAAGCGTGCATGGTAAGTCTTGCCAAGTTCTTTATTTCGTTCACCCAATCAGAGAGCTGCGGTAAGTGCACGCCCTGTCGCGAAGGAACGAAAAGACTTCTTGAAATGCTAACTCATGTTTCAAGAGGAAATGGAACCATCCAAGATATTGATAAGATACAAGAGCTTGCAGAGTTCATCAATCGAGATTCACTTTGCGGTCTTGGACAATTCGCTCCGAACCCTGTGCTCTCAACCATTAGAAACTTTAGATCTGAATATGAAACGCATATTACTCATAGAAAATGTCCCGCGCATGTCTGCGAGAACTTACTCACATTTACAATCACGGATAAATGCACAGGATGCGGTAATTGTAAACGCAACTGTCCTGTTGCCGCAATATCAGGAGAATTAAAAGGGCTTCATGTTATAGATCAGTCGAAGTGCATCCGTTGCGGCAAGTGCTACGATGTATGTGCATTCAAAGCAATTGATAGAAGCTAGAGAATGCAAAACAGATTTTCCGTACGCCGTCGACTTTGGCGACGCGTTGCTCCGGGGGATGGCCCCTCCGGGGTGGAGCATAGGAAAATCTGAAAAGAAAAAATAAAATCGAACGAGAACAGCAAAATGGACGAACCGAAACCCGATAAAAGACTTTATCCGAATCAAGAAGAAGTTTGCGATTTTGTTATAGCAAAAACAAAACAGATATTAAATCATGTCAAAGGAATAAAAGAGGCATTCATATTCGGCACAGCAGTCAATGGAAAAGGGTTCGGAACATATGTAGAACCCTGGAGAGATAATTGTGGACAGATAAATACAGGATCAGATGTTGATGTCATAGTTATAATCAATCCGAACGAAATACCTTTATCATGGGAATACTTGGGCACACAAAAAGAACTTATGATATATAATATCGGCAGAGTAACTATTGATAAAAACATCCACATTATTGAAGCGCACATACCAGAAAATGAGAAGAAAGCCAAAGATATTCATTACTTTATATCGGAGATAAAAACGCTGCAAATCATATAGAACAATCAATCAAAAGAGAACAAAAAGAGAAACCAAAAATGGCAGAAGAAGTCAAGAAAGTAAAGTTCAAGATTAACAACCTCAATGTAGAAGGAACTCCAGGGGAGAAAATAATTGATGTTGCAAAGCGCTATGGAATTAATATTCCTCATCTTTGCATGCACCCGCGCCTTGAGCGAATCGGAGCGTGTAGATTATGTGTTGTTGATGTTGAAGGCGCGCCAAAGCCCGTTACTTCTTGCAACACAGATATCAGAGAGGGAATGGTTGTAAAAACTCATACTCCTAAAATATTGAAAGATAGAAGAACTATTATGAAACTAATACTTGCTAACCATGATTTCAACTGCGTAACTTGCGCAGCTAACCTTCAGTGTAAATTACAAGCATATGCTGAAGAGATGAATTTGCTTGACAACGAATTCACAGGCGAGATTCGTGAATCAAAGATTGATGATTCGAGCACCTCAATTGTAAGGGACAATATGCGCTGCATTCTTTGCCGTAGATGCGTTCGGGCATGCAACGATATTCAAACTGTATATGCAATTGGAATGCAGAACCGTGGATTTAATTCTAAAATAGGAACACCATTTGATGTTCCTATGAGTGAGAGTTCGTGCGTCAACTGCGGTCAATGCGTAATCGTCTGCCCAACAGGCGCACTAACAGAGAAGAGCGGACTTAACGAAGTAATCAACGCCCTGAATTCTGGAAAACACGTTGTGTGTCAAACTGCGCCATCAATTCGGGCGACACTAGGCGAACTATTCGATATGCCACCTGGAACTCCTGTTACAGGTAAAATGGTTGCAGCACTAAGACAAATTGGTTTCCAAAAAGTTTTCGATACTGACTTCGCGGCAGACATGACAATAATAGAAGAAGCGACCGAGCTTGTTAAACGCCTGAAAGAAAATAAGGATCTTCCTATGATTACAACCTGCTGTCCTGCTTGGATAAAATTCGGGGAGCAATTCTTCTTTGAAGAACTCCATCACATGTCAACTTGCAGAAGTCCACAGAGCATGATGGCGTCCATGATTAAAACATACTACGCAACGCAAGCAGGAATTAAACCTGAAGACATAGTTGTTGTTGACATCATGCCTTGTACTGCAAAGAAATTCGAAATTGATAGACCTGAATTCAAAGGTCAAACAGATATTGTCTTAACAACTGTCGAACTTGGTAAATTAATCAAGCAGTTCGATATTGACTTTGCAAATCTTCCAGATGAAGATTTTGATAATCCACTCGGTGAAAGTTCTGGCGCCGGAGATATCTTTGGCAGATCAGGTGGAGTTATGGAAGCAGCACTTAGATCTGCTGCGGACATGCTATCTGGTGAAGAACTTCAAAGCATAGAATATACTAAAGTTCGTGGAATGGAAACACTAAAAGAAGCAGAAATCACACTCGCAGGCAAAACACTTAAGATTGCTGTTGTTCATACACTTGGCGAAGCAAGAAAGATAATGGAGATGATAAGTAAAGGTGAATGCCCATATCAATTCATTGAAATCATGGCTTGCTACGGCGGATGCGTCGGGGGCGGCGGTCAACCAAGATATGATGACTCAGATATTCTCCTCAAGAGAGCTGGCGCATTGAACAAAGAAGATGTTCGCAAGGTTGTTAGAAAATCACACAAGAACGAATCAGTCTTAAAGCTCTACCGCGATTACATAGGCGTTCCTGGCGGTGAAACCGCACATAGACTCTTGCACACGTGGTATAGGAAGAGAGAACACTTGTAGAACTATTCTAAATAGGGTTTTAAAAAATTGCAGACACTTCCTGCATAATTAAGCTCGAAATGTTTTTCGCCCATATTAGGAAATTATTCGGGTTTTCTAAAGAAGTGCTAATTAACAATCTACCTTTTCTAATCATGTGATCAAAATTGCAAGTCATAATGAGCACAGACTTCAAAAAACAATTCCATAAAATAAAAGACAGACATACACGTCTTGAAATAATCAAATGCTTAAGAAAATTAGAAATAACTCCAGAACTTGAACTCCAAAGAAAGCTCAGCGAAGAAAAGACGAGAGCTACAGTCTTTGAAGGTTTAAAATCAATAAAGAATTTCTACAACAACATAATCGAAGAATTAAGACCTGGCGATGAGTATCTTGTACTTGGCGCAACATATGGAAAAGATATTTATTCGTTAAAATCATTCTTTCAGAACTATCACACTCGTCGCAAATAGCTATAGAACATATTTCGAAACATTCTGGAAGATGGCAAAGAAGTAATTTCGTAATCTTTTCGAAAAATCTTCAGACACAAATATAATTCTAGGATACCACCTATAATTTAGTTAATATGTTCCACAAAATATATAAAGTTGAATTGTTTAACTGTTGAACTGGTAAGTCAAATGGGAACTACTGATGTAGAAAAGACGGATTTTGTTAGAATGTCTGGAAAAGGCCAGCTTGTTGTGCCCCAGCAAGTCAGAGATAGTGCAAACCTCTCGCCTGGCGAGACATTCGTAGCGTTTTCTGTCAAAGACGGCGTCCTATTTCGAAAAGTAGAACTACCAAAAGTCAATGCAGATTTTGATTCTTTGACAAAAGAAATAGAAGCCCAGTTCAAGAAAAATAAAGTAACTAAAAAAGACTTGAACGAGGCTGTTAAGTGGGCAAAGAAAAAATAATCATTGATACAAATTGTCTGATTTCTGCATTTGGCTGGAATGGAAATGAAAGAGTTCTGCTAAGAAAAGTTATTTCTGGAGAATATTTGCTTGTTGTTTCTGAAGAACAATTTCAAGAACTTGAACGAGTTCTCAGTTATCCTAAACTAAAATTCTCAGAGCAAAAGCAAAAGAAAATCATAGATATTGTGAAATCTATTTCTTTGGTTGTAAAGAAAAATAGAACTAATTCAGAAAAGATGTTGCTCTTAAGAGATCCTGATGATAACTTTCTTCTGGAATGTGCAGACGCATCAAACGCCGATTATATAATAACTGGAGATAAAGGCGTTCTTGAGTTGAAACAATATGGAAAGACCAAAATACTAACTACGAGAGAGCTTCTAGAAGAGAAACTCAGGAATCAACAGAAAAATTCATAAATTACTGTTCTTCAGCAATAGTAAGGTAGCACCATGAACAAAGATCTTGGATATGTAACAATAAATGGCGAAGAATGATACAATATTAGTGTTTTTGATCATGGTCTTCTTTATGGAGATGGAGTGTATGAAACTATTCGCGTCTTTCGTGGAAAAGCATTTCTTTTTGAATACCACATAACTAGACTTCTTTCATCTGCTAAAGGTATTTTTCTTGAAATTCCTTACTCCAAAGCTGAACTAATAAAGCACATCAAAAAAACATATATTGAATCAAGACTTGATGATGCTTTCATACGTATTTTAATAACTCGCGGCGAAGGTGCGCAAGGATTGCTCGCGAATTCTAAACCTGATGTTATTATCATTGTTAACAAACGCGAGTTTTCTCCTCTAGAGAAAGTGAGCATAACAATTTCAAAAATTCGCAGAGTTAACAAGAGCGCAATAGACCCGAAAATAAAGTCGTTGAATTATTTAAACAGTTTGCTTGCACGCGCTGATGCTAAGACTAGAAAATTTGATGAAGCAATATTATTGACTGATGCAGGAATTGTTACAGAAGCAACAACAAGCAATATTTTCTTGGTAAAGCATAAAAAATTATACACGCCCTCAGTTGATTCAGGCATTTTAGAGGGAAGTGTAAGAAAAGCAATTATTGATAATTTTCCGGTTGTAGAAAAAGAACTGAGAGTGAAAGATATTTTGGAAGCTGACGAAATATTTCTTTCTGGTACTGTAAACTTCATTACGTGTGTATCTAGAGTAGATTCTAAAAAGCTGACTAATTTTGAATATGCAAAAAAAGTACATGATAAATTGATGAATTTGGCCGCGAGTGGAACTAAATTATACTAAAACAGAAATTTAATCAATTCTTTAAAAAATATTCATTTATGTTTTTATTGAGAATAACTATATAAACATCTAAATTAAAGTAAGCTTCGTGAAACTAAAAATCCTAGAAATTAAAATGACTGCTTTTTTTCAAAGCATTCCTTTGAAGTATATGCACTCATTAGGTTATTTCTTTGTATTCTTTTCAGCGGCGCTTGAAGCAATCCCGATAATAGGTGGTTTCTATCCGGGTCAAATTATTATAATTCTCGCAGGATTTTTAGCATATCAACACATGATGAACTTGTGGATTGTTATTATACTCGCGTCATTTGGTGCTATAGCTGGTGATTGGATTTCATTCGAACTCGGCAACAAATATGGAAAATCGTTTCTTAAGAAATATGGAAAATACTTTTTGTTCGGCGATAAAGTCTACCAGAAAATGGAGAAGATGGTTCACACTCATCTTGGTAAAACACTCATCATGGGACGGTTCAACAATTTGACGAGATCGCTCTCTCCATTTGTTACAGGATCATTAAACATCTCGTTTAGAAGATTTATGTTTTGGAATGTTATTTCTGGAGTAATTTGGGGAACAACCTGGGTGCTTGTCGGGTATATTGCGGGTAAGAGTTTCGAATTCGCTGTAAAATACATCGGCATCGGAGTTGTAGTTGCTATTGTTCTCATAATAGTTCTCTCTGCATTATACAACTATCTTAGTAAGAAACACATTTTCACAAAATATCATCTGCATTTATTTATTATAAGTGCGAGTGCAGCTTTGCTTTTTTCTCTTATCATTGATTCTGTTTCAGAATCAGAATTTATCTGGTTCGACAATTGGATTTCGAGCCACGTCCATCTAATTTACACCTCATTTCTAACAAGTGTTGCGTATGTTTTCTCTGCACTTGGCAGTTTTGCTTTTGTTCTGTCTATAAGTGTTGCGTTTCTGATTTACTTTATCGTAAAAAAAGACAAGGCTGCAGCAATATTTTTCACATCAACCCTAATAGCAGGAGACTTACTTGTACTAGGATTCAAGAGCATAATTGAACGAGCAAGACCCGCCGAACAAATCGTGCACGCAACTGGTTTCTCATTCCCATCGGGCCATGCAGCGATAGCTATGATTTTGGCGCTGACATTATTTTTTATATTCGCGGATAAAATAAGAAAAGAGCACAATAAATTAATTTTATTGGTTGGATTAATACTATACGCCGTAAGCGTCAGCTTATCTAGAATTTATCTAAACGTTCATTGGACATCAGACGTACTTGCTGGTTGGTTCATAGGTATTTTCATCGTTATCATATTTGTACTTGTTGAACGATACATCATAATAATACGAGAACATAAAAACAAAGGAAAACAAATAACAAAAACCACAAGAGATAAAAAGAGGAATTGAGTACCTATATTAGCAAGAGAGGTAGTTTAAAGTGAGCATCTTAAAACATTTCAAAAAAAAGGCAAAGACATCAAAATTTCTAGAATCCATTAGATGGAAAGCAAAGTCAGGTCCTAAGAGAATAGTCTATCCTGAAGCGGACGATGAACGAGTGCTAAGAGCGGCTGAACTTGTAACAAAGGACGGCATTGCTGAAATCACAATCATCGGCAACATTGAAGAGGTAAAGAAGAAAGAAAAAGAACTCAAGATCAATTTGAAAGGCGTTACTGTACTTGATCCTTCTGCTCCGCAGAACAGCGAGAAGACAGAGGACTATGCGCAAAAGCTTTTTGCGTTAAGGCAGCATAAAGGAATGACTCTTGATGAAGCAAGAACTTTAATGAAGAATCCAATCTATTATGGAACAATGATGGTTCATGAAAATGAAGCTGATGGAATGGTTTCTGGCGCAAGCCATACAACTGCAGAGACACTTCGTCCTGCACTGCAGATCGTGAAGACAAAAGATAACGTAAAATACGCTTCAAGTTTCTTCATGATGGTTAAAGACGAAAGAGTTTTCTTTTTTGCAGACTGCGCATTCATCGAAGAACCAACTGAAGAGCAACTTGTTTCGATTGCACTGCAAACAGCTGATTCTGCAAAAAGATTCGGCCACGAGCCAAGGGTTGCGATGCTCTCATTTTCAACAAAAGGAAGCGGAGGCAGCGCTGTTGTTGATAAAGTTAGACGGGCAACAGACGAAATCAAGAAGCAAAGACCTGATTTGTTAATTGATGGTGAATTGCAGCTTGATGCAGCAATAGTTCCGGGTGTTGCGTTGAAGAAATGCCCTAATTCACCAATCAAAGGCAATGCCAATGTACTTATATTTCCTGATCTTAACGCGGGAAACATCGGTTACAAACTCGTTGAGAGATTCGGCGAAACAAAAGCAATAGGCCCAATCGTTCAAGGCTTGAAGAAACCAATCAACGATTTAAGCCGAGGTTGCTCCGTTGAAGATGTTGTCTTAACAACCCAGATAACTGTAATCGAAGCGCAGGAGACGACGGAGAAGTAAGCTCCAAACATAAAATATATTTATTAAACACAATCATATATTTATGAAACATAATTATAAAATATATTTGTCATATTATTTTGCTGCTCTAACACTTCCGCGCGTTGCGCGGCAAAACCAGCCAAAGGCTGAATAGAACAAGATATTTATTGATTAAACATATAAATGATTAGAACAATAGATAAATAAGAAACAAAGACAGATTAGCGAAATTGAAAAAAAATAACAATTAGAGAAAATCAGAAAAGCGAAGAAAAAAGAGGAGAGAGGCGTTAGGATATATGAAAGTTTTAGTTATTAATTCTGGAAGTTCTTCCATTAAGTTTGAGTATATCGATGTGTCAAAAGAAAAAGAGAACGTCATGCTAAAAGGTATGATTGATAACATCGGTTTCAAGGGTTGCACCATAAAGATGCTTGGCAAGCAAGATTCTTGTACAATAAAAAATCATGAAGAAGGAATCCAGTACATATTATCTCACGTTCCAAGAGGCAATATTGAAGTTATTGGTCATCGTGTTGTTCACGGAGGAGAGAGATACAAAGAATCCGTCTTGATAGATGATGATGTAATTAAGACTATAACTGAGCTCGCAGATCTTGCTCCATTGCACAATCCTGCAAACCTTGCAGGAATACTCGCTTGTAAAAAAATTCTTCCTGAAATTCCACAGGTCGCTGTGTTCGATACTGCATTCCACGCAACAATACCAAAGGAAGCGTACATGTATGCTATTCCTTACAAGTATTACGAAAAGTATGGAATTAGAAAGTATGGATTTCACGGAACGTCGCATCATTACATAATGCTTGAATCGATGAAGCTTCTTGGAAAAAACAAAATCAACATAATTAGTTGTCATCTTGGAAACGGCTCTAGCGTTTGCGCGATAAAAGAGAATAAATCATTCGATACAAGTATGGGTTTCACGCCGATAGCAGGCATCATGATGGGAACAAGATCTGGCGATTTGGATCCTGGCATAATTACTTTCCTTGAGGAAAAAGAAAATCTTACATTTGACCAAGTTGAAAAAATATTAAATAAAAATTCTGGCCTTCTTGGAATTACAGGAACAAACGATATGAGAACAATTTGGGCCGCATCAAAGTCGGACGATGAAAAAAATAAGCAAAGCAAAATCGCAGCCAATCTTGCAATGGATATGCTTGCATATGACATCGTAAAATATATCGGATCGTACGCAGCAGCACTTGGAAAAGTAGATGCAATCGTATTCACGGGCGGTCTTGGAGAAAACGCATTTTACATCAGAAAAAAAGTGATTGATTATTTAGAACCTATGGGTGTTCTTCTTGATGATTTACGAAATGAGCGAAACGAAATAATAATATCAAGATCAGTTTCTTCAATAAAAGTTCTTGTGATTCCAACAAACGAAGAACTCATGATTGCAAAAGAAGCAGCGTACACGTACGACATCTCAAAATACTTGAAAAAGAAAACAGCGATACCGTAAGGAGTTATAACTTTAAAGAAATAATTTTAAAAAAACTAAATTTTTATTGTTTAATTTATTTCTGTTCTAATTTATTTTTGTTTGATTTCTTTTTCTTCTCGCCATTGTTAGCTCGTGCATCGTTCTCGTTACCAGCCCATACTTTCTCGAGGTTGACTCTTGTCAAATTGTAGTATTTCTTTAGTTCGTATGGATCTGCGAATTTTAGAACATCAAGCTCTGGTCCGAATAAATCAGAATATCTATCTCTGCGTCTTACAAGTTTTGTTGAGCCATCTTCTGAAATCATTATTATTGGCGGCCTCTTTAAGTTGTTGAAGTTCGACGCCATGACGTAGCTGTACGCACCGCAGTCCATAACCGCCATTAAATCATTTTCTTCCATCCAAGGCAACATCTCGTTTTTATCTATTATATCGATGCAATCGCACGTCGATCCTACTATTTCATATTTCTGTGTTCGCCTCTGATCCATCTTTGTCGCAGGCAACAAATCATATGAACATTTAGACACAAGTACGTCTGGGAACATCGAGTATGTTGATGCGTCAGTTACAGCAGCATATTTTTTTCCAAGATCTTTTATGCTAACAACTTTCATTATTCCTATTCCTGCAGTTGCGACCATTGACTTGCCAGGCTCGAATATCAAAGTTGGTTTTTGAATATCATTTTTCTCGAGAAGTTTGTTGAACGTTTTTATGAATCCTGGCGCAAATTCTTCTGCATCAAAATATTTGCCTGGTCTATATGCTTTTGGCGCCTCAGGAGGAAATCCTCCTCCAAAGTCAAGCATATCTACAACGATTTCATGTTTCTTTGCAATCTTAACAAGATTCATAATTTTTGAGAGCGCAAGATAATAACTTCTAGGATTATATGCATAGGAGCCATGATAATGGAATCCTCTCATCCTGACATTTTCATGTTTAGCAACCTTCTTTATGGCTTTCGATACAAACTTGTAAGGAATACCATACTTCTGATTTCTCGTCGTGAATTTACCATCCTGAATCATAGGATTTACTCTTAGCATTATTGGAATTATTGTTCTTCGTTTCTCTGCAACATTAATTACTTTATTAAGTTCTTCAAAAGAATCAATTGTTATTGCTTTGACTCCAACTTCTGATGCAAAATAAATATCCTGCTCTGTCTTGTATAGATTTGTGAATGTTATTTGATGTGGCTCGAAATCGGCAAGAAGTCCGAGAATAATTTCACCAACGCTCGACGCATCGAATTCAAATCCTTCTTCACGTGCAATTTTTAGAACTTCAAGATTAGAATTGCACTTGCACGCATACTGCGGTTGGAACATTGGATAATCAAACGCTGCTTTGAACGTTCTTAGTTTGCTGCGTATTTCATCCTCAACGAATATGTAGATTGGAGATCCGTATTTTTTTGTGAGCGCATTAACTGAAACACCTTCTATGTGAAGTGTTCCATCAACATCTTGACTCAAGAATTTTCTCCATCTCTTCTTATTGTATCTTGGAGAGAGAGCTCTTAATCTTTTTTTCGTCACTTTTTCCTCTTATTTTTTAATTATGCTTAAAATATTTTATTTAATACTTTATTTAATACTTTATTTGATATTTGGTTATATCTATTTGTTATCTTTTTTGCAAAAAGCAGAAGTAAAAGAACAAAAACCCAGTATTTAAATATTTAGATTTGATATAGACGAGACGAGAAAGCTTTATTTAGCACCTCTGTTTAATCTAGCACGTACGGCGGTGATCTAGCGGCTATGATTCGAGCTTCCCAAGCTTGCCACCCGGGTTCGAATCCCGGCCGCCGTAGTGAGCGCTAGCGAACGAAGGCGGTAGGTTTCAAAAACAGAAGTTAAAAAAACAGATTTTTTTAACTTAGCAAATGCAGTGCGTTTGCCTAATGTTTTGGACACCGGCCGCCGTAGTTTACAAAAAGAGAAAAACTCAAATTGAGGGAACAAAATGGCAACTTATCCTGTGAAAATAGTCGAATATGTAGAAACAACAGCAATTCTAGAACTTCCAGTTCCTGGCTTTGAAAATTTATCTCTTAACGATAAACTCATCGCATACCACTTATGGCACGCATCCGTCGCGGGCGACGCAATCACTTATGATCAAAATTACAAACACGCATTATACTTGAGAGATTTGTTTCTAGATTTAATCATGTATAAAAAAGAAATTGAAAAAGACGCTGGAAAAGAAACACACAACAAAATAGAAACATACACAAAAAAAATTCTGCTAAATCACGGAATACATGATAATTCAAGCACAAAGAAAGTCGCACCAACATTTTCAAAAGACGAGTTCATGAGCGCATACAACGCTGCAAAGAACGCGGGATTCAAAACAACACTCGTGGACAACTTCGATAAAATAATTTTTGATCAGAACTTCGAAGATATGTTAACTCAGAAGAATCCCTCTGCAGGAAAAGATATTCTAACAGCTAGCAGCGTAAATTATTATCCTAATTTAACAATGAATGATCTAAAAGATTTCAAGGATAAAAATCCGAACAACAGCACAGTTGTAAAAGAACAAATAACAAACGAAAATAAAAAAATGAAGAAAGAAATAATCGTCGAGAAAATTTGGCGAGCGGGAAATGAAAAGAAAAAAGTGAACCCGGGTCTTTATGCTAAAGAATTAAAAAATATTTGTACACATTTAAACGAAGCTGCAAAACTTGCTAAAGATGAAAAGCAGAAAAAACATATTTTGCTATTGAAAGATTATTTAGAACTCGGCACTGCCAATTTGTGGGATGAGTTCAACATCGCGTGGCTTCATGATGATCCAGAAGTAGATTCTATTCTAGGATTCATTGAGGAATACAGAGATCCGAGAGGCGCGAAAGGAGAATTTGAAGGAATAGTTTTTTTCAAGAATGACGAAGAAACAAAGCTAATTAGAACAATAGCGAACCACACCCAAAATTTTGAAAATATTTCTCCCTGGAATAAAGAATTTAAGAAAACATGGACTAAAATCCCAGTTGGAAATGCCATTACAGAACTTGCAAGCACAGGTGGCGCAGGACCTATTTGTTGGGCTGGAGTTAATCTTCCTAACTCGCAAGCAATTAGAGAAAAGCATGGAAGTAAAAGTGTGATAATTAGCAACGTATCCGGTGCATCGCGTGCTGCATTTGCTAAAATAACTGCTAGTGAATTTCTTGAGACAAAAGATGAGCAAGATAAATTTTTCAAAACAATATTTTTGCGAGGACCAGTCATGGTTACACTGCATGAAATTGTTGGACATGGTTCTGGAAAAGTGAGTACGAACCTCAAAGGTGATCCGAGAGAATATTTACGCGAACATTATTCGGCACTCGAGGAAGCAAGGGCAGAACTTTGCGCTCTGCACCATATCGCATCGCCATTAATACAAAAGATTGGTGTAATACCTGACGATGACTGTTGGCGCATTGCATATCACACCTACGCTCTCGGCGATATTGTTATGCTTCGTATGCTTGAGAACGAAGAAGAAATTCATGAAGATCACTTGCGTGCAACACATCTAATTGTTCAATATTTAATACAGGAGAAAAAATGTGTTGAACTCTACAAAAAGAACAATAAAACGTATGTTCGAATTATTGATTATAACAAAATGAAGGAAGGCGTTGCTGAATTACTTTCTGAACTTATGAGGATAAAAGCTACAGGAGACTACGATGCAATCGCAGCACTCATCAATAAATATGCAAGACACTTCGATCCATTGCTTCGAGATGAGATTGTTGCTCGTTCAAAGGCCGCAAAATATCCTCAAGGACAAGCATTCGTTATGCCAGAACCAAAATTGAAACTTAACAAAAATAAAAAAGTTGTTGACGTCGAACTTGTTTATCCGAAAAACATACTAGATCAAGGAAGATTGTGGAGAAAGATAGGGGGATAAAAAATGAGCAAACAAGTAATTGAGCTCAAGCGACTCCTTGAGGAGTTCGAGCAGAAAAAGAATCCATCAAAAGCAAAGATCTTATCCGGATTCTTCAAAACTGGAAAAGGAGAATATGGCGAGGGAGATATATTTCTAGGATTGACTGTTCCACAGCAGCGAGAACTCGCAAAGAAATACGTTGATTTATCTCTTGTTGATATTCAGAAACTTGTCGATAGCAAAATTCACGAGTATAGACTCACTGGACTTATCATCTTAACATATCAATACGAGAAAATCTCTAAAGAAAAAATAGATGAGAAAGAGAGAGAAAAGAAAAAAAGAATCATCTTTGACTTCTATTTATTAAACACAAAAAATATCAACAATTGGGATCTTGTTGATTTGAGTTCCCATGAAATCATCGGGCAATATCTTTTGAACAAAAATAAAGAAGAAAGGAAAGTTCTCTATAAACTCGTGAAGTCGAATCATCTTTGGGAGAAGAGAATCGCGATGATTTCCACCTACGCATTCATACGAAATAATGATTTCAAAGATACACTCGCAATATCAGAAATTCTGCTTCACGATAAGCATGATCTCATCCATAAAGCTGTTGGCTGGATGCTTCGTGAAATGGGAAAGCGAGATGAAAAAACGCTCAAATTGTTCCTAGATAAACACTATAAATCTATGCCACGTACCGCACTTAGGTATTCGCTTGAACGATTAAGCGAAAAAGACAAGAAAAACTACATGGAAAAGTGAGAAGAAAATAAGTAATAATCAACCGCTCAGAAGAACCATCTGACTGGTTTCGTAATAAATTCCAATATTTTTCTTGAAAATCGTCTTTTTTTCCATAGAGCAAAATCGAAGTCCTTGGATTCTTTGAACGATACTTCTAAGTGTTTTCTAACTATTTCTACAAGTCGTTTATCTCGTCCAAAAATACAGAGTTCATACATGTATATGAAACTCCTATAATCTATGTTCGAAGAACCTATCATGTATGCACTATTATCAATGAGCGCAACCTTCGAATGGTTGAACTTTTTTGAGTGGAGCTTTAGATTAATATTTTTTCTGTGGATTGCGCCGAAATAAGATTTCACAACAACATCAACAATGGCAACATCTGATTCTGCTGGAAGAATCAGTGTAACTTTCACCCCTCTTGCAACAGTTCTCTTCATTGAATTAAAAAAAACTGGGTCTGGAACAAAATAAGGTGTCTCGATAATTATGCTTTTCTTTGCAAGATCCATTAACGTCATTAGTTTTTTTCTCACCAGCTGATATTTTAACGAAGGTATATCTCGCACTATTTCCATCGTTCCGAAACTCAGAGTAAATATGTGCTTTCTTTTGTCGTGATAAAATATGTTGTGAATTTCAAATGTATCTAGAAAAATGTCTTTGAATATGCCTGCGACAGGTCCTTCAATTCTTATGTTGAACTCTCTCCAATTCAAAACTCTCTCTGCTATATTTGACGAACCAGTGTAGACTATTTTGTCATCAATTATTATAAGCTTCCTATGATCTCGCCTGTTATTGTATGCAAACCAGTTTGCCCGTCTAAAAGTTATTTTTCGAAAAAATCTAACTTCTCCACCATGCGCAGTAATTCCTTTGAAGAAATCCTCGTTAACAAGTGCTCCCAATCCATCTACGAGAATCTTTACTTCGACGCCTTCTTTGGCTCGTTTTACAAGAACATCACGCACGCGCTTTGCGATGTAACTATCATCGAATCTATATGTCTCTAGATACACATATTTTTTTGCGCGCTCTATATCTTTTACTATCTCTCCAAAAAATTCTAGTTGATCCTTGAAATACTTGTAATTTAGTTTAGAATCTAAGGAAAGTTTCGTCATTATCATAAAGACTGCGTTATTCATTCTTAAAATTTGCGTTCTTTGATCGTTTAGAGACCTAAAAAAATTCAATCATCCTCTCAATGAAAACCTTAATAAACCCCTTGATTTCCTTGATTTGCATGACTAATGAGAAGAAATACAAATTAGAGCAGAATAGACCTGAATGCATAGGTTGCAGTGCATGTGTCGCTGTTGCTCCAGATTACTGGGAGATGGCAGATGATGGAAAGTCATCGATAATAAAAGGCAAGAAACGTGATGATGGTTGGGAAGAGCGAGAAATAGAACAGAAAGATTTTCAGCACAACAAAGAAGCTGCAGATTCATGTCCAGTTAACGTCATACATCTAACTCAAATCGACGAAAAGAAAGAATAAATAAAAAATTTCTGGATGTTTTATTTTAATGTTTGAATTTTTCGTTCAGGTATCTCTCTACTTCGAGCGATGCCTGAACGCCTGAGCCCGCGGCAACAATTGCTTGTCTGTACCTTGGATCTTGAACATCGCCTGCTGCAAAAACACCTTCAACATTTGTTTTCGTACTCTGTGTTTTTATGTAGCCCCATGCATCCATATCTATTTTTCCTTTGAAAATAGAAGTATTAGGCACACGTCCAATTGCAAGAAATACTCCGTCGCAGTTCACATCAGTTACGTCGCCCGTTACTGTATCTTTTAGTTTCGCTCCAGTAACTCCTTTGTTATCTCCGAGTATCTCTATTATTTGTTTGTTCCACATTACTGCTGTTTTTGGCGTCTCAAAGAATCTATCCTGCATTGGCTTGCTCGCGTTGAATGTGTCTTTCGCATGAACTATTGTGACTTTGCTTGCAAACTTCGTTAGAAATGTCGCTTCTTCCATCGCACTATCTCCTCCTCCAACAACGAGAACTTCCTTGTTCTTGTAGAAGAACGCATCGCATGTTGCGCAAACTGCAACTCCTCGTCCTTTATATTTTTCTTCGGATGGAAGGCCAAGCCAACGAGCGGATGCTCCTGTTGCAATTATTAACGCTTTTGTTTGAAGCACATCACCGCCCTCAAGCGTTATTTCTATTATATCTCCTTTTTTTTCAAATCCTTTTGCAATATCAGCAACAAATCTTGTTCCAAACTTTTCTGCTTGAGCTTTAGCATTCATTGCAAGTTGTGGCCCCATTATTCCGTCAACAAATCCTGGAAAGTTCTCTATCTCTGTTGTGAGAGTTATTTGCCCTCCTGATTCAGGGCCAGAAATAACAAGAGGATTTAGTCCTGCACGTGCATTGTATATTGCTGCTGAGCAACCAGCTATTCCATCTCCAAGTATTATTACGTTTTCTATATCGCTCATTGTTATTCACCCATTATAATTATTAAACGAAGCAGTTTTATTAGCGCCTAGCAAGCATTAAACGAATACGTTCACATAACCCAAACTCGGCTTTGTTAATCTTCAAAACATCTTATGCGAGCGCGCTAAAACTGCGAAGCGCGATTCACGTTCAGAGGATAAAATGTGCTCCATTTAATATGGTTTTCGGTAAATCGTATTTAAACTCGCAGCAATTGCAGTTACGCTCTCTACAGCAAAGCTTATAAGAGAGTAACTCTACCCCTTAAGCCATGATACAAGCAGATGAAATACTTGGAAAGATATTATCAGAAGAGAAAAGACTTAATTTGAACTCCAAGGTCGTCTTAAAAGATTATATTAAAAAATACATAAAAATAGAGAGCGAATCAACCGAACTATGTGTTATTTGTCCTCCTTGGGGTTTTGCAAAGTACGCAATACGTCCTCTCGAATCAAAACTTACTGATGCTAAAATATCGTACATAATTTATAGTGTAGATCAAAATTTGTTGTCTGCAGACTATAAAGCTACACGAAAATACATGCGAGAAGTAATACGAATAATAGAACACGACACAAGACAAGCGTTAAAATTACATAACTTTTCTAAAGTAACAATTGTAGGTTTAAGCCTCGGAACAGTATACGCGACTAGCGTTGGAAATAGAATTAAAGAAATCAACAGAGTTATTCTTATAACCCCAGGAAACTCTATCGGTGAAATTGTCTGGGATGCTTTATTTACAAATAAACTTAGGAAAACATTTGAGGAAAGAGGAGTTAGCGCTGAAAAGCTAGATCGTTATAGCAAATCTATTAATCCAGAAAATAATGTTAAAGGTCTCAGAGGTAAAGAAATAATAATTTATGCATCAAAATCAGATTTAATAATAAGATACAACCACACGATGAAACTTGTCGATGCCATGAAACGAAAAGGAGTCGAACCTAAACTCGTGGTGAATAATCATTTAGGCCATTATGGAACAAACATGAGTTTTATACTTAATCCTAAGATTATAACCGGTAAGCACACAAATATAAAAATTCCTAAATTAAGTTTGCCCAATTTAAATATGCACGTTGGAGATAGAGTTAAGAAAATAAGAACAGACATAAGATCAGGAATAAAAAGAATGAGAAATTAAATTTAAAATAGGCACAACAAAAATCAGAACTAAAACGTATTCTATAATAACAAATCTATGGTTCATACTCCATTATATCATTTGGTATCCAAGCAAAAAGTCTATTCTTGAACATAAATACCGTCAATTTATTTATAGTTCCTGGAACATATAACACTTTCCTTTTTTTTAATGCGCTAAGAGACTTATCCACAACAACATCTGGCTCCATCCACATAAAATTTGGTATTTTAGAGAAATTTCTCTCCCCCTCTTTTGTTATTTTGTGAAAATTTGTCCTTGTAAATCCAGGGCATAACGCCTGAACCTTCACGTTTTTTTTGCACGCATCTATTTCTTTTTGCAATGATTCAGAAAATGTGACCAAAAATATTTTTGTTGAGTTGTAAACAACACAATTTTTTTTGTTTCTTGAGAATGCTGCAGCAGATGCAACATTTATTATTGATCCTTTATTTGCAGCGAGCATGTTAGGAACAACCGCGCGCATAAATTTTACAGGAGCGAGCATGTGCAACGACATCGCTGTATGTATTAATTTCTCATCAGCCAAATAGAACTTAGAGCCTATTCCTATTCCTGCATTGTTGATAAGCAGCGATACATCTTTCTTTTTTAGTTTGCTTGCGATCTCATCCACTTTTTCCTCATTTGAAAGATCAGCACATAAAATTTCAACAGACACATCGCTCGTAGCCGTTATGTCTTTTGCCACTCGCGACAAACCCTCTTTATCATTAGAAATTAATATGATATTATATCTTTTCGCGGCGAGCTTCTTCGCGAATGCTTCACCAATTCCGCTGGACGCACCAGTTATAACTGCTAAGTCTCTATATGCTTTTTTATTATTAACAGCAACTAAGGTCATTGAATATTTTATCATTCGTATATTTATAAATGTTGGCAGAAATAAGCATAATAGTAAAATAAAAACTAAAAAATATAAAAAAATAAATTGAATAAACATAAAGACTTAAAAAAACGCGAGATAAAAAACAAAGAA
>CAITEO010000067.1 GCA_903891505.1 uncultured Candidatus Woesearchaeota archaeon
AAAACAAGTTATTACAGGCGCGCGTTTGGACGTAGAATAATTTATTCTTCCATCAGGAAACTTTGGCAAGTTTGAAAATTCTTTTAATATTTCAAGCATAAATTACTTACCACGATTAATTATTTAAAATTTTTGTTATAAAATCAAGGTTATATCAAAAGAAAAAACAAAAAAACAAGCTAACTTGTCAACCCGAATATTCTTTCTAGAACGTAGTAAAATATTTAAAACTAATATGTTTCTTTGAATCTATGATCCTATCAAAACAAAAAGAGCTTGTAGTAACATATAAAGGTTCACACGTCACAATAACTGGCGACGATATAAACAAGATTTACTCTGAACCTGTTATGAACTTAGATAGGTTCAACAAATTTGTTAGGAACAATATCGAAATACACTTCGCTTCGCAGTTCAAATTGAGCATCACAAACTACAACGCACAAGATAAGCAAATAATACAAGATTATGTTAATGATCCCAATAATAAGGACTCAATAAACTCTGTAAAAATGAGCAGAACATTTCTATTAAATCCATTAAAAGAAAAATCAGTTTTTCTAGACCAAATTGCAAACAATGAAATTAGAGCTACTATAACTGGAACTAATCACTCAAATAAACAAACTCTAAAAGAACTCGACTCTATTTATGGTGCAATTACAAGTACAAATAAAATTCTAAGAGATTACACTAAACCAACTAACACCTAAATTTTGTATTCCAAAAAGTAAAAAATAAGAAGCAAAGAAATAAGAAAAAATTAATTGAAAAATCCTATCTTCAATTTGCACGTCGCATTTTCTTTATCAATCCTACTTCCAATTTGATTTGTTCCGTCGCAAGTAACTATTTCTTTAGCTGAACATGAATCATAGATGTTCACAATGCCAAGCGTGAAGTAATAATTTCCATACCCACATGTGTTGCAAGGTCTTTCTTTTGCTACTCCGTCGCATGGACAATACATTTCAGTGCAGCCTATAGGTCTTGCTGTGGAAAAAACCAGAGCAAAAACAAAACCCACCACTATAATTACACTTACAATAATTAATGCAATTATTTTCTTATTCATTCTTACTCCTCAAAATGAAAAAACTAAAAAAGAATTAATCTAACATTCTCCTTGAACGTAATAATCCACTTTTGCTGCGCACGCACTACATCCATTCCCGTACGTCTTGTGATCATTTCCGCAAACAGGAGCATATATCATTGTGCACGCCATAGGTTCAGTTCCGTTTGGTTTCTCATCCGCCGTGCAAACATGTGCATTTGTACATTCTCCTCGGAACAGCGACCATTCTTCGCATTCCTTTCCACCAAGTTTGCAATAACCAGTTTGTGAACCATCAGGCGCAGTTCTTATCTCAAGTGTTCCGCCATTATCTACGCAGAACTTCGATGCAGGATTTGCAATTTGAGTATTGTTCTCAGGACATCTAATAACTTCCCAACCGCACGTACCATCAGCCTGTCTCAAACAATTTCCTGTCGGTCCACTTGTTGTTTTTCCATCAGAACATAATGTGTTTGGCATTCCCATAGTAGGCCCACATTCAGACACAGCACACAATCCTCCACTTGAATTTACAACTTCAGGGCACTTAGCTACTTCCCAACCACAAGTACCATCTGCTTGTTTCAAGCATCTACCCGTAGGACCTGATGTTGTTTTCCCATCATCACATAATTTATTCGGCATCCCAAGAGCAGGTCCACATGCAGATACCGGACATAATTTATTGTTGCTTACATTAGATACATTAGGACAAGTTATAACTTCCCAGCTACAGGAGTCGACAGCAGTTCGTAAGCATTGTCCTGTTGGGCCCCCAGTGGTTCTTCCATCCGAGCATAAATAATTAGGCATAGATAATGGATGCCCACACATTGATACATCGCAAGTCGGACCAGAGAAATCTATCACAGGCTTTTGACAGCCCGCAATCAAAAACAATGCTGTGACAAGTAAACCTAAAATCAATATTTTCATTTTCATAATAATACACCTCGAATTCTTAGATTAACACATTGAAATATATAAATTAACCCATGATTTCAAGTAGACTTGAAGCTAAACTAGCAAGCAAACAACAATTCAACCACACTTTAAAGTCCGATCTTCTTAAGTAATTTCTTCGGATCTTGACCAGGAGTTTCTTTGCCCCACAAAACAAAGAGTCTATTGATTTGATTCCAGTATTTTTTCGGGGCAACAATTTGAAGTTCGTACTCTGTTTGCTCGGGCGTTTTTGTTTTTACAATTCCTAGCACGTTCGAGATTCTATGAACGTGTGTATCGACGCAAATCGCATCTGCGTTATGAAGTTCGCCTAGAACGAGATTTGCTGTTTTACGTCCAACGCCTGGAATTAAAACAAGATCATCTATGTTCTTTGGAACTTTTCCTTCGTAATTTTCAATAATATAATTCGCAGCAGCAACAAGATTTTTCGCTTTCGTTCTATTGTAATTCACTCGTCGGATCACATCTAGTATTTTTTCTTCATGTTCTTTTCCAATTAATTCCAGAGAAGAATATTTCCTAAACAACTCTTCTGCAACAGGAATAGTTAGCTCGTCCCTTGTTTGAGCAGAGAGCATTGTTGCAAATAGTAAGTGCCATTCTTTTTCCCATCCTTCGCCAGCAAGACGCTTTGTGCTCTTACCATACGTTTTCTTTGCAGCATTGAATACTTTAAGGAATAATTCTTTTCGTGCATCTAAATTTTTATCTTCAGATATTTTATTCTCTTTCATTTTATTCTCTTTATTAGTTGAGTTTTCATCTCACGAGTTCAAAAGACGTTAATTTTCCTTCATCCTCTTCCATTATTGCACTGTGCACTTTTGTTTTAGAATTTAATTTCTTTTTCAAGAGCCACAAATCTGACGGAATTATTTCAGATTTATTCATTTTTTTTATTTCATCAACATCGAACCATTTTAATTCGCCGTGCTCAGTATTTTTGAAAGTATTATTATTTACAACAACCTTAACAAAGAACAACACAAAACTATGTTTTGTCATATCTTTGTTTGTAACCCTTTCATGAAACACTGCGTTGGTTGAAATGAATTTTGAATCAAGTCCTGTTTTATTCTTAACTAGTCGCCTAGTCGCACTTTCAATAAACTCATCATGTTTTATCTTCCCCCCAACCATCGACCAATAATCCTGATAAGGCCGCCTATTTCTTTTAATGAGCAATATTTTTTCAGACTTTTTCTTGCTAACTATTGCAATAAGCACCACTGTTATCGGCCCAACTTCTTGAGCGCCAACATTTGACATTATCGGCAAGTATTTCTCTGCGTCACGAGATAAATAATAATATATTCCTTTCTTTGTAAGAAGCCCTTCCTTAAGCAACTTATCAATATGATAGGAAACAAGATTTGATCTTATGTCAAGAACTTTTTCTATGTCCTTGAATTGAACTTTGTTTTTTTCGAGAAAAATACGAAGTATGATTTCTCTTTCTTTTTTCATTGTTGCAGGATGTTCTATAGAGTTACTAACTGAACTATTCATTTTAGTCAATAAAATTTGAGGAATTATTTAAATATTGTTTAATGAAAATAAATTACAATGGAAATTAGCGAAATACAAGAAAAGGCACACCACATCGCCGTAACTGGAATTATTTTCAAAAATGGCAAATATCTTATTTGCAAACGAAGTGAAAAAGAAAAAGCATTTCCGAATAAATGGTGTGTTCCGGGTGGAAAACTTGAACGACATGATCTAACAAGCGAACCCAAAGATACTAAAGATTATTGGTTTGATGTGCTAGAAAAAACTTTGAGAAGAGAAGTTCTAGAGGAAACAAATTTGAAAATTAAAAATATAGGCTATGTTTCTAATCTCGCATTCATACACCTGAATGGTTTTGCTACAATAATCATAAGTCTTTATGCAGAATATGATTCTGGCGACGTTGTGCTCCCTGAGGATGAGCTCGTCGACTATGCTTGGGTAACACCTCACGAAGCTAAAGAATACGATTTACTTGAAAACCTTCACGAACAAATCCTAAAAGTTGATGAAGTTATGCAGTATAAATATAGTCACGAGTAAAACTAATCAATTCATCAAAACCAAATAATTCCTACAATTATATTAGCAATCATTCATAAACTTTTTATTCTACTCATTTATCTTTTTCTTCTATGACAAAAATGCTCTACATGGATGATTCATACCTAAAAGAATTCGACGCGACAATCCTAGATGTAAAAGAAGACAAACTAATTATTCTTGACCAAACTGCATTCTATCCAACAGGTGGTGGGCAGCAAAACGACACTGGCATTCTAAAAAGAAAAGATGCGAATGGAAACGATGAAGAATTCAAAGTAATAAATGTAACCAAATCAGAGAATGGCGCACTTCATGAAGTTGATAAACCCGGCCTCGCCATCGGCGACAAAATTCGTGGAGTTATTGATTGGGAAAGACGATATGCACACATGAAAGCACATACTGCTGCACACGTCTCATCTGCAATATTATATAAAAAATTCGGCGTTTTAATTTCAGGAAACCAATTATATGAAGATAAGTTCAGAATGGATTTCAATCTAGAAAACTTTGATAAGAACATATTTACCTCTTTGATTGAAACAACAAACGAAGATATAAAACGAGCAAGAAAAGTCAAGACATATTATTTATCGAGAGAGGAAGCGATGAAAATCCCAGGTATCATAAAACTTGCAGGCACAGCACCTCCGAATGTCGATACACTTCGCATTGTTGAAATAGAAGGTCTTGACATCGAAGCTGACGGCGGAACTCACGTTCATAACACATCTGAAATCGGACGACTCGAATTCGAATCCGCTGAAAATAAGGGAAAGGGAAGAAAACGGGTAACGATAAGAATCGTTTAATGGCTTCAAAAAAATCTAATGATTTTCTGGATGCAAAAAATGCTTCGCATTTTTTTCACGAACGGAGTGAGACCATTGCGGGATCAAGGAACGCAACCCTTGGCTGAGAACAAAGGCAAAGGACGAAAACGAGTAACAATAAGAATCGTTTGAAAATTATTATTTCAATAAAAAAACCAAAAAAATTTCTCAACTTTTTTAAATACAATTAACTTCCCACCACTATGGCGTGGGAACCAAACATAGAAATAACAACTGACGAAATGCACAGATTCTTTCTGAGAGAAGCATATAAATATGCTTATAGATTAAGCGATGACCCCATGACAAAAGTAGGCGCCGAAATAGTAAAAAAAACGCTAAAAGGCTACATAGTTATAGGCTATGGTGTAAACCATATACCCCACAGCGTGGATGAAACAATCGATGATTGTTCCAGCGAAGGAATACTCTCCTTACTAACAGACAGAAACTGGAAAATAAATAGCATACATCACGCTGAACGCGCAGCAATTCAGTGGACAAGAGAAGTCATGCGTGAAGATCCTAGAGAAAAAACAATGTACATGCCCTGGATTCCATGCGACAGTTGCGCAGATGAAATAATAGCTGCAGGAATCATAGAACTTATCGGTCATAAACAAATGATACTAAAAACCCCTGAACGATGGCATGAGAGCACCAATAAGGCAATTGAAAAACTCAAACAAGAAAACATTAAACTTCTAATGTACGATGGATCCATCGGGGGCGCATTCTCCGTGTTTAACGGAGAAGTTTGGCAACCTTAATTTTTTTCAGCATACATTTTTTACTGTGACATCAACACACATAGAAATATTTATATACTCTAGCTTTGCTAAATAAAAGCATGGATTACGTCAATCAAATGCAAAAATCTGGTGCGTTCAACACAACACCTCAACCAACACCAGGCAATCCAAGGCCATTTGGAAGCACACCACAGCCTCAAGGAAACCCATCAAGTTCTGATAGTTCAAAGCTCGCAGAACTGCAGGACGCAATCGCAAACATGAAGAACAAATACGATAGAACACTTAGCATCTATCAAAACCGCGTTGACACGCTCGAGAAAGAGATGGCTGAATTAAAAAAACAATTTGCAGAAATAGCCGAAGCATACAGTAAAGTAAAAGATAAACAAGTCGTTGAACAGTCAAGAGAAGCGCTCTTTGATAGGAAAGACCGACCTCCAGTTGATAGGCCAATCGATCGAAACAACGTTGCACCATCACAAGTACAAATTGCAAACATCTTCAACATGAGCGGAAAGAAGTTCTAGATAGATTAATCTGTTTTATTTCATTATTTGTTGTTTTTAGTTATATTTTTCTTATTACTAATTATTTCTCTTAATTCTAATAATAACAATAATAATTCTTATTGTTCTCATTCTAACCGCGCATCGCGCGGCAATGCCAGCCGTTGGCTGAAAAACATAAGAGAACAAATAGAAATAAAAAACATTAATTTTTTGTTTTAGTTAAGATTTAAAATACTACTCCTAATAAAAGTTCAGTTTTAATATTTACCAAGCATTTATCTTCTAATGTTTCTTTTTAATAAACGTAAAGTATCCAATCACTACTAAAATAATCATTATGCCAACAACAAAAAAGAGCACACTTGATGATTTCTTACTTGTGCTTTTGATTTTGTCCCAGGTCTGTATTTCTTTTGTGACATTAAACCCTTCTTTTATATTAGTTCCTTTATTGTTAGCATTAATCATCTCTCCAGGTAAAATTATAGTAGTTCTGTTATCTGCTTTTGATCTAAACTCCACAGGCCCTCCTTCAATTAATTTAAGCGTAGAATTCTCACTATCCTGATGAAGCACAAATGTTGTGCCTTTTGTTCCTCCAGCTGCATCATGCATGTCAAATGAAAATGCCTCGTTTCTCAATGTTTTCTTGAAGTTTACCCATATATCTCCTGCGATCATTCCAATTTTTGACGTAGTTTCTTCCTGAGTAATTACTATATGAGATTCTGGAGCTAGTTTTAAGGTGGTCCCATCCGCCCAGCCTATTATTGCACTGCTATCTTCACTTGCACGTATTTGATAACCCATCTTAATCTTTGTATCCTGCTTTGCGGGATTCCATGATTTTCCACCGTCTGTGCTGTATTCTATTTCACGAGAAATCGAGGTAAACCCTGGTATATCTTCAGCCGATGTAGGTACTGCTGTCGGGTTTCCACTCTCTATTGGATTAACAACATTTTTCTCTTCATTAGAAGTTTTGTCCTCTGATGCTGAAGTATAAGGAAATTGCGGCACAGTTTGAAAATAGCTATCTCCTGGCGTTCTTTCACAGCCAACAGCATAATCAAATTCTGTTCTAACCATAACATCACTAATCCACGCGGCAGCTTGGCCTTTCGAATCGGTAACAAATAGTTGTAGCCAATAAAACTCGCCATTATTGTGAAGCATTCCGAATTTATCCGGACCAATGGTTATTTGAGCATACTGTGTTCCTTCATAAATTACCTCATTTGAGCCTTCCCATTTGTACGTGTAGGGTGGAGTGCCCCCTTTGACTATTGCACTAAAATGCGCTGTGACTGAACTCTCACAATCCACAGCAATTGGACCGCTAATGCTCTCAATAATAGGACGGCTAGCACTTACAGCGGCAATGTTCATACAAAATAATATAACTGCAGTCATAACCAACGACAGAATAATCAGCAACAATTTCATAAGGCAACCTCCAAAAACAAATTAATAACTTAACACATATGTTTATTCTTATATATTTTTTTATATAAGTTGACCACAGAATGCAAATGTTGAATATAGAATACTAAATACGACTTTTGATAAAAAACTGATTTTAGTAAATTAAATAAAAAAATCCTTACTCTTTGACTTTCGTAGAAACTTTTCTTGAATCTGCTTTCTTCACTTTTGGTACTTTCTTCTTTATCTCTTCGATAACAAGTGAGAACTCGCAAGGCATTTTTTTTCTTGCTCTGTGAAGTGCTTCCTTTCCAACATCAAGCTTATCCTTATTGACTCTTGCTTCAAAAACTGCTTTTCCTTTTCTTACTCTTGCAGCAATTCCAACAGCTTTCCCGAAGGAGTGAGCCATTCCCGTACTCATTCTATCAGCTCCAGCGCCTGCAGCAAGTGGATTGTTTCTTAAAACATGATGAGGATAAACTCTAAGCTTTAACAAATATGCACCTGGAGCTTTCGTTTCAAGGTGCTTGTTCGCAGTCTTTCTTGCTGCTTCAAGGGAATTATGTCTTATTTGAATATCTGCTTTAGAATTTAACAATAATCTGTGTGTAAACTCTGTTTTCTCACTACCCATTACAAATTTGATGACTTTGTTTGTTGGTACCGCTCTGACATAAGCTTTCTGCCTGTACTTAGATTTTCTAGTGTACGGCCTCTCAAGCTTTCTCCATGCGATTGCTTTCATTAATTTTGCCATACTCTCCAGAAATCAGGATTCATTTAAAAACCTTACTATTAACATTACTTCTCTTAACCACTTAACATCGCTTCTCACAATCACATCTTTCCACTAAAAAAATAGAAAAGAAGAAAAAGGAGCACCCCATTCCAAAACACCATGAGAATATTCATCGTACGTGCAAGCAAGGCTCGAAGCGACGGAAAAATAGATCTTCTTAATTTAAAGGATGCTGGCCACTTCGAAGTTGTGTGCGCAAGCATTGCAAACGCACTTTGGACATCGAATGAAATTCGGCGAGATACAAAGATTCACGTTGCGCTTGAGGGACCACTCACACCTCCTAAGCTTATCACATTCGAAGGCGCATCACTCTCTGAAGAAATAAGTTATGAGGAGACTGCGATTGCGCAGACAATCAAAGATGTTTTCAAAGGCAAACATATTGCTGGTGTAACACTCGAGTCAAAGAGTTTTGAAGCATTAATTAAAGAATATGGTCTTCAAGAGATTGATATGTTCTACATGCACCCTGATGGTGTTGACATAAATGCTATCCTATTTCAGAATAATCTCATTTTTATTTTAGGAGATCACAGAGGAATTCCTATAAAAACAGAGGATCTTCTTGAGAGACGAGGGGCAAAAAAAGTTGCCCTTGGTCCAAAAATGCTCTTTGCTTCGCAATGCATACCTATAATTCATAATGAACTGGACAGACGAGAATTGTGGAAACGACCTAATACTTCGTTTATCCCCCCTCAATAATTACAAACCTTTATATGTTATTTCGCCAGAATTTCTACATATGAATTTAGACGCATCTAGTTTTATATCCGATCCAAACGTAAGACTTGTACTAATCATAATTCTCATTGTAGCTTTTCTCGTGCTTCTTATTGATTTTATGAGGAGAAAACTTTACAATCAATTCAAGGAGCAAACAGATAACATGGGAAAGAAAATGCTTCGTTTAGAAACTCCAATCATTCTAATGATTATCATCATAGGTCTCCAGGTAATAATCAGCAAAACTATGAATGACTACATAGAATTGAGGGGGACAATAAATCAAATTATAGGCGCCATAATAGTTATAGTTGTAGCATACATGCTTTCTTTGATTGCGGATCTTGTTCTAGAGAAATGGAGTAGTCATCTTGGCAAAACTAAAGGAAGAGGTTCATATGAAGGTATTGTGCCTTTACTAAAAAGCGTGATAAACATTCTTCTTTGCTTTATAGCATTCATATTTATACTTCAATTCTGGGGCGTTTCAATGACTGCGTTCATTGCAGGTCTTGGAGTTGCAGGAGTTATACTTGGTATTGCTTTCAAGGATTCTTTTTCAAATGTCTTTGCAGGTATATCTTTAATTATAGATGATAGTTTCAGACGCGGCGAACTAATAGAGCTCCCTGATGGTGAGAAAGGATATGTTTTAGAGACAAATCTTAGGAGCACGAAGATAAGAAATTTCGATGGAGAGATTGTTATAATCCCTAATTCAGTTCTTGCAAATATGAGATTTAGAAACTACGCAAGACCAAATACGCACATAAGAGGAAAAGTAAATGTTCTTGTTGCATACGGATCAGATCTTGAACAAGTGGAGAAATTAATGATTGAATTACTTCTTGATAAAGATGGCGTTCTTAATTATCCAAAACCAACTGTTACATTTGTCAGGATGACTGAAAACTATGTAGAATTAGAGCTAAAATTCTTTGTTAGTGATTATAATCATATTCATATGGAGCAGATGAAAAGTGATATACTGAAATCAGCATATGAAACGCTCCTTGCAAACGATGTGAAGATACCAACAAAAAAAACTCCTGCAACAATGCATTTGAAGGAAGATATATCTGCTAAGCCAAAAACTAAGCCAAAAGAAAACAAAGATAATAAAAATGCAAAGAGAAAAAAATCAAGAAGAACATAAAAGAAGTCATCAAATAATTTATTAAATCTTATTTGAATATATTTATCTGAATCTATTCTTCATTTGTTTTTGAATGCTTGTTACAAGGTCATCAGGTTTTGCAACTACATTTATGAATTTGTTTTCTTCAATAAAGTTCTCGATTCTATCATCTTTTATGATGTCTTGTTTACTAAAGTAAATAAATGTTGGTTTATCCATTTCGAGCACATTCTCATAAAGTCTTAACTGATCTTCAATTGGATATGGCTCAGTCAAGTCAAACACGAATACAACAACATCCGCTACATATTTTATTGCAAGATATGCTTGCTTTTCTATGTTGTTCATTTTTTCGAATCTCGCAAGTGTTCCTGGCGAGTCTATTACTTGTACTTTCTCAAATCTCGCATCAAAGTAACCTATATTAAGACTTTTTGTAGTAAATGCATATGCACCTATCTCAGGTTTTGCTGTTGTAACTTTTGATAGTAATGTGCTTTTTCCGACGTTTGGAAATCCTGAAATGCAAAGAGTATATGTGTCTGTTTTTACTGAGGGAAAACTAAGTAATATTCTTCTTGCGTGTTCAAGAAAATCAAGAGGCCTATTAAGTCGCTTCATTATTGAAGAAACTCGTCCTATGTATGCTCCTTTAATTTTGCGAAGTTGTTTATCATCTGCTGAACTCATTTTCCTAACTGTTTCTGATGTTAATTCATCTATTTTCTGTGCTCCCCAATTAAGTGTTGAAAGTTCTTTTCTAAGCGTATCTTTGTCAAGCGATGTTTCAACGAGTTTATCGTAAAATTCCGCCAAGTTGTCAAAGTCAGGGAATGATTTTATTATTCTTGTAAGTGCGTCGCAAAGCGATGTCTTGATCATTTTTATTTTTTCTTTCTCAATAAGCTCTTTTTTCTTGTCCCGATCCTTCGGGGTTGTTCCAAGTTGCGCATACTTGATTTTTCCGAGAGCTGCATTTAGGTAAAACTCTGAGTTCCTTACCTGATCGAGTCCTTTTAGGTTCATAGTATATGAACTGTGCCCTTATTTATCTATGTTACGCTAAAAACGGCCAAGTCATCATCTAAATACACGCATCTAAAAGTATATTTTATAGTAAACTATAAAAAACAATACAGAATCAACACATCTATGAAGACAACACAGCTAAAAGAATTGTACTTGAAGTTCTTTGAATCAAAGAATCATAAAAGAATAGCGTCAGCATCATTAATACCTGAAAATGATCCATCAGTTCTATTCACAACAGCTGGAATGCATCCTCTTGTTCCTTTTTTACTAGGCCACCCTCATCCATCTGGCAAAAGACTCTGCGACAATCAGATCTGCATAAGAACTGGTGATATCGATGAAGTCGGGGACGCATCACATTTAACATTCTTCGAGATGCTCGGTAATTGGAGCCTTGGCGAATACTTCAAAGAAGAAGCGATAAGTTGGAGTTTTGAATTTCTTACAGGAAAAGATTGGTTAAATTTACCAATCGACAAACTCGCAGTAACCTGCTTTGCAGGAGATAAAGATGCTCCAAGAGATACTGTTGCTGCAAATTCATGGAGAAAACTCGGCGTCGCTGACGATAGAATTGCATTCTTGCAAAAAGAAGACAACTGGTGGGGACCAGCAGGAGAAATCGGTCCTTGTGGCCCTGATAGTGAAATGTTCTATTGGACTGGACATGACCTTGCACCAAAAGTTTTTGATCCTAAAGATAAACACTGGGTAGAAATCTGGAATGATGTTTTCATGCAATACAACAAGAACAAGGATGGCACATTTACGCCCCTTGCTCAAAAAAATGTAGATACAGGTCTTGGTGTTGAGCGTGTTGCAATGGTTTTGCAAGGAAAAACAAACGTCTATGAAATCCATCAGCTTCATAAAATACTCGAGACTGTGAAAGAAATAGCAAATGTTTCAGGCCACCCAACACACGAACAAATAAATTCTCTTAGAATAATCACAGACCATATACGCGCAAGCACATTCATACTTGGAGATCATCGAGGCATAACCCCTTCAAATATGGATCAAGGATACATTTTAAGACGATTCGTAAGAAGAATAATACGACATCTAAGACTTCTTGGCGCGAAGTATTCTGGAAAACCGTTAACGCCAATGCTTGCTGAAGTAGTTATAGATTTGTACAAAGATGAATATCCTATGCTTAACGAAAGACGAGACTTCATTTTAACTGAACTAAAACGCGAAGAAACAAAATTCAGGGAAACACTTGAGAACGGACTTAAGATGTTTGATAAAATAGTCGCGTCAAAAGATAAAGAAGGTCAAAGCAAAACTGCACTTTCAAAAGAGGACGCATTCTTATTATACCAAAGCTATGGCTTCCCTATTGAAATGATAGAGGAACTTGCAAAAGAACAAAAAATATCTGTCGATACGGCAGGCTTCGAAGAAGAATATAAAAAACATCAAGAACTATCAAGAGTTGGCGCTGAGAAGAAATTCAAAGGCGGACTCGCTGATTCATCAGAGATGACAACAAAGTTACATACAGCAACTCATCTTCTCGGCGAAGCACTAAGACAAGTTCTCGGAAACGAAATAAAACAAAAAGGATCAAATATTACCCCTGAACGTTTAAGGTTCGATTTTAATTTTGATAGAAAGCTAACTCCTGAAGAAATCAAGAAAATAGAATCTATTGTAAATATGAAAATCAAAGAAGCGCTTGATGTTACAAGATCTGAAATGTCATTTGAGCAAGCAAAAGAAATGGGCGCTCAAGCTGAGTTCGGTGCGAAGTATCCTCCAATAGTTTCAGTCTACTGTGTTGGTGAGTTCTCAAAAGAAATATGCGGCGGACCACACGTCGGAAACTTACGTGAGCTTGGACATTTCAAAATCCTAAAAGAAGAATCCTCTGCTCAGGGAGTTAGACGAATCAAAGCAGTGCTTGAATGAGCCCACCTAATTTCATGCTTCAAAGTCTTTGTTAATCTAATCATCAATAAGCTTTATAAAAGAAAAATGACTTCTTTTTTAGATGATAACTGAAGACGAGATTAATTATATCAAGGGTCGACTAAAAGAATCAAAACGACCATTGTTCTTTTTCGATGATGATCCAGATGGAACAACCTCTTTTGTCATGCTCTACAAATTCGTCGGAGAAGGCAAGGGAATTTGCGTCAAAGGAAAACCAATTCTTGAAGCATCATACGCCCAAAAAGTAGAGGAATATTCTCCTGATTTAGTTGTAATACTCGACAAGCCAATGGTTGAGCAAGAGTTTCTAGATCAAATTAATGTCGAAGTAATATGGATAGACCATCATCCAGTACAAGACAACAAGAAAGTCAAATATTTTAATCCTAGAATACATGATCAAGAAGATAATAGACCAACAAGTTACTGGGCGTACCAGATTGTTAAAGATGATCTAAAAAACATTCTTTGGATTGCGATGATGGGAATTGTTGGCGATTGGAATTTATTCTATGCTGACGAATTTCGAAAAGAATATCCTGATTTGTTGCCTGAGAATATAACGAACGCTCCAGATGCACTATTTACATCCAAACTTGGTCTTCTAATAAAAATGTTAGAATTTAATTTGAAAGGAACAACAACCCAAGTAATGCAATCCATAAAAACATTGACTCGAATAGAAGATCCTCATGAAATACTTGACCAAACAAGTTCCAAAGGAAAATTCATCTATAGAAAATACTTAGAAGTAAACTCAAAATATGAGGACATAAAAAAAGACGTAAAAATAACTGATGATAGAATAATATTCTTTAAGTATTATGACACAAAACTTGCAATATCAAGTATGCTTTCAAATGAACTTTTACAGCAACACCCTGATAAAATAATAATAATCGCACGTGAGAAAAATGATGAAATAGTTCTCTCTCTTAGATCAGGCAGCATAAGAATTGTTGATAGACTTCAACGGGCGCTCGTCGGAGTAGACGGATACGGCGGAGGTCACGACCTCGCTTGCGGTGCATGCATTAAACGAGACGACTTCGATAAATTCATGGAACAATTCAGAGCAGAAATCGAGAAAGAAGAATAGACTCAGGAACAAATGTGACTGAAAAGAATTCTAGATAAGTGTTGTTAAAAATATAATGCAGGTACTGGGATTTTGTCCCAGGACCTACATTTCTCAGGAAATGCAGGTACCGAGATTTGAACTCGGGGCGTCCGGCTTATGAGACCGGCACTCTAACCAGGCTGAGTTATACCTGCGAATAAAGAAAAGAAAAAAATAGTAATTTAAAAAATTTATGTCTTTTTACTCGAACATACCGAGGAGCTCAGTCATTGCAACTATCTTGCTGTCTGCTTCTCTTGTATCTTTTCGATCGATAAGTATTCCTTTAAGACCTGCTTTCTCTGCAGCTTTGATATCACTATCAACTGAATCTCCAACCATAATAACGTCGTCAGCATTTAGTTTGTTGTCGCTCAGAATCTTTTTGAACGACTCAGGGTTTGCTTTCAAAAGACCAGTTTCGTAAGATGGATAAACACCGTCGAAGAGCTCGCTGAACTTGTATTTTGCATCAACCTGTTCGTATGAGAACTGATCGATGTTTGCAAGCAAGTATACTTTGTATCCTCTTTTCTTAAGCTCTGCAA
>CAITEO010000068.1 GCA_903891505.1 uncultured Candidatus Woesearchaeota archaeon
ATCTAAAGGTTCGAAAATTTGATAGCGCTGTTTCGTCCGCAGAAAATTCTGCGGCGAAGCCGCGTCATAAATTTTTCTAGAAACTACTAACTCGACCTAAAGGTCGGGGAATTAAACCCCAAGGCTCGCTACGCTCACCATAAAAAAAAGTAAAAACAAAAAAGTGAAGAAGTCAAACTTGCTTCTGTTTACTTCTTCTTGCTTTTCGCAACAGCCTTAGATGTTTTCTTAACAGCTACATTCTTAATAACTTTCTTAATTGTTGTCTTTGCAGGTGTAGCAACAATCGCTTTTGTCGTCTTAGCTGCTTTCGCAGGCATGACTGTTGCTTCGTTCTTGTATGCTTTGAACAAGAACAAGAACATAGTTGCACCCAAAGGTATGGAGATGAAAGATATTATTATCTCTCTCCATATAATCGCTGTAGCACTAACTCCGCCCACTAGTGTGAATATCAACGTTATTAGCATTACTGCAAGCCAATACACAACAAGCAACAACACAACAGAAACTATTGTGAAGAATGTATGCGCTGAATCATTCTTGAAATAACTGTATGCTTCCTTCAATGACTCTCCCGCGCCTTTTCTGTCGTATGCTATTATTACGTTTGAGAAAATAAAGAAGAACACCATCATCACGAAGTAGAATACAAACAATATTAGCATGATGATCAGCACTATATTTGCCAGGGACTGACTTACCAATGATGCTACCAGATACAAAAGAAGCAATATCAGAGCAGGTATTGCTAAATATATCAAAATCTGATATATTCTGAGCAATAAAAGTTTAAAATACATCTTTGCTCCAGAAATAAATCTTGGACCACATTGTATTTCTTCGCCATCAGTATGTGTCTTAAATCCAGCTAGACCAACTGCGCTAAAGAGCAATGTGATTAGACCTTGTATTATTAGAAGTCCTCCAACCCAAGCTATCAACCCATAATCAGGTGTTTGCCCGACTGCGTAGTTTGGAATCTTTGGTGCTAACAACATAAATATTGTACTTATTACAAATATTCCAATAAATGGTGTTAAAAGTTTAGGCTTCTTGAACAGCTCACAAAAAGACTTCAACAATTCTCTTGCATATTTGAATTCACCCATGTTTTATCCCTCTTATTTCCTTTATTACTATTATTATATTAATGATTGTATTTTGGTTTTTAATTATTACTAATTTTTGAGTAAAAAATAACTCACTCTGGTCTTTTTATTATTAGCTCCGGTTTCTCATCGAGGAGCGCTTTTATTCTCTGATCAATTCTAGGTTTTGCATTTTTACCAAGTTTGTAATATATTTTTTCTGCTTCGCCCCCCCACGAATAATCTCCTTTCTCCTTATGGATTGTATCAACCTCAAACTCTCCGAGATCCTGTCCTTTTCTAAGGTGATAATATATTGCTCTTAGAGTTATCTTGGGATAAATTTGTTTGTATATTTTAAATATGTGATAACCATGAGCCGAGCCTAGAAAGTATAATATCTCTATTACATTCTGACGTACAACGCTTCCTACTGGTCTCCCCCTTGGCATATGGAAGATAATTATTATTTTGTTTTATATAGTTTTCCCCCTCATTCATTGATTTGAAACTACTCTAGAATGAAAAACTATTTAAGAAACGAGTCACTTTCAAGTCTAAATTTGGGGATTTTAAGGTGATATTATGAACATAAATAGAATTTTTGCATACTTGATAATGATTTTACTATTAACCACGACTGTTTTAGCAGAGCAAAGTAAGTACAATGATAAGAATTCTTTTGTTCTAAATGATACGTACACTGGAAATTTGTATCTAAATGCCCCAATCATAAACATAAACTCAAATCTTAAAGGAGAGCTTTATGCAATATCTAATTATGTTAACATAAATGATTTTGTCGAGCAAGACATCGGCGTTATTGCGAGTGACTTCACACTCATTGGCACAGCAGGAAATAATTTGCGAGTTATTGCAAGGAATGTAAAAATTGATGGTCCAATATTTAGTGAAGCCATAATTCTTGGACGTAATGTTGAATTTACAAATAGCTCAGTTGTTGTAGGCCCAGTTAATATACAAGCCACAAATGTAATCATAGATGGTAAATTTAATGATGGCGCAAGCATTAAAGCAGATAAAGTTACACTAAATGGAGAGATTGATGGAAATGCTACTATCGAAGCAGCTGTATTTATTATGGGTCCTAATGCCAAAGTTACTGGTGATTTAAGTTCAAATAGAATGATTCAAAAAGACGATAGAATTGGCGGCAACGTCATAAAGTTCGCAGATAAATACAGTCCTGAAAACGCGATGTCAATAACATTTGGAAAAATAATATTCTTCCTAATAATAATATTCATTGGTGCAGCAGCAATTCTTGTTTCAAAGAAATACAGTGAAAGAGTAGTCAAAGCAACTTGTGGAAGATTCTGGTTATCTCTTTTAGTTGGTTTACTCGCAATACTAATTGTGCCAGTCGCAGGATTCTTGCTCTTATTTACAATAATAGGAATACCAATAACAATTTTGCTCGCACTTACATACATAGGCGCACTAATACTCGCTCTTGCATTTAGCGCGATGCTTCTTGGAAGACTCGACCTAAAAATGTTTCAAAGCAAGAGAAAAAATGCATTATGGCTTGAACTTATCATTGGCGCAATAATACTTGCACTTCTAAGTTTCATCCCAGTAATTTTCTGGATAGTTCTTGTCATCTTAATGATGACAGCTGTCGGCGGAATGCTCCTTGCAGCAACAAGACATGAAGAGCCACCACGAACACTTAGAAAAGTTGTAGCGAAGAGAAGAAGGTAGATATTTTTATTTTTTATTTGATTTCATTTCTTAATTTTTTGATATAAACACTTATAACAAAAAGTTTTTTATACGCATAACTAATATGTGTGTTCTATGAACGCAAAAGGAAAAGGAAGCAACGCCGAACGTGAGCTCGTGCATAAATTCTGGGCTGCGAAATGGGCGTGCTTTCGCTCCGCAGGTTCAGGGAGCAACCAGTATCCGACGCCAGATCTTATCGCAGGTAACAACCTTAGAAAACTCGCGATTGAAGTCAAGATAACCGCGTTCGACAGACAATACTTTAGTATTCAAGAAATAGACGAACTAGGCGAGTTCGGCAAACTCTTCGGCGCAGAGCCTTGGGTTGCTGTCAAGTTCTCGAAGATGGAATGGATTTTCCTCCCAATCGAAGATTTAGAGAAAACTCCGAAGAGCTATGTTCTTTCAAAAGAAGTCGCTGAACGACGTGGACATAAGTTCGAAGAATTGATTGGGAAGGAATAGATTTTGCCTATCATCAGAACTATTCCGGAAACTCTGCAACAATACATAATAAAGCTGAACTTATTCTTTATTTATGCTGGAAAAAACAGGAGTTGATAAAGATAATTGCGAGAAGCTTCACAACTTTTATATACAAGTAAGCCCTACCTTACCCTTGGTGATAGATATGGATTTCGCAATTGCAAAAGTTAGCACAAAAGGGCAGATAGTTATTCCTCTAGCTCTAAGAGCAGGGATTAAGGAAGGGGATGAATTTCTCATTGTAAAAGACAAAGACAGATTAGTATTAAAGAACATGAAGGGCCTTGCATCTGAACTAAAGGATGAATTAAAATTCATTCAGAAAATAGACGCTGCTTGGGACGAGTATGAAAAAGGAAAATTCATCAGTAAATCCAAGGAGGACTTCTTGAAGGAGCTAAGAAAATGTTGATTGATTACAAGAAGAATTTCCTGAAGAAAATTAGCAAAATTAAGGACAATTCTTTCAAAGATAAAATCATAAAACAAGCAGAGAAAATAATCAACTCTCCTGAAATTGGAAAGCCGATGCGCTATGATAGACGAGAAACAAGAGAAATATACATCATGCACTACAGATTAGCGTACGCATATGACAAGAAAAAAAACAAACTAATTTTTCTTGAGATTTATCACAAGGATGAGCAATGAATATTTATTTTCTTCTCTATAAAACTATTTCACAAGAGCTAGTTGAGGAAATATCTTCCTGCCCAAATATTTCTTTGCAGAATCGTATCTTTTGAATACAGACGGATTCTCTTTGTACCATTTTGCTATCTTATCAGGAGTTAAAGTCTGCATCATAGTTATTTCTTCGCTAGGCTCATCGCTAAAACCGCCATATAATTTACGTATATCTCCTCTCTCGAGATAATGCTCTTCAAATAATGAACTGAACTCTATTCTATTACTATTTTTTTTATCGCTGAAAAATTTCACGACATCGAATCCAAAATAATTCAAGACTGTCTTCAGGTATTGGTTGTTCTTTACTAGAACAACATATTTTTTGCTGTCCCTACCAGAACTTATTACTGAATCGAATGTCGCCATGCCAGGTTTGAAATCTTTCATGACTTGGCACACCTCTTCGCGAATCTTGGATAAATGAGCATTTGTAGTTTTATTCTCTCTGAACTGCGTCGCTTGCAATACGTCTATTATTCTCGGAATGTGCTTGGCATATAATGCGTATTCTGGCGCGATACGAAATCTTTCTATTTCATAAGTTGGAAAATCAAATGATTTTAGCAGCACTGGCTTCAATCGTCTTTCTAGTGCAGAGTCATAGGCCTCCTGGTTGCTTGTTGCGAATGTGAAAACCCTATTGATGTTTTCTCCTCCGCTGATAAGTGTTTTTAGTGTCGCGAATGTCTCCTTTCCGACATCATCGAGCTTGATGGTTTCGTGATGCTCCTCGACAGACGTACTATTGTGATTTTTCTCGGAAGAACTGTCCTTCCTCTCTTTCCTCGAAGATGAACTCTTCTCTGCATGCATATTAACTATTCTTTCGAACTCATCCATAAGAAGCACAACATTCTTATTTTCTTTTGTAGCCATTGCATCAAGCTCCTTATAGAGCTGTTTTAGAACTGTTGCTGGTGTTTCACTCCCGCTTATTTTATCCAAATTCGCAACCACAAAAATAGCTTTATCTATCGCACAACTTGCCAGAAAATAGAATTCTTCAGTTTTTCCAGTTCCAGGCGTTTTGCCGTAGACCAACACGCCTCCAAACGCCATGTCTCGTGTAGATTTCTTGAACGTTATATCCTTAAGGATTTTGGGATGAATATCCTCTAGTTCTAAAGGAAGCACATATTCTTCAGCTAATAGAATTCGTCCAGAATCTACATAATCCCATAGTTCAGACTTAGAACCCATCTGCTGACCAGAAATTAAACTTGAAATAGTCTCAAATTTCTTATTTATCTGCGTTTGAGCCATGGAAAGATTGCCCTCACTGATCAATTTTTCTAATTCCTGCAAAGGTGCAGCTAGCCCACATATTCTATACAGCAACCCCAGACGTTTGTTTATTTCTTCTTCCGTTGGCATTTTATAGAGAATATATCTCTAATTTAAAAATATTACTACTATAAAAAGGTGGCTAAATAGAAAAACGTTTACTCCCCATTTCGTGCTCAGTAAACTCATTTTCGTTTCTTAACATTTATCATATCGCCGAGTGTTAGCGGACCGTTTGATTTCGTTTTCTCAGAGCCAATTTCTGGTTCGTCGATGAATTCCTCGATTAATTTAATCCCGAGTGCATGTTCAAGTTTTCGTGCGAGTTCTATGTTCGGTTCCATGTGACCAGATTCCATCTGATGAATCAAGGATTCTTTCTCGTTTATTTTCTTCGCGAAATCTTCTTGTTTTAGTCCTTTGCGCTCTCTCGCGTTCTTTATCTTCATTGAATAATCTTTTACGATGAGTTGAATTACTTCGGGTTTTTTTGCAACAGATTCGTGTCGTTCTATCATTTCTCGAACTTTTTTCTCTTCTTTCTTTTTCTCGTTCGGAGTAGCTTGTTTTATCTCGTGGAACACTTTGCCATGTCTTGTGCATGTTTCGCACACATTCATGCGAACGCCTTCAATTTCAGCTTTGAATAATGTTCCAGTCTTTCCGCATAAATCACAATTCATAGTAAACCCCCTTAAGTTCTTCTTTAGCTTTTAGAACATTAAAAATGAACAAGGGTTTTTATGTTTTGTGGAGAATTATCTTTTCAGAATAGCTTCGATGTTTTCTCTTAAGAAGGTAATTTTCTCAGGAGTTACATACTGCAAATGAGGTTGCAGAGGTTTAGAAATTACATCCACCCTATCAGATAAGCCCGCAGTTACTATTTGCTTCTTGATATTTTCTATGTTTATACTCGTAGCGCGCGTATAAATTAATGCTTTCTTGTCAAGATTCAACAACTGATAGAAGTCAATGGCTGTATTGTCAATATCTGATAAAACGTCCACATGATCATTTCCTGATAAATTGTATTCTAACAACAACAAGTCAGCATCACGTACCACTTCGTTCAAAAATTGTGCCGAAGAATTACTTATTTTTTCATTTGGAGAAAATAGCGTGCTAAAACTGGACCTAATTTGAAAAAAATCAGTTTTACCTAGTGGGAAATAAGAATATTTATTTTCTGATTTCTTGTTAATCTCATCAAGGATTAACTTAGTCTGTTCAAAATATTCTTCATGATTTTCTATAATTAAAATCTTAACCTGACCCATATTGCTTAGAACTACTGATAAGTTAATAAATTTTTTGGAAAATCCTTAAAATATTATTTTTCTCTTTTCAATTTCACGAACCAGAACGCTTGTTGTCCTTGGAAGACTTGTACTTTGTCATCAATGACGTATCCTTCTTTTACTGCGACATCTTCGAGCAACTCTGTATTTCGTAGCATGAAGACGAACACGCTTTTCTTCTTTGTTATGAACATCATGTTCTTGAATAATATTTCATATATTTTTCTAACTTTGTTCTCAGGGACGTTCGCAGATGGCTCAATTACTCTTGAGCATACAACGTCAACCGCCGAATCGAATGTTTTTATGTCTATATCTTCTATGTCTGTTCTCGAACACGCAATAAATTTATCGATGCCCGCGATCTTCGCATTTTTCTTTTGTGCGGAAATGTTGTTGAATGATGCATCTGAACAAATAATATCAGGTTTTGATGGTGGTTGCTTTATTTTTGCATCAACTTTTTTAATTACGTCCTCAACGAATGGTTTGAATTCTGGAATTTCAAGAAGAGTAAAATGTTTCATATAGTAATTCACAGGCGTTGCAGATTCATAGAGCGCTGCTTCAAGCATGATGTTTCCTGAGAGCGCAAATGGATCAAGAATTAGTTGCCCTGGTTTGTATCCAGCAAATAACAGTGCGCAAAAGCCAATTGTTCCTTTTGTTGCTATCGCGTTGCTGAACACAAGATGCTGGCGCTTCGAAAGATCGCGTCCCGCACAGTCAATTCCAATCACGTATTTGTCGTCAATAATTCTTAGATAGATGTGAACATCAGGATGACTTAAGTTTAATTTCGCTTCGATTTCTTTCCCGTCTGTTCCATATTTTTTTAGAACCTCTTTAATTGCTGCACTCACAGTTTGCTCTGCTTCCATGCTGTTGAATGTGTGCGTTCCCGTTCGTTCACATGCAACTCTGAATGTTCTATCTTTGAGAAAGAATGCAAGCAAGTCTAGTTTATCTTTTTTTATTGTGCTCAAGATTTTTTCAAAGTAGTTTATTTTTTCAAAAGTGCCAGTTGATAAAATAATCGCGACTCTTTTTGCTGCTTGCGAGGAATACATCACTTGAGCTATAACTTCGGGCGTAGCCTTAAAATTTACCCAGTTCTCACCTAGTGAAGTACTCTCTACTTTGAATCTTTGCTCAAGTTCCTGTTTGAGAAGTCCTTCGCAGCCAGATTCGCAAGTAACTGCAACATCAAATATTGCATCTTTTTTTATCTCCATAACTGATCAGAATCTTTCTCCCTTTTTCTAGTTTTTCCCTAAAACTAAGTATTTTACCCCCATTTCCAGCTATTTCTCCCATTTTCTCCAAAAAATTTAAATACTCACATAGAGAAATAATATCATTCAAATTTAAATTGGAGTTAAAAGAGGTGTTTGAATGGCATTAGATACTGTAATTCTGGCAGTCATTATAGGAACTTTGTTTGCAATAGTCTACAGCCTTAGGGTTCTAGTACTTATGGAGCGAAGAGTTGCAAGGATAGATATGCACATAGAAGCGCTTGTCAATCGGGTTCTTTCTGAAGAAAAGAGAATCGATACGAACGAGGCTCTGATTGAAAAGCAGGAAGCTGATATCGAGAAAGTCCTCGGCATCAAATCTGCAAAAGCTAAACCTAAAAGAAAAAGATAAGGTCTTCACGCTTTAAACTTTAGTATGTATTTAGTTAGTGCCTGCCAGCCAATAGGTGTTCACATCTATTACACTGGACTCGTAATAACCTCTAGTGTACGTTCAGAGTTGGCGCACTAAATGCAAACTTTAGCAACTTTTTTATACTTCTTTCTTTTCTTTATTTTTCATGATTTTAAGTTCTTCTTTAACGCATGGTAATGGACTGAATTATCATTTCAGAATTCACGAGCATAAAATGGATTCTCTTTGCAAAGGAAAGTTCGATGACCTAATCAAATACTTAAAACAAGTCATGGATTACTGCCCAAAAGATCATTTTCTTGATGGTCCAAGAAGTTCAGCGCTTCGATACGACATCAGCGCAGATTTGTTGAAAGTCGAGCATGAAGTTGCGTTCCTTGCGAGGATGGGGCTTGAAAGTGATTACTACGACAACGCACACATGAACGTGCAAATGTTCATGCTATCCTATGACCAAAAGACGTTCGCAATAGAGGTTCCTCTTTGGCTAACTCATGATGAACTTGAATGCTTTGAAGACTTGTTTGAATCAAAACTTTCGCTTTCAGGACACATTGATATTGTGCGAATAGAAAATGGTAAAATATGGATTTGGGATTTTAAACCACGCGCAGCAAAGGAAAAACACGCATCAACCCAAGTATTTTTCTATGCATTAATGCTCTGCAAGCGAACAGGCGTTTCCATGGATAACTTCATGTGTGGCTACTTCGACGATAAGGATGTTTACGTCTTTGACCCATCAAAGATCAAAGTAGAAACTCTTCTGAAAAAATAGATTAAAAAATCCTATCAAAAAAAAGCAAAACATATATACTACGAATTGCCGATAGATTCCTCTAGAGGAATAAAACATAATGAATGTCTCTATTGTAATCCCTGCATATAATGAAGATAAACGATTAGAGACTTCATTAGTAAAAATAATAAAATTCTGCGAAAGTAAACTAGATAAATATGAGATAATCATAGTAGATGATGGTTCTACAGATAATACTTTCACCGTAGCAGAAAAGTTCACTAGTAATCGAGTTATTCTTCTTAAAAACAAAATTAACCGAGGTAAAGGATATTCTGTTAAACGAGGTATTCTCAAGGCCAAATACCCCTTAGTGTTGTTCTCAGATAGCGATTTAGCGACGCCCATAAATGAACTAATCAAATTTCTTGATTTCATAAATGATGGATATGATGTAGTTATAGCTTCTAGAAATATTAAAGGTGCCAAAATTATAACAAAACAACCTAAATATAGACAGTGGTTAGGAAAGATATTTTCTATACTTGTAAGAATTATTACATTACCTGCTTTCAAAGATACTCAATGTGGATTCAAGCTTTTTAAAACAGCTAAAGCAAAAAAGATTGTACAATATCAGACACTTGATAGGTTTTCATTCGATGTAGAACTGCTCTATATTGCCAAAAAAATGAATTGTAAAATTAAAGAGGCGCCTGTGACTTGGACAGATAAACGAGGAACCACGGTGCGTCTTTGGAAAGATACAACGAAAATGCTCAAGGATATTATTATAATAAGAATAAATGATGTTAAAGGAAAATATGAACAAAAATGATAAAAGGAAAAAATAGTCAAAATACGACGAAGAAAAATAGTAGCTTCAACATAACTACTAAAAAAGAAAACAAAACAAAAAAAATACTAATATTTGCGATACTTGGACTGCTACTTCTAGTATCATTTGTTGTGAACATTTGGCCTATAAGAACTGCATTTTGGTGGGATGAGACTGTTTATCTTCAAAATGCAGAAGTCATCCATTCAGGAAAAGTAAATTATAACGAGCTCCAGTTCAGACCGCCATTATTATCTATTTTGTTTGCAGGCGCATACATATTCTATCACAATATTCTTTCAGCCGAAATTATAGTTGCACTACTTGCATCAATGGGTACCCTGTTCATGTTCTTTATAGGTAAAGAATTATATGGAAATAAAACAGGCCTTATTGCGGCAATACTTTTCGCATTCAGTCCATTTCTCGTAGAGAATGCGCATTATATTATGACTGACGTACCTGCTGCAGCACTTATTGCCTGCGCACTCTATTTAATGATTATCGCTCTTAAAAAAGATAACTGGATTTATTACGCATTATCAGGTTTTGTCTTCTCTTTGTCTGTTCTCATGAAATTCACATCTATCGTCATCCTTTTCATTATACCTTTGTATTTTCTCGTGCAAAGAATAAGGATCTCAAAAGGATACCCTCTTGTAGCAGGTTTTCTCATTGGTATAACCCCGTATCTTATCTGGGCGCAGATAACAAAAGGGTTCTTTCTCAAACCTTTCCTACTAGCACAGAACATGGTCGCAGATACAAACGAGCACCTATTTTTCTATTTCAATAATTTCTTTAGCATCTTCCCATATATTGTGGGCGTTGGGTTGTTAGTCTTTGTTATCACAGGTATCATAATACATAGAAATAAAAATAAAAGCAAGAAATCTAATCACGAAAATAACACAAATAGTATTTACAAAACAAACAGCAGCTATAACAACAATAAAATAGTTAACAAACATAACGGCATTAACAACAAAAACATCAACGCTGACAATATTTTTTTTGTCATATGGATTTTGGTATTCCTAGCATACATAACATTGACAAATCATAAGGAATTAAGATATGCAATACCTCTCACCATTCCTCTTCTGCTCCTCGCATCAACCGGTCTTGTGAGTCTTACAGAAACAAAAAACAGATTCAGAAATTATGTTATTCTAGGAATAATTGCAATAATAGTCGTACTATCCATCTATTCTAGCTTCGAAAAAATTTCTACTCCTTTCCAAAATACATATTCGACTGAGGAAATGCAAGTATCACAATACATAAAAAGTGAATATCCTACTAATACAATCATTTATTCTAATGATAATTACCCTGTCTTTGCATACTATACAGGAATGAGAGTTATAAAACTTGAGCACCAAGATGAAACATTCTACAACACCTATAAGTCTGAAATGAAATACGATGGCTTGCTAATAATATACAAAGATAAGAAACAACCAACATCAAATTGGCTCGGCAATAATACAAAATTTGCTCTCAAAAAAGAATTCCAGACAGCTCTTTTGTATGAGTACAAAATATAATACTATTTCAGTTACAGAAATCGTAGCTGTTCTTGAAATTGTCACAAACATCTCTTAGTACTTTATCCTTTGCAGTTAATCCTTCTAATTTTTTGCTATTTACTATTACAGTAGGAAACTTTGTGACATTATATTGGTTCTCAACCATCATTATTGCAGGCTCCTGGTCTGCAACATTAGAATTGAATGAAAATATCAACAATTTATCACCCATGAGCTTTTTCAAATATGTCAAAATAAATGACTGGTCATCACAAGTAGGACATTTTTCCTTATCCTGGAAAAAATATAAAACTGTTACAACGTCGTTCCCGCATAGCTCCTGTGTTTTTTTTGCAAGCATAAAATACCTTATTTGTGCTAAAGAATATTCTCTTCCAAGGAGCGTGAATTCATCCTTGTTGAACGTAGATGATTGTTGATATTGCTCAAGGCGTATCCTTGCAGACTCAAGATTTTTCACGCTAGATTCGAATGTCTTGAGTAAAGGTTCGCATTCTTTTTTTTCAGTTATATCATTAAGAATTTGGTACTGAAGTTGTAAACTATTGTATTCCACGCTTTGCTTATTAGCCTCGCTTTTTATGTATGTCGCTCTTTGTGAATCTAAGAACACTCCAAATAGTAAACCGAGTGCAAAAACTAGCAGAGTTAATGCGAGTGCTGCTATGTATCTTCTTTTCTTTACTTTAGTTCTTTCCTGTTTTACCATTTTTGCACCTTACCCATAACCAAATCTTTTGAAACTCCTGCCCACGTTATTGCAAGTAGAAAAAAGTAGAAAAACATAAACGCGAATACCAAGACAGGATTATATGTGAAAACTTTTTCTTTTGTGTATCTTGCAGCGAGGTATAGAAATAATATTGATATAGCCACCATTATAACCATCATAAGCACACTTGCAAGGCCTACGTCTAGTATGTTGAAGTTCACTGTAAATGATTTGATAAATGTAGAAAAATCGAAAGATACTGAGCTCATATGAGCCAAATATGTTATGTATCTTTTTAGCAATTCATAAATTATCGTGCTTAGCAATATTAATGATATTATACCTGAAACTATGAGTATTGGTAGTTGTATCAATCCAAAATCTCCCCATTTTGAATTAAAGAGCATTTCTCTGTATTTTACAGCGTTAAACAATCCTCCTTTAAACCACCTATTTCTTTGCCTGTAAAATCTTTTCATTGTAGGCATTGCATTTGTGTAGACTACGCCATCAACACTTTGAATTATTTTATAATTGTTCTTTTGCATTCTAACTGTTAGTTCCAAATCCTCAGTCAGGTTGTGTTCATCGAAGTAACCAACATCTTTTATTGCTTGAGTTCTATATACGCTAAACGGCCCTGGCGCTACATGGACGCAGTCAATCGAAGACATGAGTTTTTTAAATAAAAAGTTCACAATGTATTCATACCATTGAAACTTTTGAAGAATATTTAGTTTTCCTTTATTTTTGACTTTCATTATAGGCATAACAACGGCAATGTTCTTAGTTGCAAATTGTCTTAGGAGTTGTTTTAATGTTTCAGGATGAACTTCCGAATCTGCATCAAGACATACAAAGTATTCGCCTTTTGCAATTCTTAGTGCTTCATTAAGCGATGCACCTTTTCCCTTATTTTTTTTGTGTTCTATTAATTGTATATTTTTATGTTTTAAGTAAGGTTTTATCTTCTGAATTGTTTTATCTTTTGATCCGTCATTTATGACAATAATATCAAGCTTATCTAGAGGGTAATTAAGCGCCAGAATAGAGTTTAATGTTTTTTCTATTGTTTTCTCTTCATTCATTGCAGGAACTGCAACTGTCACAAGAGGCCAATTATTGATATTTTTTTTAGGTGCTGATTCATCATCATCGAGATATGTTAAAAGCCAGAACATGCAAAAGTATGCTGAGATAAAATACACGAACCATTGCAGTACTAGTATAAATGTTATGTTCATTTTTTAGCCAATTATTTTGTCTTTCTAGAGGAGGGCTAAGGATGGTTCGTTTTTAAATGTTGTGAAATAGTATATAAATCATATTGTCTTTAAACCATTGATTCGAGATTGATCAAATCATTATTGTGTGTTCCCATTAATGCACAATTCTAATTACCCTCATGAACATAGTCATTAAATTTTCTATGTCCCTTCGGGGACATACCTGTATATTTGAACGCTGTCGTCGTAGAATACCTTCGTAAACCTATCGCTGTTTTCTAGGAAGAACAAAAGTCCTTCGTAGCGTCCGTTCCATACCTCACCTGTTCGCATCTCGCCATCTACAAATATGTAATTTATCTTCTCAGATTTTAACATAGTCTCAAGTTCTTGAAGATTTCTTGAGTAATATATTTTTTCAGCAATTTTTTTCTTCGCGAGATAATCGCTGAACATGTATGAATTGTCATCTAGGTATGCCTTCTTCTTTGCAGCATACTCTATTAAAAATCCATTTCTCTCGACGCTAAGCACTGTGTCTGATCCTATTGAAGTAATATTTCCAGCAATATCTACAGCACTAGTAACTCCTGCAGATGAAATGTAAGATATCGCCGTCATTTTTTGTTCTTGTATATTTTTCACCTGATAGTTGAGCATCAAAACCGCAGAAAACACTAAGATACAAAGTATTAAAAGAAGTGTGACACTTTTCAGTTGAACTATCTCCCATTCCCTATTTGCAAGATAACTAATTGAGAATCCTGCAAAGAGCGCGAGAAGCAGGGCTATTTGCAATCTTGACGAATCAAAGAAGAACGAAACAACCAATAACAGAATTATTGTTACAAGTACAGGTGTTTTTGAAATTTCTTTATTCCACCAACTGAAAAGACCTATGATTGCAAGACCTATCATTGCAATGGCGAACCCTTTTATCGCCCCGAATTCAATCAGAAATCCGTTTAAGCCTAGCTTAACTGGTATAAATGCAGCTAGATAATTTATGTTCAACAGAAATATTCCTGCAACAAGAGTTATTACTATTGCTGCAACATTCGCAACAGAAATCCAGAGTTTTTTTCTTCTTGTAAAATAATCACCAGCTATTATTACAAGTGCTATGAATGGATACATAATATTGATGAACGCTGTTGCTCCAAGAAAAAATATTGATGCATAGTATCCTCTAAAAAACAAAACAAGCCCTAAAAGAAACAATGGAAATCCAATTATATCTGGACTAAATGTTGTAAACTTGAACAAAAATATTGGTGTAGTAGCTAGTATTATTATTGAGAAAAATATATCGTTTTGCCCGAGATTTATGCTCTTCAAAAGAAGATAAACTAAAAACAGAGATAATATCCCGAATATAATTGGTAAATATTTTGCTGCAAAGTCTATACCTATGCCTGATTTTGCAACCAAATAATGGAATAAATTAAAATCGTATTTTCTCTCTTGCAAGAGATCTTGATGCTGAATATCTTTCTCTTTCATCTGCTCAACCATTCTCACGTTGTAGTATGTGTCCTCTGAGAGGTATGTATTTTGATTCAGCGCCCATTTTATTATGACTGGCGATGCTAAAACTAACAGCGCTACTATTAGTAAAAGAATTATCGTTCGTTTTTCATCATTGAACATCATTTTTTTATCACCAGTTATTCAGTTGCTATATTTTAGCTTGCTAAGTTAAAGCTAAGGTTGCGCTTTTTTTGGATTCGATAGCAACCTACAATTAACCTTGTATATTTTAGGACCAACATATTTTATAGCTGCACTCGGCACATTTGTAGTAATTATATTTTGTTGTGCTGAAGTATTTTCTGTAGAGTTGATATTCTTAGTTGAATTAGTTTCAATTGTATTAGTTTCAGTTGCATTAGTTTCAGTTGCATTATTTTCAATTGTATTAGTTTCAGTTGCATTATTTTCAACCACGTTTTCTGTTGCGTTCTTAGATATCTTATTCGGCTCATCTAAGTAAGATGATGTGTGAAGCTGCGAGGAATCATTCTGCACGGATGGATATACTTGCACCACGCATGAATCATCTGCAAAAGCCAAATCATATGTATTAGTCTTCTTCTCGTTGTACTCTGAAAGCATAATATAATCAACAGAATAGTAATTCAATCGCTCAATTGCATTTGTCAGCAATATATCTTTATAGAGTAACGTGACATCGTTATATCTTGTATCTATGTTTTTTATTAGAAGATAATCATCATCAATGACATTTTTTCGATTTGAAAAATAACTAAGTGCAGAGCCTTCCTCAGGCAGCACCATCACAACACTATCATTAGCTGTATTATTTTTCAGCCAGGCAAATGCACTCATATCTGCTTTGCTCGGTGCAACATGCTGAGAGGATAAAGCTCCAGGTATGAACATAACAATACTTATCAAGAGCAATATGCTTATGAAATACCTGTGCCCGTGTTTTAGTTTAATCATTTTTGTACGCTCGTAAACTCTTCCTATTGAATATGCTGCAAGCACCATGAGCGCCATGCTAAGAAACATTAACCCCTCATCTAGACCTATTAGTTTGAACCAGAGAAGCACAAACATACCAAGACTTATGCTTGTGACCATCATCAAAGATTTGCTGTTCGAAACAAAAAGAGCAATATATATTGCTATTAGTCCAAATATTATAGGTATAACTCCCACACTATATATTGCTTCTAGGAAAGTTATATTTTTGAATGAGTGAGCGATTATATCAACAGGTATGTTCTGGAACAGCACCAAGTCTCCGTGTGCTAAAAGGGCTCTTTTGTAGATTGTTATGTTCGCCCAGAAAACGAAGAACAGAAAAAACAATACAAGTTCTGTTTCTCTGTAGTTTTTTCTGAAGTTTTCCAAGTTTATTAGCAGTATGTATATGAGAAAACAAAACATTAGAATCAAAGACGAGGGATGCAAGAATGTAAGTAGAACCATTGAAAATAGGAGCTTCCACACGTGTTTGTCATCTTTATGTGTTAGTACAAAGAAATATGCCGTTAGTAAAAGCAATGGAACAACGGCTGTGTAAACCGATGCATTGTTTAGAGTGTTGTCAAAAAATATTGGGATGATTCCTGAAAGCGCAGCGATAAGCAAAGCTAGTTTTTCATCCTTGACAAAGTAAAGTGCAAAGAAAAACACAACTAAAACTGTGAGTGTTGCCAAAATATTTGGAATTATTTTCGCAACAATATCAATTGGTAAAAGAAACGTGAATGAAGCTAAAAAATAGTGATACACTGGACTAAATACATGCGTCCTACCTGAGTAGCTGAGTGGATCGTTAAATAATGGCATCCCAGTTTCCTTTATGTGCTCCACCTGTCTAATGACAGTATATGCATCATAGTCAAGCCCATTTATCTGGAAAGCAAAGTATAACCTAAGGGCTACAACGAGCAAAAATATGACTATTAACCAAATCTTGGTTTTCCTCTCCATAATACATCCATAGAATCTTCTGGGTTTTTAAAGTTATAGGCTATTTCTAGAGAATTTTCTATCATGGAAATCTAAGAAAAAAGATTTTTATTATAGAAACTATTTAGACCTCTTCTAATTTATTTATTTGCTGCTCTTTCTCTTCTTATCTCCAATGTAAACGACTTGTGCTGGAAGTGCAAATTCAATTCCTTCTTTTTCGAACGCGTCAATTATTGCAAGGTTTACTGCTTGCTGAGCATCCATGTACAAAGTATAATCTTTGCTCTTTACAGCATATCTTAGTTCATATAGAATGTAAGAATCTTTGAACGTCTTTAAATGAGCCCTGAAGAATTCTGTCTTTTTCTGTTTCTTGACAATTGCTTCGAGTATTTTTGGAATTTTCTCAAGTTTCTTCTTCGGCGTTCCATAATTAATGTGCAAATCAAGTTCAACTCGTCTAGCATCCATCCGATCAAGATTATGAAGCCTCGTATCAGTTATATCTTTGTTAGAAATTACGAGCTCTTCTCCACGGAGCATCTTTATTCTTGTAGATTTTATTCCTGTTCGAATAACTGTTCCTTCGCGCCCATCAGTCAACTCTACATAGTCTCCTGGTTTGAATGGTTTGTCGAAGTAAATTGAAACTGATGCGAATATATCTCCGAGTATGCTCTGGAGCGCGAACGCGACAGCGATTCCTGCAATGCCAAGACCGGTCAATACTTTCGATACATCTACACCGAACTGCGAGAGAATAAATAAGAATGCTGCAATCCACAATATTGCATAGATTGCTTTTGTGAAAAAACTCAGAAGATGAGTATCTACATCTTTGTCCTCTTTCACTCGTTTGTCTATCATTCGTTTAGATGCATGACGCACAACAAATATTATCGCCCGAACAACATAGTATGTTATTATAATCAAAAGTACATAATCAAGAACTTTCGTTATTGTAGCATGCACTGCTAGATGTTTCGACGCTATTTTTATGCCTATAATTAAAAACAAAGGTAATTGCAACGCTTTGAATACATCAACTATTCCTTCTTTGAACTTGGATGTTTTTGTCTTGCAAATATTCTCAAGTATTTTTATTATTAGAAAAGATAATAGCTTTAGAATTAATACTGCCCCAACAAAATAAATGAGCGCAACAAGATATGTGTTCACAGTGTTGCCAAGGAACGTCTGATTAACAAACGGCAAATTTACAGGCGTTACATTGAACGTAGAATTCGATGTAAAATTTAACGGTGTTAAGTTAGCCATTGTTCCCCTCTTTATGTTGATTAAATAATAAAATGGACCCACCAACGGGAACGGTCGCGCCCGTTCAAAACGCACACGGCATTCGCGTTGCTCAGCCCTCTGATCCCTTACAGCAATAAATACTGCAACGAACTTCAAATGGACCCACCCGGATACTCACCAACCAGTACGCCCGTTGACGCCCTAGTGGTTTCGCTCCGCTCAAGCCACTAATCCTAATGGACCCACCCGGATTCGAACCGGGGATCTCCCGCGAGTCAAGCGGACGTCATACCACTAGACCATAGGTCCTTACGCCTCTTAGAACAGCGAGTTGTTTTATATAGTTTTCTCTAGTTGCAAAATACTTTCCAGAGAAAAATATAAAAACTTCAAGTTATATCCTTTGATATAACATGAAAAAGATTTCAAAAAAAGTAAAAAAAACAACCACCTCCGAAACCTTTCCGGAAAAGTCGTCGAAGATTTTAAGATACCCGAGACTCGACACCATTTTGATGGTTGAGAAATTCATAAAATTGCACGATGGCGAGTTCAAGAAAAGAAAACTTTGGGAATCTCTTCCAAAGAGAACTATGTATCAAACATTTAGTTTGATTATAGATTATCTTCTTTATTCTAGAAAAATATCCGTAGATAGAGAAGGTAAGATTGGCTGGATACGTTACCCAACTCTTGCAAAAACGTATTATGAACTCTCCGATCTCGGACGGAGATGAATGAAATTACCTTCCAACATAAGGTTTGCAGACAGTAAATTAAAAGAAAAGTTCTACAGTCTTGAAAACGGAACAAAAGAAGATCAAGGACTGTTCAAAGCAATAAATAAAGCACTCGACTCAATTGAAGAAAATTCTTTTTGTGGCATGCAGATTCCGAAAAGAATTGTTCCAAAAGAATACTGGAAAAAATACAAAGTCAAAAATCTTTGGAAGATTAATCTCCCGAATGGTTGGAGATTGTTATATTCTATTGTAGACGATGAAATTATAGTTGTTAGTATAATTCTAGATTGGCTAAGCCATAAAGAATACGAAAATAAAATGAAATATTGAATTCATCCAATAACTTTTTAATTCATTTCTCCTTTCTTTAGCGCATGATAGTCAAAGTAGAAAAGACAAAAAAAGAAACAGAAAAGAAAGCACCCTCTTCCGTCGAAATCACCGCCCCAGTTGGTTCATGGGAGAGTTTGAGAGCTGCAATTCAAGCAGGCGCTGGATCTGTGTACTTCGGAATTGGAAAGTTAAATATGAGAGCGCGTGCTGCGAATAATTTTCAGATTACTGACTTGAAAAAAATAGTTGCTATTTGCAAAAAATTAAATATCAAGACAAACTTGACGCTCAACATCGTCGTGTACGATGATGAAATTAAAGATGTACAAAAAATATGCGATGCAGCAAAGAAAGCTAGCATCGATGCTATCATCGCATCTGATATCTCAGTTATTGAATATGCATGTAAAATCAAGATGCCGATTCATATCAGTACGCAAGCAAACGTGTCAAATATAGATGCAGTAAAGTTCTTTTCAGAGTACGCCGACGTCATTGTTCTTGCGCGTGAATTATCTCTCGATAAAATAAAAAAAATAACTGATACAATCAAAAAAGAAAAAATCAAGGGACCATCAGGCGAGCTTGTTAAAATAGAAATCTTCGTGCATGGCGCGCTCTGCGTCGCGATTGCAGGCAAATGCCACATGTCTCTTGCAACGTACAACCACTCTGCAAATAGAGGAGATTGCTTGCAAACTTGCAGACGCAAGTATCGTGTGTTAGACGATGAAACTAATCAAGAACTTGTTGTTGATAATGAGTTTGTTATGTCTCCGAAAGATCTGTGCACGATAAATGTTCTTGATAAAATAATGACTGCGAATCCTAGTATTCTAAAAATAGAAGGTAGAGGTCGAAGTCCAGAGTACGTTTACACGACAGTCAAAGCGTACAAGACTGCACTCGATTTAATCGAGCAAAACAAATTTACAGAGCAAAAAAAAGTTGAACTGCAAAAAGAATTAGACTCTGTCTTCAATCGTGGTTTTTGGCAGGGTGGTTATTATCTCGGGGAGAAATTAGGTGAATGGTCTGGAATTTATGGCTCCGCTGCAACAAAGACAAAGACGTTCCTTGGCAACATTCAAAATTATTACTCGAAGAAAGGCGTTTGTTCAATTTTCATTGAAACAGGCGACGTCAAGAAAGGAGATGACCTACTAATCACAGGACCAACAACCGGCATTGTCGAATTACGTGCAAACGAGATAGTTCTTGACGACAAATCAATTTCTTCTGCAAAGAAGGGCGCACTTATCGCGATAAAAGTCCCTGCTCTCGTTCGCAAGAACGACAAAGTCTACGTGATGATAAAGAAGTAGATAGTTTCAGGATTATTATTTTCTCTTCGTTTCTTTCCATTTCTTCACAAGATTTAAATCTACGATTCCATCTGATACCTTCATGAACGTTCTATTCGTCTGCAACCAGGGTCAAAACAGGAGCAGGACTGCTGCGGAGTTTTTCAAGGACAGGTTCAATACAAAATCTGTCGGGATTTATAGTACAAATCCTGTGACTGAAAAACAGCTGGAGTGGGCAGATACAATTATTGTCATGGAGGACCACCAGCGGACAGAGATAGGAAAGCGTTTTCCGAAGCAGTACTTGAAAAAGCGCATCCTTTCTCTAGGCATTTCTGACGTCTACTATTACAACCAACCAGAACTCATCGAACTGCTAAAAACAAAAATAGACACCCTATTCGAGCCACTTATAGAATAACTCTTTTGCTTTTTTCTTGTTGCGAAATATCTTCGTCTCAGCAACAGACATTTCAGGCAGCCTTCTTGTGACTTTGTATTTCTTACCCAGAAAATCCTGAAGTTCCACTATGCTAACTTCCCAACTTTTTATTGGATGCAGCTCTATCTGCGAATTCTTAAGTTTCATGTCCTACCAAAACTCGAGGCCCTTAATCATAATTTCTTGATAAAACTCGCAAACTTTACGACGATCTACTTAAAATTAACGTTTATGAAAAACTAATAATTCTTCTTTCTTTCTCTGTCCCTTTGTTCCGCGCTACGCGCGGTATTTACTCGCCACGGGCGAGCAGAGTTGGACAGAGCAGAAAATAATTAAAAGTAAAGTTAAAAAATGAATGAAAGCAAAAATAGTAGAAAATAAATCAGAAAATAATAGAAAACAAAAGATAAAAAAATAAAGAGAAAAGAAAATAAAAAAAATTAGCTATTATCTATTCGATTCACTTCTCGAAAACAATCTCGAGGAACTCTCCGAATGCTGGTCTTGCAAGGAAGACTCCCATGGAAATTCCGATCACAGTTGTAAGTGCGAATCCTTTGAGGAGTCCTGCACCTGCGAACCAGAGTGGAAGCATCGCGACAAGTATTGTGAAGTACGCTGCAAATATTATGAATAGCGCCTTCTTAAGTCTGCTCTTCCAGCTTTCGAGATCATTCTTGTTCTCGTGTTTTGCTTTGTTGAGTGTTTCATCAGTTATAATTATCTGATCGTTAACTCCTGTTCCAACCGCGATGATTATAGCTGCTATTGCTGCAATATCTATTCTCCATCCGATTAGTGATGCAAATCCGAGTGTTAATACGAGTTCAGCGAGTAATGCAAACACTATTGGAACAGCGATTAGCCATTCTCTATATCTTATAGCAACAAGCAAGACTACACATAGCAATGCGATTAAACCTGCAAATGTTGCATTTTTAATAAAACTTGATCCAAGAGTTGGACTTATGCTCTCTGTCTTTACAATCTTCAATTTTACTGGAAGACTTCCTGTGACAAGCACAGTTTGAAGTTTTTTCATGTTTGCGAGCGAATCAGTGGTTGCTGTTTTTGTACCATCGCCAGTTCCAGAACCAGATATAGATATTTCAGTTACTGGATTTCCTCTCAAATCTGCACCAATCATTAGTTCATCAACAAGCTCATCATCGAGATATAGAGATATATTCTTATCTAGATATGCATTGTCAACTCCTGTTCCAAGATGAATTATGTTAAGATTCTGAGTTGCTGCAGCCTGTCTTTTTGCGGCATCTCCGCTAAGTGTTATGCTGAATCTAAATCTGCATGTGGCCCCATTTGCATCTGTTGTGCATGAACCAGGTGTTATTCCAGAACAGGTTGCTGTTCTACATACATAAAGTATATCTTTGTTTCCACCCTTAAATACAGTTATATTTCCTACTTTTGCCTCAAATTTACCCTGCTCTGCAAGCAAGTTCTTGACTTCTTGTTCATTCGCACCAGGTATTTCAACTGATATAAATGATTTTCCGAATAAATCTTTGGTGACGCTGACTGAAACGTCGCTTACTCCGTAGACGTTTAATCTCTGTTCAATGTTTGAGACTACAAGATCCATATCTGCAGGTGTAACCTCTTCCATTGGCTGAAGTAGAACTCTTGTTCCGCCCTCGAGATCGAGACCTTTCTTTATGTTGCTCTTTGGTCTTGGGTAAACTGTAAGTCCTATGTCTTCAATGGTCGTGCTATTTACATTAACAACAGTTGTATTAACAGGCGTAATAACAGGCGTAATAACTGATGTATTAATAGTCGTAATAACCGATGTATTAACTGTTGCATTAACAGATGTATCATTTGATGTAGTAATTATGCTGTTGTCTAAAACAACAGGTGCTCTTGTGGTTATGAAGTACGTATTCTTGTTTGTTTTCAACGTGAATGTTTCATCAGGTCCAATCTTCGCAACTGCATCATGATAATCTTTTTCAGTCAGTATAAGGTTGTTATTTATACTGATAATTACTTCTCTACTCATTGGTTTTGAATTAACAGCTGGAGACGCCATGCCTGCATCCATAGCTACGCTGTTCTTCGCAACAGACCTTATAGCTACTCCATCAGATAAAGATGGATGTATTAATATAAGTGCTATTAGCACAGCAACAAGTAGTACTAGTATCCTAACATTTGTGAATATTTTTTTTAGTTTGCTCATCTTCGATACCTCTCCTACTGCTCTCCTTTGCGTTCAAGATACCATCTTAGAAGACCTGCGTTCTGTATCCATGTCATCAACATATCAACAAGTATTCCGACAATAACTATTATCATTATCTCTCTTAGCGTTGGAGATGTGGCTATGATAGCTGCTGCTGTAACTGCGACAAGTGTTGCTATGTTCATCATCATTCCTGTTTTGAATGCACTTATCACTTGTTCGTAAACTGTACCGTTCTTTCTTTTCAGAACACGCATAGTTAGTACAATGTCAGTGTCTACACTATAACCTATTAACATTAGTAGTGCTGCGATTCCCGCTGTTCCTACTTTAATCCCAAGAACATCTATTATTGCTATTGTAACAACAATATCTGAGAATGCTGACAAGACCACAAGTCCGCTAGGAATTGGTATTTTAAAATAAAGAAATACTACTATCGCCATCAAAATAAATGCAACAACAAGAGAAATCATTGTTTGTTTGAAGAAGCTATTTCCAAGAGATACTCCTGTTGTCTCAACACTTATTTGATTATCTATTGCGCCAGTATTTTGTTTTATCGCAGCTATGAATGAATTACTAAGTGCTATATCTTCTGGTGGTACATCAGATTCCACAATAAAACCTATTTGTACACCTGATTCTTCGATAACTCTTATGTTCACTTCTGATTTAGGAAATTGAGTTTGAAGCTGTTGTTCGAGGATTATGTTGTTCATTCCTTCTTTTGTAATTGTAACTGATGTTCCTCCCTTAAGGCTTATTCCCTTGTTTATGAAATCACCAGTTGTGGCTATCTTCACACCAAGGTATGCTATGGATAAGACCAATATTAGCATAGGTATTATCAGTAAAATTTTATAGTGCCTATAATAAAAAGATTTTTTCTTCTCAATAGGCCCATCTCCTTGCTTCTCTTCAGTTTTCAATTCTTTAGATCGCATGAATGAGAGTCTTTTCTGAATCCGTTCGCTTCTTCTCATAGATTATTCCCCCCAGACCTAGTGACTTTGAGGCATTAATAAAGGTTACGTTTTCAAAGGATAATAGACTTCTTCCGTCCAAAAAACAATCGACTTTATATAGGCAGGTGCATTTCTTCCTCTTAGATTTGTTTGGGAAGCGAATTCTTAGAATGAAAATTCTTGGAAGACAATTTCTTAAAACAAGCCTATATAAGGTACAAAAGTACAAGGAGAAGAGAATAAAATGGGAGATTTTAGAGGCGGCGGTAGAGACGGCGGCAATAGAGGCGGAGGCTTCGGCGCAAGACGAGACTTCGGTGCTCCAAGAGAAATGCACAAAGCTACATGTTCAGGTTGCGGACAGGAATGCGAAGTTCCTTTCAAACCAACTGAAGGCAGGCCAGTTTTCTGCAAAGATTGCTACGCCAAGAATAAGCCAAAATTCTAAGTAATGATTCAATAAACAGGATCAATTCTTAAGAAGATTTTTTATTATTCGAAGAAAATGTCTATACATTTTCTACGTCCAGGAAATTCGTCTGACGGATTTCCTCGGATTTTATTTTTAAAAAAACAAGAAAATAGTTCTAATTACGTTTTTGATGCGAATATTTATTAATGATTATAATTATTTGACTTTATGGATCTAAGTACTGCAGCAGGAGCGCTTTCATCAATACAGGGACTGACCTATTCATTTATTCTTATACTGTTCATTATTGAAGGCCCAATCCTAAACTATGTTGCTGCATTCGCAGCTTCACTCGGAGCCTTTAACGTATTTATCATATTCGGACTTGCCGTACTTGGTAATTTCATAGGAGATATGATTTATTATTACATAGGCAAGGTAAGTCATGCTACAATTGTAAAAAAATATGTAAAAAAATCGCTTAATTCTAAAAAAGCTCTAAAAACTAAAAAATTTCTAGAAACGCATCCTGGAAAAGCCATGGCTTTAATAAAACTGGCTCCTTTTATTCCCACAGCCGGACTGATATTCGTAGGTATGACTAAAATGCCTCTAAAAAAATTTCTCTTCTATTCGCTACTCATCAACATACTTTCCTGTGCATTCATAACCATTTTAGGTTTCTACTCAGGCCTGCTTTTTGGAGTCATATTCAAATATATTAAATTCAGCGCTTATCTAATTGCCTTAGGAGTTGTTGTTGTACTTCTCTCCTGGCTAGCAACACGTTATTTCATAAAAAAATTATCTAAACGACTAGAACAAGATGAAGAATAAAAATGAAGCGATAATAATCAATCAAATCAAAAGCACAAAATTATAACAAGAAAAAAAGAAAAAATTAGAATAAACCAAAAAACAATAACTAAATAAAGAAAACGCGAATTAATCCCAGACCTGAATGTCAGGGTACAAAAAAATTCCGCAGAA
>CAITEO010000069.1 GCA_903891505.1 uncultured Candidatus Woesearchaeota archaeon
TATTTTATTATTTATTTTATCATTATCTACTAGTATTTACTATTCATCTAATTAAGCCTTCTTACTAATAGCTGATTTGTTATAGTCTCCTCATAACCATACCATAATTCCATTTTTAATGGAGTTGCATACGCACTTCCAATATCGTCAGCACTTCTCATATCATACCTGCACATTATCTTTGCAGTCTTAGTATTTGGATCGAGCCTTACCTTGTAAAAGTTCGTACAGTCAAGCTGAGTATTACCTATGTATGCAAATCCTATGTAAACAACATCATGCATTACAGGTGTGACTGATCCAGGATAGTATGGACTGCACATTTCAAGATAACCAACATCCCAAACTGTTCCAGGACCAACATTCTTTATAGTTATATCTAGGAGAACTTCTTTGCCAGTATTTGTCTGCTGAACACTTGTTACTGCAACAGGCGCTCCCTGACTTCCTCCCCATGAATAACTCTGTGAAGTGCAAACTTTCTTCTCTGCAGAGAATGGATTAGGATCAATACATATCATAGGACTTACAAATGTCGTGTATGAATAGCAGGACTTTACTTGATAAGGTAAGTTATAATAATCCTGACCTGCAGGCCAATCAAGCATTTGGACCTTGAATGTCTTATAATCAATATCTCCTCCTGGGAAATCTGCATTATCTCCTTTCATATTAATTGTGCTTCCACCAAGACTTTCAAAATCTAGTGTACTAACAAGAAGCATCAAAGATCTGCCATAACCCATAATTGAGAAATCAGCAATATTTGCGCCAATGCCTAAATCAAGCAACTGTCCGCTATCAGTCATTTTAATATTGAAATTTCCAATACCGAATTTTTGGAACCAAGGTTGGCCTCCGAAAATCTTTTCAAAAGTCTGGGCGCCTATATTCAGATTAGTTGTACCTCCAAGTCTGGTAACTGATGAATCTAAACAACCAGTCAAGAAATTCCATTGTCCTATGGATTTACCTAAACTCATCAGATCAAAATAACATGAACTTCTTTTCTTGCTTATAGTTATTTCCTTACCACTAGGATTAGTGGAATCTATTTTGAAAACTTTGAACATATCTCCTGAGAATCCTGATATAAATACAGCACCATACGAATCAGAGGCGCCGTCATTAACAACTTTTACGTTGAAATCCATTGTATTACTATCAGCCTGAGCTCTGTCAGATGATCTATAATAAAAAATTGATGGTGGTTGATAAAGTGTTGTTATTACTCCTCTGCTGCCAGTGTAATACATACAACTATTTCCCTGAGAGCACTGTCCTTGTTTGCTGTTGCCAAATGCAGTACAGCCAGCAACAATTAATGTCATTAGTAAAAGAACAACAAGTAACACACCCGTAATTGGAAATTTTCTCATATTCCGTCCTCACACTTCCTCTTTTTTATTAATACCCTCTACACACATCATCTATTATACAATATATAAACTTTTACATAATTTTCATTGATTTTGTAAAATCTGTACTCTTTGCAAACCATTATTCTAACTCCCTTCGTATGCACTCGCACCACAATCAAGCCATTCTTGATATCTTGACGTCTTTTGAAGTTGTCGTCATATAAAAATATTCTGCTTCAACGCTTAGCGGCATCTCATAATTCCTATTTGATGTAAATGGCAAGCCATTCTCAAAATCAGCAGGCAATGAACACCTTACACTTCCTTCATTTGAATACATTCGTATATTTGCTTTTGAACATACAAGTTCTGTGTTGCCAAGCTTCACTATGACTCTTACTGCATCTCCAGTTCTATTTCCTAGACAAGGATTTTCACCAGGCATACTCGCAACTATAAGTCCTTTATCCGCATTCTTAAAATATATCTTGAAATTAGGCTCAACTATAACGCTTGCAGTCTGCTGACTCGCATGGGATATATTGCTTAGTTTTCCCGTAGTCTGGTCTAGTATAGGTATAGATGATACTGCAGTTGATGAATCTATTCCTACAGGAACCATATCTACATCAACTTGGCTTATTATGACAGGCGCACCTTGACCTGAAAAAGTATATGTTTTCAGATTTTTACAAATAGGGTTCAACTCCAAATTATATACATCCCCATCAACACAGACATTCTGAGTAAAAAAAGTCTTATAATAATAACACGCATTAAGCGTTATTTTTGTAGTTGGAGACTCTATTTTTCCATCAAGTTTATTCACATGAAGCATTGCTAAAGGTAGCATCGTCTTTTCCCCAATGGGCCATGTCTGGGATTTTCCTGCAAGATAAATCTCTGCACGATCGTTTATGTTTTGTAACATCATGTCTTTGTGATCTTTGTTGAAAGTAAAATACCATGGATCTAAACCGATGTAAACAACAATAGGTAATTGATTTTTACGTTCCACAGAATAAGCTCCTTTATTCCATATCTCTGTGTATAATATTACGTCTGAATCTTCATACGCCTCGATAGGAGGATTATTAGTCGAGAACGAAGCAGAAATACCCTCTGTTCCTGTATAAACATTTACTATCTGAGGTTGGCTCCCTGTGCAGCCAGTAAGTATGAACAAAAAAAACAACGCTAAACCTATCAAAAGAACTTTGTATGTATTTATTTTTAATGTAAATTTTGATTTTTGGCTCATATTAAATTCCACATCATAATTGTTATTGAATTCTTATTTAGTTCTTATTTAGTTCTCCTGATTTTTTAATTATTTCATTTTGGTATTCTAGATGGAGTCACGGTGCCGCTCAAACTTCTTGATAAATTATAATTATAGTCAGCAATACCTTGCAAAGTAATAGCATTTATTCCTGCCGGATCACTTATTATAGAATACACTGCATTAGGACTTATGTTTGCATTGCATGCAATTATAACTTTTGAATCTTTAGATACAGCACCTGCTGAAAAAAGGAAAACGTATTCATAATAAAATGGATTTTCCATTGGTAATTTACTTGTATACTTGCAAGAGGCTGTATTTGGAACATCAAACGCCCTTGGCACTTTTATGCTAACACTTTTCATGGATGTTATCTCCCCCACATTACCTGTGCTCTGAGGATAATTTTCAACGGATAAGCCAAATGGCATCTTGTTGTTTCTGTTAATGCTAAGCGTAAAAGGCATCGCAACTTCATCACTCATCGCTACCTTAACAGGACCTGCTGTATAGATAGTCTTTGTTTTTTCAGGTACATTAAAGTAAGTATTCGCATTAAATCCATCATGTACGAGCTGCCTAGATAAATTCTCATCTATAAAAGGATAAACAACGTATGCTGCTGTCTGAAAATTAAAATCTAGTTCCATAACAAACTTGTAACTACCATTAGTTAAGTTTTGTCCAAAATCACACATGACATTCAACTGATCTTCCATGTACATATCTATCGATGGAGGATCTACACTATTAGCTTGGATGGTTGTTTTGTTTGTTCCATCTGTTCTTTGAGCATAGCATTGTGGCGTTATTTTTGTCACATTGCCGAAGCTTCTGGCTTTGACTGTTCCAACAAGAATTGTATCAGTATCTTCCGATGGACTCTGCGTGAATGATAGACTTGTGATGAATATTCCAGTAAGTGCTTTGTTTTGCTCAACTTGAGACGAATATTCCTGTCCCATTGTTGCATTCTGCCAACCGACATATGCATTTTTCACACCCGACCCAATTCCAGTAATACCCTTAACAACATTATTCACTGTTGTTTTTACAAATGTCTGGAATATAGGAATTGCTGTTTGAGGATTTACTGCTGTATTCTCTCCTTGTGTGAGTTGCGCCACAGTATTTGTCATGTTAGGCATTATGAGTGTTGTAAATAGCCAGATGACAAAAACGAGCGAAAGACCAATAATGTACAATCTTGAAAGAACAGAGGGCGACAAATAATGAAATATTTTTTTTCCCGCCTTAGCAGGTGATGGAAAACTAACATTTCTAACAAATATTAGATACAAAAGCCACCAGGGGACAAATCCTATGATTGCGCCAAGTATATTTGATGCATTAGCTGATGCCCCTAGTAATTTAAATGCCCAACTTAGTATAGGAATTATAAATACGGGTACTAACGAAACTATGAGGAAAAAATCAAAAATACCTAAAAGGAACTCAGCTATACTTGAACTAAATGCCCAAGACGCAAAAAAACTAATTATAAAATATGCAAATGCCCTCTTATACAAGATAATTGTATCTGTAGATGAAAATCCCCAATTTAAAAAATCCACAACCTGAACAATTATAACTGCAAGAAATAATAATTCAAAAAGCCATCTTTTTGATGGATTTATATCATTTTTTAAAACAGCGAGTAACTTGCTAGCATTTCTTTTAATCCATCCCTGACCACTTTTTCCAGGACTTTTTTGACTTGAACTACTATGCTCAGATTCTTCAGGTCCAATCTTTCTATGTTTTGCTTCAAAAGATTTATTAGCAGGTGCGGGAGATGATTCAGGTTCAGGTTCATATACACGCTCGGTTTTTACCTCAGAATGTTTTTCAACATTATGCGAATGTTCTTTTAATTTCTCTGATCGTTCTTCCGCCTTTGAAGCTGCAGCACTGCTCTTTTTATGAACATCCTGCTCTACAACTGCAGCAGCAACAGTTCCTTCTCCAGGAAACAATGATGCAGCCTGACCGAGTTGGGCTTCTTGATTTATTTTTTCAACCTGATGCTTTAAACTATCTCTCTCTCCTTCCCAATCACCTAGTTCTCTTTCTAATTCATGTTCTTTTTTTTTAGAATCTACAATATTGTCTGGAGACGTCAACGTTTTAGTTATGGCTCTTTGATTAACTAACTTCTGATGTAGTCTTTCTACTTCTTCCTTCGCAAACGCATAATCCGCATTAAGATCTCCACCCATCTTTTTTCACATCATAAATCTTGCATTTTAAAATTAGCTATTTGTTAGCCGTATCTTAATCTCGGTAATCGTTACATCAGTTAGAGGTTTTATCTCAACAGAATTCGTTCCAGGGCGCAAGTAATTATCGATCTGTCTTGTTTCTGCACGAAGCGCGGTACTAAATCCTATCTTCTTACCATTTATGTAAATTTCAAACCGCTTAGGCTCTGTATTAGGGAATACTAAGTCAACATACGCATTGCGACTAGAAATTAGCTGAGCGTTAGCTGGATCTTGGGCATTTGTGAAGTTTGCATCATCCATTTCAAAGTAATAGATTGGATTATTATCTGTTTCATACTTATTTGAGAGTCTCATATTATCTATCATTATGGATCCTTTATCTACTGTGAATTTTATCTCATTCGATCCTACATGTAGCATCTGCGTCGATATTGGGGCGTAGTTATATACTCCACAATCAGGTAAACCTCTAAATATACTAACTGAGTTGAAGAATACTTCAAGCGACGATGCTCCGCCAACATTGCATACTGGTGCATATCTTAATTGTGCACTCTTAAGATTGGATAAATCGCTATCTGATAAAGTAAGTGATTGAGTATTTTCACTCTGAGTTCTATCCATAACATCCCCTGTTATTTTCAAATTTGAAATCCTGTACTCGTTATACGTCCAGAATGCAACGCCTGGACTTGAAACTGAAAATGTTAAAGTGTTTGTATCTTTGAGTTTTTCTTTAGGTAGAGTTATAGGTGGAGAATTGCCCGTCTGAAATTCGGAGTCTAAAATTGTTTCGCCATTCAGTTCTACATGTAGCGTCCCACTCATCTTGTCGATGTTGAATGAAAGCAAAACATTATCTGTAAGAACTGGATTTAAATTGAACTGCATTGTTTCTTCTTTTTTCTCGAATGCAGAATTCTTCACATAAAGCGAACTTCTAGATGTTATTATTTCGCCGCTTACTTTTGTCGAGACTGTAAATGAAGGAAAATCATAATCATTCTCGTCATTTGAAATATATACTAATTTTCCAGGACTCTCCCTCAATAGAATTTGCCCTGTTGTGTTTGAAGATGAAGATGACGATGTATTGTTCAGCAAATTTTCCCTGTCCGCAGGTGGAAGGAATAGAATATACAAAACTATTACAGCTGTGATTATTATGAGAACTATCGCTGCATTGCCACCAGCCTGCCCGAACTTGTTACACCTAACCATGTTACACCCTCTTTGAATCAAATGATTGAGTCAATCCCTATAGAGAGCATCTGTGCACTCGCAGTATATAAACATTTTGCTTTAGTTTGCACTAAAAAACAAGATTTTGTGTCCCTAAATAAAACTTGAAGAAATGTCTACTCAAGCCAGCTCTTCTGGTTCTTTAATTTCTCAGGAAGATAGTTGCTTATGACAAAGTTCAAGCCGTGCTTTGCAAGTGCCTGCTGTTCTGCACGACGTCCTGATTTCATGAGTGCATTTAGAGCGTTTTGCCATGACTTGTACTTCTGAATAAATGGATCGTTCTTAAGACCATCTTTTATTCTCTTAATATCAACTTCTTTGAGTGGATGTGATGGTAACTTGTACTCGTCAATATCCTTTGGAGTAATTCCGAGGAATTTTGCTCTTGGAACACAAAAGAATTCGTTGATGTGCGCAGCATTACCAGATCCAACTTTTAGTGTTCTGTAAATATTCAAAAATCCGTATGGATCTCCATCTGTGAATACAAAAACATCAAGGTTCTTTTCATCACTAAGACGTCTGATGAATCTTCTGCACGCACGAGTCGGAACTCCTCCCATACTAACAAGTATGCAATTCGCATCTTTCCAATACGTGTGTTTGTTCAATCTTTCAAACATACCATTTGTTTCTATTGCAATTATGAATTTTGCTTTTGTTTCGAACTTCAAAAGTTCTACATCCGATGGAATTGAATATGATCCGCTTCCGAATTTTGTACAATCAATTCTTAGTTCTTTCCCAGACACTGGATCTTTATCTATGACGATTAATTCGCCTGCAACACTTCCTCCGTGTTCATCAGCGATGAAACCGAGTTGTTCACGATTGACTCCGAACATTGCTTCGATGTCGTCCATGACAGCGTCTGACTCTGGTTGTTCGTGGAATCTTGCTTCGCCCCAGTTCTTGCTAACGTAGTAAGCTTCCCTCTTCGTCGCAATATCGTCTGTTTCAACAAGATCTTTTGATAATGACATAACTCTAAGTGTTTGAGCAAAAGTTTTTACGGTGCTCGCTGTGAGTGTTCTTTTTTTCTTTTGCCCTTTGAGTTCGAAGAAACCATCTTTTTCATTGTAAAAAACGTTATTCAAACTTCTAACAGGAGTTTCAAGTTCTGCTTTCTTTCCAGCAAGAACATTCTGTCTTATTTCTTCTGCTGTTCCCTTTATTTTTTTTACAACATCTGTCATGATAATCACATTCTTGTTTTGATTTTTTATTTCTTGTTTTTTCTACTTTTTCCGTTTTATTTTCGACGTTATTCTTTCGTTTTATTCTCTTCTTTCTCGTCACCTCGAGCCCGCCTTAGGCGGGTACTTACTGCGCGAAGCGCAGCATTTGGTGTCGAGCAGGAATTATTACGCTAATTATTATTCAAAGTATTCTTTTACTTATTCATCATCTTCTGATTCTTTTTTCTTTTTTGCTTTCTTCTCTGCTTTTTCCGCGCTCTCTTTCAATTCTTCTTTTCCTTTTGTTTTCTTGCCTGAGCTAGCTCGTTCCTTTTTATCTTCGTAGTCTCCACCAGCATCGTCATCATATTCATCATCCTCATCTTCTCGTCCGATGCTTGCAAGATCCTCATCATACTCTTCGTTCTTATCAGGATCAAAATCCATATCCTCTAGTTTTCCTCTTGTTTTCTCAAGAAGCGCAGATAACTGCACTTCGAGTTCTTTCTTTTGAACATCTGTTAATTTGAGAATGTCTTTAATTGCTTCTGAAATATGAGGCATGTAAAGTTCGATGTAGCTTCGCTTCTTCATCTCATCTCCAACACGCCTCTTTTTATTTAAGTATCTTGATAACTCACGTCCAACTTCTTGAACTGCTAGTTTTATTTCCTTGATCATTTCAGGATAATGCGCAATTGCTTCTTTAGCTTCTGATGTGAATGGAACCCAAACTGATGCTATGTGAACAACGAGTACAACCGGACCTTGTGGAAGGTTGCTTCCTGATTGTTGCAATCCGTATTGTTTCCAATTTGTTTCGCTAACACCTTCAATAATTGCGCACGCCCCTTGCTGGTATAGTAATGGAACACGATTAGCAAATCTCATAATAGTCATTGAACCTTCTTTTGGTATATCTCCACCATAAGCGATTGCAGCCTCTACTAAGAACGGATTTCCTCTGTAAACATCAGGTGTTCTGCTAATTGCAGCATAAAATTCTGCATTGACCTCTTTCTTAATTCCTTTTTCAAGAAGCTCAGCACCGATTGGAACAATACAATCCGTTGGAGGCATCATTATCTTTGTCTTCTTTATGCCCTCCATTAATTTCTCAGCTTTATCGCGGCTGACGTCATGAGGTTTTGTATTACTTAGTATTGCTGAATTCTCAAGAATTTCTTCTGCAGTCTTATCTCCTACTCTTGAAAAGTCCTGCATCAAGAACTGTTTGATTGATTTCGCAGTAGTGTTACCAAGCATCTTAATTAGCATACCAAGTTCAACACCATATGGATGCGGTTTTATCTCTTGCGCCTGCTTTGGTTTCTGATCAGTTGCGCGAACAAGCATTATCTGCTCACCCTTAGGTGGCTGATAAATTATTGTAACGTGCGGATTTATTATCGCTGTTTGCTTCAAATACTCGTCTACGGATTGGTTTCCTTTAATGTATGTCGCTTCAAGCTCCATCTCAACTCTCGTACCATTATCCTTGTGCCAATCCTTTTCAGTTTCAGATAATATTTCAGGCTCGTTTTTCTGAGTGTTAATCTTAAGATCGAAACAATGCGCAGGTTCACTTGGATGAATCTTGCTCATAATCTTTGTAGCCTTTCCAGTCGTTAGTTGCGAATACATGACAGCAGCACTAATTCCAATTCCCTGCTGACCACGCTGCATTTTTAATTTGTGAAACTTGCTTCCGTAAAGAAGTTTAGCGAATATTCTAGGAATTTGTTTTTTTACAATACCTGGACCATTATCTTCAACGACAACTTTGAATCTATCCATACCCATCTCTGTTACTTCAACAATAATTTCTGGAAGAATATCTGCTTCCTCGCAGGCATCAAGACTATTATCGACAGCCTCTTTTATCGTCGTTAAAAGTGCTTTTCTTTTATTATCAAACCCGAGAAGATGCCGATTCTTCTCAAAGAATTCAGCTATACTAATTTCTCTTTGAGCTTTAGCCATTTCGTATGCTTTCGCACCCACTGAACCATTTGACGGAGCTGCTGCAGACTTCGTTGTAGCCATCTCTGTAGTTTTATCTACTTTTGTAGCCACAGTAGCATTACTCGCCGCAACATTTGTTGCAGGACTAGAATCTGTAAATGCGGCAAGACTTGCATTCTTTGCTGCAGGTTTTATTACAGGCGAACTAATCTGCTTATTATTCCTCTCATTATTCTCCATTGAATACAAGAACTCAGAAAGGGGTTAATAAATTTTTTGGATTGAACGGCTGATATGCAATCCTTATTATTCTGATGAATGTTAGTATGACTTCATATCCTAATCTTATTAATCGGTCGATGTTGAATGCTATGACTCGAAAGAAAACTTCGAGTTTTTGGCGCTTTGCGCCACGAGATTTGGCAGA